>JAFDVU010000055.1 GCA_018268835.1 Acidobacteriota bacterium | reverse complement strand
ACGCCCGCGATTCTACTTCCCGCCGCCCGAACGGTAGCGTCGGCCTCCGGCCGACCTTCGGATCGAACCGGACTCCGCGGCGGCACGCCCCAGGCGCTCAGTGTTCGCCTCCGCCCTCAACGCCGCCGCCCGAACGACCGCCCCGGGCTGCGCGGCATCGACGGCCGGCTGGGCGCCGGACGCGGCATGGCGCGCGGTGTCGACGGCCGGCTCGAACCGCTGCCGAACGTCCGCGGGCTGTGGTCCGCGTTGGGATCGCGCATCGAGGGTGTGGCGTACTGGCTGTCGCGGTAACCGCCCGGCTTGCTCGCGTACTTGGAATCCTTGAAGCCGCCGCCGCGGGAAAACGTGCTGCCCGAATACCGCTCCTGGGTGGAACTCCCTGCCGTGCCGTACTTCTGCCCGCCGCTATCGGTATCGCGCCCGTAGTAGGTCTGGTTGCGTTGCCGGTAGTCGCGGTAGTCCTGATATTCCCGGCTGTCCAGCGGACGGTAGTCTCGGTTGAACAACAGGTCGCGCAGCAATGCGTACTGGCCGTAAAAAACCCAGAAACTCTGGCCGCCGGACCGCTGCCAGTAGCCGTACTGGTTGCTCTGGCCGGGAGGCGCCATGTAGGCGAAGCCGGCCGGCTGCGCCACCCGTTCACTTTCGGCATCGTACCGGCCCGGGCCCTTGTGCTCGACCGCCATGCCGAGGTTGCGCTCCATGGCCTGGTATTGGGCCTTGCTGACCTCCACCCAGTTGTCGTCGCTCGTGGTCTTGCCGTCGCGCGTGCGCACCGTGCGCAGTTGCTGCTCCCATCGGCCGCCGCGGGAGCGCATATCCACCAGCAGCTTGTCCCACGAAGTGTAGAGCTGGCCGGTGAGGGACTTCAGTTCCGCCGCCTTCGCCGGCACCTCGGCGGCCGCCGTGTGCAGCCGGTCCGCCGCCGGGAACAGCACCGCGAAGTCCACTTTCGCGGTTTCGTTGGATGCCGCCGCGGCACGCGCCGCCGCGCTCTTCTGCCAGGAATCCTCGGCATCCTCCGCCGCCGAACGCACGGCCGCGAGCCGAGCCTCTAGATCCCCCTTCTTCTCCGGCCAGTCGCTTTCCGCCTTGGTCACCACGGCGGCCAGGCCGGCCACGTCCGCGCCGCGCACCGCCTGGTAGTCCCGCTCCATCTCGCGGGCTTCTTCGGGCAGATGATTCTTGCGCTCGACCCAGCCGTCGGCGTCCTTGCGCACGGCATCGGCGTCGGCCAGGGCCGCGGCGCGGGTGGATTTCTCATGCGCCAGGATCTGCTGCGCCTGCGCGGCGTCGGTGCGGCGGTTGGCCTTCTCGATGCGCGCCAACTGCTCCATGTCGCGCGCCGCCCCGGCCAGCACGCTCTCCGAGCGCGCCAGCCGGTCGCTGTAAAGTGCGGCCGAGGGCAGGGAACTGAACAGCGCGGCTTCGCCGGCCACCTCGCGCGAGACCGCGTCCTTGTCCGCCGCTAGTTGCTTCTGCGCCGTGGCCAGTTGCGCCCGCTCGGCGGCGATCTGCGCGCGCACGTCGCGCGGCAGATCGTCCAGGCCGGCAAACCACACCCCTGCCATCAGGGCGGCCACCACGACCGCCGTGAGCTTCAATCCGGTCTTTTCCATGACGGTTGCCTCAGGTTCTCGCGCCGCGATAAACCGTGACATCGACCGGCTGAATCCGCTGGTAGACGGTGACGGCGAAAGGCTCGCCTTCCGCCTTGCGAATACTCAGCAGGCGCGCGGCGTCCGGCGTCAGGAACTCCCAGTAGTAGTAGCTGGTTTGCTGCGGCGGGGTCTCCCGGGAGGCGCGCACCTCGCGGCTCAACCGGTAGTTCCAGGACGTGTTGTCGTACTCGAAATTGTCCGCCGGGTTCTGCCGTTCGTCGATATCGGCGAGATCCTGCTCGCTCAATCCGACGTCGTCCAGGGTCACCCGGGCCGGAGAGGAGTGGAGATAGACCTCCGCCTCCTCGTCTTCATCGCCGCCCACGCGGACGGCCACGCGCCGCTCCTTGTAAGGTCCGGAAAACTCCACCCACGTGCGGGCGCCGGCCTCCAGACGCGAGGCGCGGTCCACCGTGAAATCCAGATCGCTCATCTGATCGCCCGCGCCCGCGATGGAGAGGACGTCTCCCGTGCGGGCGTCGCCGACCTTCAGGTTGGCCAGGTCCTCGACGGGAGCCTGGTAGGCCGGTTCCGCCGGCTTCGGTTCTTTACGGAAAAGTCGCATCAGGATTATCACCAGAAAGATCGCCAGAATGGCTTCCAGCGTAAAGGTGATCATATCGAGCCCACCCTCAGGCGCCTGCCTTTTCGCTCGCCTTGGAAGCCGTCGACACCGTACCGCTGGCCGCCGGCAATTCCTTGGGGTACGACGGCGGCGGCGGCGGATTCTTGGCCGCGTTGCGCTCCGCCTTCAGGGCCTCCAGCGCGGAATCGACATTGCCCGTGCCCAGTTGGGCGAACTGCTTCTCCAGATCGTCGTCCTTGCCCGCGCTCGCCAACTGATCGAACGCCTTGGCGGTCGCCTCTTCCTTGGATACGGTCTGCTCGAAACGGTTGAGCGCGGCAAACGCGTTATCGGCGCTGCCCACGCCGGCCATGGCTTCGCTCACCTTGCGCTGCGCCACCGCCGCGTTCTTGCGCGCCACCAGCGTGCCCGCCGTGCGCTCGCCGTCTTCGATCTTGCGCTTCAACTCCGCCACCTGCTGCTTGAGCTTGTCGCTGGTCGCCTGCGCCTGCTCCACCGACAGCTTCATCGAGTTGACCTGCTGATCGCACTCGGCCTTCTTGGCGAGCGCCTTCTTGGCCAGATCCTCGTTGCCCGCGTCGAGCGCCATGCCCGCGCGCTGCTTCCACTCGTCGCTTTGCCGCACGTACTTGTCGTATTCGGCCTGCAGCGAGTTGTAGTTGCTCATGGCCATCGCGCTGGCGCGCACGACCTTGTTGAGCTCGGTCTTCATGTCCGCAACGGTCTGCCGCACTGTCGCCTCGAAGGTCGCGTCCTCTACCGCGTCCACCCCGGCGTTGGCCTGCCCGCGGGCCACCCGTCCCAGCCGCCCGAAGAAATCTGAAAGGAATGCCATCGTCTTCTCTCCTCGTCTGTTCCTTGTGTATCGACCTATGCGGCCAGGCTGCCCACCAGGCGCCGGGCGCTCATCACATCCACCAGCAGGAAATGCACACAGCTCAGGATGTCGTCTTCATCTTCCGCGCCCATTTCCTGGAGCTTGCAGAAGTTGTTCAGCGTGACCGTCACGTTCCCGCCACCGGCATCGTACAACTGGAAAAAGGACGTGCTCACGCCGTTGCCGGCGTCGAGCATCGCGGCCATGATCTCCGGCGTCACCTTCGCTCGCGCCACCGTGATGCAGGGCAGGGTAAAGAAGATGATGTCGCCTTCCACCACCGCCTGAATGCTTACCCCGCTGTCCAGTTCGCGGATGTGCAACGTATCCGGAGCCGGCTCGGTCACCTCGTAACCGCGCTCGGCAAGCAGGGCATGGATCTGGCCCATGTGGGGACTGGTTGTTGGTGTCATAGTGATTCGGCTCTGTACTCCTCTATCATTACGCGATCCCGGGAATTTGTGTTCCCAAGAATCAATCGCAATATGCAATTACTGTATTGCAATCTGCGATAGCTGTCAAGCGAAATCGCCCCGCCAGCCGCCGCCGTGCTGATTCATCCAAGCCAGGCTGGTGGTTTTCGGCCACCTCCGCTATGCCGCTTAGCCGCCTAACTAATTGATCTGATGAGGGCTTCCGTTTGGCCCACCCCGTGCAAGCCAGAGGTTGAAGTTCGGGAGACCGCTATGCGACTCACTACTTTCTCGAAGCGTGTGGCCCTCACGGCGACCCTGGTGGCGCTGGCCGGATCGCTGGTGCCGCTCAACGCGCAGGATGCCGATGACCTGCAGCGCGGGGTCGCCCGGATCAGCCTGATGAACGGCGACGTGACCGTGCAGCGCGGCGATTCCGGCGATTGGGTGGCGGGCGTGATCAACGCGCCGTTGATGACCGGCGATCGCATCGCCAGCGGCCCCGCCTCGCGCGCCGAAATTCAATTCGACGCGGCCAATGTGGCCCGCATCGGCGCCAACGCCCAGGTGCACCTCGCCGAACTCACCTACAACCGCTACCAGTTGGAACTGGCGCGCGGCTTGATGACCTTCCGCGTGCTGCGCAATACCGGCGCCAACATCGAGATCGATACCCCCAGCGTGAGCGTGCGTCCGTCGCAGGCCGGCACCGCGCGCATCCTGGTCAACGACAACGGGGATACGGAAGTGACCGCGCGCGGCGGCGACCTGGAGATCTTCAGTCCCAGCGGGTCGCAGTGGATCCACAGCGGCCAGACCATGCTGGCGCGCGGACCGGCATCCGACCCCGAGTTTCAGGTTGTTTCCGCTGGCGGACTCGACGATTGGGACCGCTGGTGCGAGAGCCGCGACCGCCTGTTGACGCAGTCGTCCAGCGATCGCTACGTCCCGCAGGGGGTTTACGGCGCCGAAGACCTGGATCAATACGGCGCCTGGGTGAGCACCCCGGATTACGGTTACGTGTGGCGTCCCACGGTGGCCGCGGACTGGACTCCTTATTATGACGGCCGCTGGACCTGGCTCGACTGGTACGGTTGGAGCTGGGTCAGCTACGAGCCTTGGGGCTGGGCCCCGTATCACTACGGCCGCTGGTTCCATAACGACCGCTTTGGCTGGTGCTGGTATCCCGGGGTCATGGGAGTGCGGCACTACTGGTCGCCCGCCCTGGTGGGTTGGGTCGGCTTCGGCGGTGGCGGCGGAATCGGCTTTGGATTCGGCAACGTCGGCTGGGTGCCACTGGCTCCCTACGAGGTCTATCACCCCTGGTGGGGCCGGAATTGGTACCACAGCGGCGGATACTTCAACCGTCAGATTAATATTACGAATGTAAACATCACAAACGTCTATAGAAACTCGCGGTATAACGCGGTCAATGGTGTCGGCTATCGCGACTTTGCGGACGGCCGTTTTAGCCGCATCTCGCGCTACAACGGTTCGCAGATCCATAATGTGGGAGCGATCCAGGGTGCCACCCCGTTCGCCCCAAGCAGCCAGCACCTGCGCTTTAGCGACCGCGCCGTGGCCAATCCTCCGCGGACGATCGAAAACGCGCGGTTCTTCCGCAGCCAGACGCCGGCGCCGGCGCAGCGCGTGCCGTTCCAGCAGTTCGCCCGGGGAGGTCGCCAGGTGTCCGGGCAGGGAAGCGGAGGCTTCCAGGCGGCCCGCCCGGAGGTGCGCGGCGGGTCCAATGCCGCCGCAAATCCCGGTGGAAATGCCGGCGGGAACTCGGGTGGATGGCGGCGGTTCGGACAGCCGGTGTCACCGAACGCCGGCGGCGGCGCCGACCCAGCGTTCCGGCAGCAATCGGCCGCGCCGCGGAGCCAACAGGTGGCCCCTCGCCAGCAGGATCGCGGCGGCTGGCAGCGCTTCGGCAGTCCCGGCGGCGCGTCCCAGGCCGCGCCCCGCGGCGAGCAGCAGGCCGCCCCGCGCCAGCAGAACCGCGGCGGCTTCGGTCAGCCCCAGCCGCGCCAGGAATTCATGAACCAGCCGGGAGGCAACAACTACTCGGCGCCGAACAGCGGCCCCAGCCGGCAGGAAAGCCTGCGCGTGGCCCCGCCGGTGGTCCGCGAACGGCCCAGCTACAGCGCACCGCGGTACTCCGCGCCCAGCGCTCCACGGTATTCTGCGCCCAGCTATAGCGCACCGCGTTATTCGGCGCCCAGCGCGCCCCGGTATTCCGCTCCCAGCTACAGCGCCCCGCGTTCCTCCGGTGGCGGTGGCGGCGGGCGTCCGGCCGGTGGTGGCGGGGGAAGCCACCGCGGCCGCTAATCGATCTTCCCAATCAGCGTGAGTTTTCTTCCCACTTGGCCCGGTCCTCTTCAGCGTGGACCGGGCCGTTTTTCGGGATCCATTAAAAAGTAGACATAATATTCGTTATGTGAACTAGCGCGAAGCACCAAAGCCAGCGTCCGGTTCGGGGCTGGCGCCGCTGAAGTCATCCATGTCGAGCACCCACGCTCCTGTCTTCCTACCCCGGCGAACGCTAAACCCGCGAACCCTTCCCGCCGATAAGCCACTTTGAGGAGATTCCGCTCACCTCGGCACTACATACCTCAGGCACGCCAGGCGCCTCCGGTTGCACCGTCTTCTGCGGCCGGTTGGACGAAAGGAACCGATAACTTGATTTTCCATCTGACCATCACCAATAAGACCAGGATCATTGTCGCCTGCCTGTTGGGGCTGACGCTGCTGGTTGGCATCGTGGCTCTGTCCGGAGCCGCCGAACTTGCCCGGCACATTCGCGAACTTGGCGACGACAGTCTGCCCGGAACCGCGGATATCGGCGTGATTTCCGCCAAACTCTACCGTTTCCGGGGAGACGCCTGGAAGCACATCGCCTCCTCCGTCGACAACAAGTCCGCCATCGAGCGCGAAATGGATCAACTCAACGGCGAACTCGACCAGGCCGTCACGGACTACGGCACCACGGTCTACGACGCTGCCGATCGTGCCAACTTCGACCGCCTGCGGCAATCGATCGATCTCTACCGCCGGCAATGGACCACCGTCCTGCCCGTCAGCCGCGAAGGACGCGCCGCCGAAGCCCTGGCTCTCTACAACGCGAACGTCGATCCGGCGTTCGTCCAGGCGCGCGACCAGGTGATGGCCATGCAGAAGTGGAACCGGGGCTCCGGCATCCAGACCGCGAAGACCTCTGAGACCGACGCCGCCACGACGCGCAACTGGATCCTGATCGTTCTCGCGGCCTCGGTTGTGTGCGGCGCCGCGCTTTCCTGGTACATTTCGCGCAGCATCAATCACGGCCTGATCGCCATCGCCGGCGACCTGCACGCCGGCTCCGAACAACTACAAAGCGCCGCCGGACAGATTGCCGCCGCCAGCCAGACCCTCGCCCAGGGCTCCAGCCAGCAGGCCGCCTCCCTGGAAGAGACGTCGGCCTCGGGTGAGGAGATCAATGCCATGGCCCAGCGCAACACCGAAAACACTCAAGAGGCGGCGCGCGTGGTGGCTTCCTCGCAGCGCGAGTTCCAGCGCGCCTCGGCGTCGCTCGAAGAGATGATCGCGGCCATGGCGGCGATCAACACCGAGAGCGGCAAGATCGCGCGCATCATCAAGGTCATCGACGAGATCGCGTTTCAGACCAACATCCTCGCGCTCAACGCCGCCGTCGAGGCGGCGCGGGCCGGAGAAGCCGGGATGGGCTTCGCCGTGGTCGCCGACGAGGTCCGCGGCCTGGCCCAGCGCTCCGCCCAGGCGGCGCGCGATACCGCCGGCCTGATCGAGGAATCGATCGCCCGCTCCGGCGAGGGCAAGGGCAAGGTGGACCGCCTGGCCGAAGTACTGCGCCTCGTGGCCGGCGAGTCCGACCGCGTCAAAACCCTGGTGGACGAGGTCAACTTCGGCAGCCAGGAACAGGCCCGCGGCATCAACCAGATCGCCGGCGCGATCGGCCAGATGCAGCAGGTCACGCAGCGCGCCGCGGCCAGCGCGCAGGAAAGCGCGTCAGCGGCCCGGGAACTCAACGCCCAGTCGGAGACCATGAAGAGCATCGTCCGGCGGCTCAACATCATGGTGGGTGCCTGAGTTCGCCCGCCTCACCCGATCGCGATTCCGGCCGCGCGCACGGCCTCCATCAGCGCGCCTTCGGCCGGACCGCGCCGCGGCGCGATCACCCGCGCACCCTCGTTCATCTCCACGAACACCCGGAAACGCTCGTGCAACAGCGCGCTCTCGAACACGCCGCCGATGCAGGCGACTTCGATCTCTCCGCCCGCCGGCCACAACTGCCCACGCACGCTCGCGGCCAATAGCGCCAGGCTGTGCGCCGCGCCGTGCAGAATCTCCAGCGCCACCATGTCGCCCCCGCCCGCCGCGCGGTCCACCAGCGGAGCCAGCCGCGCCACGCGCGACCGCGGCCAGTCGTCGCCGTAAAAACGATGCAGCAGGTCGTTGGCGTCGCGCGCTCCGGTAGCCTCCAGCAGCACCTCCCGCAGCCGCGTCGGCGGTCCCCATCCTTCTTCCATCCGCAGCGCCGAGCGCAGCGCCTGCCGCGCGATGTCGAATCCGCCGCCCTCGTCGCCGAATACGTAGCCCCAGCCCCCGGCGCGCGCCGTCCGCCCCGGCGCGTTGCGCCCGAACGCGATCGATCCCGTCCCGGCGATGGTGATGATTCCCTGCCCCGACGCCGTCGCCCCCGCCAATGCGATCACCGCGTCGTTGGTCACCACCAGGCGGCGCGCCCGCAGGATCCCTTCCAGAATCTCCCGCTTGTCTTCCGGTCCGCCGCTCATTCCGAAACAGGCGGCCTCGAATTCCACCGCCGCCGCATCCAGCCCCGCCTGCGCGCATGCCTCCGCCACGCTTCCCCGCACCGCCCGCTCCAGCTTCGCGCGGCCCTCCCCCGCCGCCGCGTGATTGCACGGTCCCGCCTCGCCCGTGCCCAGCACGCGCCCGGTTTCATCGCCGATCACGGCCGCCGTGCCGGATTGTCCGCCATCCACTCCCAAAAACAGTTTCATCGCTGTGTGTACGTTCCCGCTCTCTATCTTCGCCCAGCGGGAGCGGAAAAATCCGCCCGGAGATTGACGCGACGCCCGCGCGGCCCCATCCGCATCGCGGCGGATCCGGGAGGCGGGCCTCCAGCGCACGGCGCCGCAGAAAGTTACCACAAAACGCGCCGAGTTACTGGCGGCCTGAAAATGGCGAAGGCGGCCGGTAACTGCCGGCCGCCTCGAAAGGACTTATCAGGTAGGGTTTTGGCGGGCTAACTTCTCTTGCCTTTGGCGGGTTGGTCCACGGAGAGGTTGTTCACGATCGGGCCGAAGGCGAGTCCGGCGCCATTGGCGCGGATTCCCGCCATCTCCTTGTCGGTCTGGGTACTCACGGCGCCGGTAAGGGTCACATGCCCGTTATCGACGATGATGTGAATCGAAGGATTCGCGCCCATCGCGTAGCGCGAGAGCAGCGGGTCGCTGAAAATCGCCCGCGCCACCTGCCAGCGCAGCCGGTTGTCGAAATCGCTCAGCGGCAGCACCTTCAGGTCGTTGGTCACACTCGCCACGCCCGGAATCCGCTGCATGAGTTTCGTCAGGTCGGTCTTCTTGTACGGTTCGGTGACCGCGCCCTCCAGGACCACGTTCCCGTTATCCACCTGGAACGAAATGTCGTCCCACAGCGTGTAGTAAGGATACGTCAGCACCTCGTGGCGTACGCTCCTGGCGATGCCGGCGTCGCCCGGCGCGGAGGCGAACGCCGTGCCGGCGACGAATACCGCCGCCATCGCCATCCTGCTCAGCATTCTGGACTTCATGACTTTCTCCTCCTATCTCAATTAACGGATGCGGAGGAGGATCGGTTTACAGGTGCGTGTAAAAAGTTGGTAAAAGCCTACTCCGTCCACGCTACCGGCGTTTGTCGCCCGCGTAACACAGGTCGTTGAGGCCGCACGCCGCGCACTCCGGCGAGCGCGCCATGCACAGCGCGCGCCCGTGCAGGATGATCTGGTGCGAGAAGCGGATCCAGCGTTCTTCGGGCAGGATCTTCACCAGGTCCTGCTCGATCTTCACCGGGTCGGTGTTTTTCGTCAGGTCGAGCCGCCGCGCGATGCGCGAAACGTGCGTATCCACCACCACGCCGCTTGCGATCCCGTACGCCGTGCCCAGTACGACGTTGGCGGTCTTGCGCGCGGCTCCGGGAATCGACAGCATCTCCTCCATCGTGCGCGGAACCTTGCCGCCGAACTCGCCCACCACCTTTTTCGCCGCGCCCACGATCGACTTCGCCTTGTTGTTGAAGAAGCCCGTGCTCCGGATGTCTCCGGCCAGCACCTCCGGGCGTACCGCCGCGAAATCCCGGGGAGTGGGATACTTCGCGAACAACCCGGGAGTGACTTCGTTCACCCGCTTGTCCGTGCATTGCGCCGAGAGAATGGTCGCCACCAGCAGCTCCCACGGGCTCGAATGGCGCAGCGCGCAGGTCGCCTCGGGATACATTCCGTCCAGGCGGCGCAGGATCTCCTCCAGCCGCGCGCGCCGTTCGGCTGCGTTGCGCGGACGTTTCACGTAAGCTCGTAATTGGTCATGCGCGAGCGCCTTCTTCTGCTCGCCGGCGCTGCGGCCGCTTTTGGCGCTTCGCTCGGTTCGGGCTTTCACTTTGACGATTATGACATCTTCGCCGATCCCACCCTCGGTTCCGCCGGCGGCTGGATCCAGGTGTGGGCGCCGCGGCAGACGCGCCCGCTCACCTTTTTCACCTTCTGGCTGAACCGGCAACTCGGCGGCGGCGACGCGCTTGGCTACCACCTCTTCAACCTCGTCTTCCATCTGGCGGCGGTGGCGCTGGCCTACGAATGCCTCCGCCGCCTCGTGACCCCGCGCGCCGCGTTCATCGGCGCCGCCGTCTTCGCCATCCATCCGATTCAGGCCGAAGCCGTGAATTACGTCTGGGCCCGCGGCATCGTGCTGGCTTCCCTGCTCTGCCTGGCCGCCCTGTGGTACTGGATCGAAGGCCGCCCCTGGCTCGCCGTGCTCTGGTTCCTGCTGGCGCTGCTGGCCAAGGAGGAAGTGGCCGCCTTCCCGCTTTTGCTGGCCTGGCTGGATTGGCGCGAATCCGCACCCCGGGCCCGCCGCCGCTGGTTGCCGGTCGCGGCCATGCTGGCGCTCTCGCTGTGCGCCGGGGCACGCGTGGTCTGGGCCACCATGGTCACGCCCGGCGCGCCCGCCGGCTTGCAGGCCGGCATCTCGCCGCTTCAGTATCTCCTCGTGCAGGGCGGCTCGCTGCTGCGTTACCTGCAACTGCTCCTCTTCCCCTATGGCTTCTCCGTGGATCCGCGGGTTTCCACCGCGCTCTGGCCCTCCCTCGGCGCGTGGGTCATCGTGCTCGGCGCCCTCGTCCTGGTCATGCTCTACGCCCCGCGCGGCATCGCCACCTGGATCGCTGGCGGCATGCTCCTGCTGCTGCCGAGTTCCTCCATCTTCCCGGCCGCGGACCTGGCCGTGGACCGCCGCATGTACCTGCCGATGTTCGCCTTCGCCGCTGCCGCCGGACTGGCCCTCGAACACGTCCGCCCGGCGCCCGTGCTGGCCGTACTCGGCGTCATGCTGGCCGGCGTTTCCCTTGAGCGGACCATCGTGTGGCAGAGCGACCGCGCGCTCTGGCGCGAAGCCATGGAGCGCGCTCCGGGCAAGGTCCGGCCCAAGATTCAGTTGGCGCGCGCGCTGCCCGCGGCCGAGGCGCTGGAACTGCTCAACCGCGCGCGCCTGGACGCGCCCAACGATCCCGTCATCGCCGCCGAGATCGGCAAGACGCTGCTCTCCGAAGGTCAGGCCGATGCCGCGCTCGAAGAGTTCGGCCGCGCCCTCGCTCTCGATCCCTCCAACGCCCGCTACATGAACGACCGCGGTGTCGCGCTCGCCGCGCTCGGTCAGACCGAAGCCGCGCGCGCCGATTTCGTCCGCGCCCTCTACTTCGACCCTTCGCTCCGTGAAGCGCGCGACAATCTGAACAAACTCCCCGCCCCGCAATAGGCTCCGCCGTGCGAGCATGAAGTCGAAGGAGTAGCCCATGCGTCTCGCCTTTGTCTTCGCGCTTGCGGCGTTTTCTCTCCGCGCCGCCGAGATTCCCCGCGGCTCCCACGTGCTGCTGCGCCTGGTCAATTCCATCACCACCCGCACCGCGCATGAAGGCGATTTCGTCTATTTCCGGACCGCCACCCCGATTACCTCCGCCGGCGCCATCCTCGTGCCCGCCGACAGTTACGTGCAGGGCGTGGTCACACGCTCCGTGCGCAGCGGACGCGTCAAGGGGCGCGCCGAACTCTCCATCCGCATCGATACCCTGACGCTGGCTTCCGGGAAGACCCTGCGGCTGAGCCCCACGCTTGCCGCCGTGGACGCGGGCGAAGGTGAGCAGAAGGTGGCCGGCAAGGAGGGCGAGGTCAAGGAAGGCGCCTCCAAGGGCGCCGACGCCGCGCGCATCGCCACCACCGGCGGCATCGGCGCGGCCATAGGCGGCATGGCGGATCGCAGTTGGAAGGGAGCCGGAATCGGTGCCGGCGCCGGCGGCGCCGTGGGACTCGCTACCGTGCTGCTCACCCGCGGACGCGAAGTCGAACTGCGCCAGGGCAGCACAGTGGATGTGGTGTTCGAACGGGCGGTTCCGCTGGATTGAAGGCAGAAAAAAAGCGGTCGACCTTTTATAGGAGGGATGTTACCGAGGAGAGGGCGACCGCTATCGAGTGTCTCTTTGCGCTTTAACGACCAAGACCATCGTAGTTCAACGGCCCCCGGCCCTGCCTGCTATCTTTCGGCCAGTGAACCATTTGTAAGAGAAGACACGGCCTGGATTATGATGGGTGCGTGCGAATCGCCCGCAACCCGTGGTTGTTATTGACGCTCTTCGGGTTACTCGTCCTGGCAACCCGCCTTCCGCTGGCGCCCGGTCAACTCTTCACGTTCGATGACGTCAACCTGGCTTACTCGATCGGCCACTATGACATCCGCATCAGCCAGCCGCAGCCGCCGGGATATCCCCTGTTTGTCCTGGAGATGCGGATTCTGCATTGGTTGCATTTTAAGCGCGCCGAAAGTATCCTCCTGGTGCTCGCGCTGCTCGGCAGCATCGTGGCGCTGCTCGCGGCGGTCTACTGCGGCAACCTGATTTTCGGAGGCGATTCCGGTTTCTGGGGCGCGCTCGTGCTCTGGCTGGCGCCGACTTTCTGGCATGCCGGAATCACTTCCGCCCTGCGCGTGCAACTGGCCATCGTCTCCCTCGGCGTCGCCGCCTGCTGCTGGAAAGCGTGGTGCGGGGATGGCGCCTGGGTCACGCCCGGCGCAATCGCCCTGGCCATCGGCGCCGGTATCCGCCCGGAGACCGGCGTGCTGCTCTTCCCCCTGTGGGCGGTGAGCGCTTTGCGCGCCAAAGTGGGATGGCCCCGGCGACTGCGCGCCCTGCTCTGGATGGCCCTGACCGTGCTCACCTGGCTCCTTCCCGCAATGCTGGCTTCCGGCGGACCGCTCAGCTTCATCCGCGCCAACCTGGACTACATCTCCGATCAGGCCAGCGTCAGTTCCGGCCTCTTCGGCGCCGCCGGAGGAGTCTGGATGCGCACCTTCTTCCGGCTCGTCGCCTGGATCTTCGCCATCCTGCTCGGACTCGTCCTCGCGGCCGTTGTGGCCTGGCGCCGCGGCGAGGGCTGGGGTGTCGGCCGCCAGCGCTGGGCCTTCCTCGGGCTGTGGCTGCTGCCCGCCTTCGCCTTCGCGCTCAACGTCCACGTGGAGGATCCCGGCCAGACCCTAATCATGGTGGTCGTGGTCGCGCTCTTCAGCGGCTTCCTGATCGAGCGCGCGCTCGGCCGCATCGAATCCCAAGTCGCGCGCTACCTGCTGCTGCCCATGCTGGTTGCCGCCTGGATTCTCGGACGCGCCCACCTGAACGATACCGGCCCTCTGCTGGGTCTCGCGCTTACGGCGGCGGCCGCGGGAGCCGCGTTCCACTTCGCGCCGGTGCGGAATCCCGGCGTGCTGCCGCGATGGGAGGCCGCACTCTGGCTGCTGGCCCCCGTGCTCTACACCAACGCGATCTATTTCACCCACCACGGCTGGTATTACCGCGGCTCCGCGTCCGGCGGCATCGCGGCCGCCGCCGGCCAGGCCTGGGCCGACCTGAACTCCGGCTTCGCGCTCTGCTCCCTGGACCAGGTCAAGGATACGCTGGCCGTGGACGACCACTCCCTGCGCGAGACCCGCCGCCTGGCCGCCGAACGCCCCGGCAGCATCGTCGTGTGGGAGCACGGCCTGGTGGCCTGGCGCAAGGTCGGCTACTACCTTCCTGGCGTGAAGGTGTTCGTGCTGGATCACAAAATGATCCGCGGCGGCAATCCGGTAGCCGACCTGTGGCAGGGCGCCGGCCTGCTCGCCCGGCAGCAGGGACCCGCGCCCCTGCGCGTCACGCTCCCCGCCGGTGCCCGAGTGATCTGGCTGCTCAACCCGCGCACCGAATTTTATGAGCTGGTCCGGCAATCCTTTCCGCTGACCGCGTCCGGACCCGTGTACTACAGCGAATTGCCGGCCGCTGCCGGATCGCGCGTTCTGCGAGAATACGAGCTTGCCTGGTAAGCGTGAGATCAAGGCCCCGGCGCGCGAAGCGGTGGCACCTTCCACCGATCCCGTGTGGCTGCGTCCCGTGGTCGCGGCGCTGGCAGCGCTGCTCCTCGCCGGACTCTTTTCGCCGCCCATTGCCGATTCCGATTTCTGGTGGCACCTGCGCACCGGGCAGTACATCGCGCAACATCACGCCCTGCCCGTACCGGATCCCTTCGCCTGGACCACCGCGCGGGTCGCCGCCGCGCATCCGGCCGAGGCGTTCACCCGCCGCTTCAACCTCACCCACGAATGGCTGGCGCAACTGGCGATGTACGGCGTGTGGCGCCTGGGCGGATTCGCCGGGCTGGCCGCCGCCCGTGCCCTCCTGCTGCTCGCCGTCTGCGCGCTTACCGGCCTGATCTGCGCGCGCCGCGCCGGCAGTTTCTATCTCGGGGTCGCCGGCGCCCTGGCGGCGGGAGCGGTGCTGGCGCCGTTCGCGCTCGACCGTCCGTTCCTGGTGACCTTTCTCTTTCTCGCCCTGACGCTGGCCGCTATAGAGTACCGCCGCCTGCTCTGGGCGCTGCCCGCGCTCTTTCTGGCCTGGGCCAATGCGCACGGCGGCTACGTGATGGGCTTCGCGGTACTCGGCGCCTATTGCGCGGAGAGCCTCTGGTTCCGCCGCCGCGACACCACCCTGTGGCTGGCCGCGGCCGCCTGCGTCGCAGTCGCCGCCGTCAATCCCAACGGCCTCGGCATCTTCCGCACCCTGGTCGAATACCGTGGCAGCTTCATGCAGGGGCGCCTGCTCGAATGGTCGCGTCCTTCGCTGTGGCCGCCTGCCCCGTTTTCCGTGCTGCTCTTCGCCGCCGCCCTCCTCATGGCGCTCAACCGCCGCAAGGTGCGGCCGGCGGATTGGCTGCTGCTCGCCGCTTTCGGCGCGGCGGCGGTCGCCGCGCAGCGCAATACCGCCTTCCTCGGCCTCGTCGCGCCGCCCTGCATCGCGGGCGCCTGGCCGTGGCGCCGTCCCCTGCCCGCTCTGGCGCGGACCCTCGCTCCCGCGGCGCTCACCGCCGGCGTCATCGCGTTGGCTGCCTCCGGCGGATACTTCCAGTTCCGCGCCGGCGAGTGGAAGTATCCCAAGGGCGCCGCCGATTTTCTGGCCGCCCACCGCGTCACCGCGCCCCTGTTCAACACCTACGAGCACGGCGGCTACCTGATCTGGCGGCTCGCTCCGCGCGAGCGCGTCTTCATCGACGGGCGCGCCCTCAGCGACGCCCTGTTCCAGGATTACGCCCGCATCCTCTACAACCACGACGATAACGACGGGCTGCCCGGCGGCGAGCAACTGCTCGACCGTTACGGCGTCGAGGTCATCGTGATGAACACCTTCGAGCCGTCCAGCGGAGCCGTGTACGTGCTCGCCCCGGCGCTGGCCGACCCCTCGCAGAAAACCTGGAAGCTGGTCTACAACGACCCCCAGGCGGTGGTCTTCATGCGTACCCCGCCCCCCGGCGTGACGCCGCTCAATTCGCTCGACGTCCTCAGCCACATGGAGACCGAGTGCAGCCTGCACCTGGAGAACGAACCCGAGTATCCGCGCTGCGCCCGCTCGCTGGGCGACGTCTTCCTCAAGATCGGCGACACAGAACGCGCGCGCCGCTGGCTGGCCCGCTACCTGCAACTGGCGCGCGAACCGGATCCGGCGGCCGAACAGGCCCTCGCACGGCTGATCGGCGGCGTTAGGCCGGCGGCGCGGTGATCTGAACGTCTGTAGTGACGTTCTGCCAGTCGGGCAGTTCGTAGATCTTCAGCTTGGTGTTGAACGGCTCGGAGAGTTCCTTGTACTCGTTCGGCCCCAGGCTGGTGGAAAACGAGAACGTTCCCTGCGCGTCCTCTTCCGATTTCTGGGTCCGTCCCCAGACGGTCACGTTGCCCGCCAGTCCGGAGATGTCCGAATCGGAGTGGTTCACGATGAGGAACTTGACCAGCGTGCCGTCCTTCTTTCTCGGATCGGGCACGAAGCGGACGCCGGTGATCTCGATGAACTTTTGCAGCGGATGCGTCTGCGCGCCGGGCTTGGCCGCCGGGCTCTCCACGGTAGCGCTCGGCGAATTGGCGCCCGAGGAACCGCGCGACATCAGCCAGTAGATGCCGCCCACCGCGCCGCCGATCGCCAGCGCGAACAGGATCGTCATCAGCCAGACCGGCAGGTTCATGCCGTGCCGCTCGGGCTCCACGTAGGCCGGAGCCGGAGGAGGGGGCGGCGGCGGAGCATAGTATTGCTGCTGCGGCGGCGCATATTGCGGTGGCGGCGGTGCGTAATACTGCTGCTGCTGGCCGCCCCCTGCCGGAGGTGGCGGTGCGTAATACTGCTGCTGCGGAGGCGGAGCATAATACTGCTGCTGCGGAGGCGCCTGAGGGGGCTGCGGAGGCGCCTGCGGCGGCATCGCCTGTGGCGGCGGAGGCGGCTGATACGCCGGGGGCGGCGGCGGATAAGCCGGCTGCGCGGGTTGGGGCGGTGGCGGTTGTACGGCTGGAGGCTGTGCCGGTACCGCCTGCTTGGCCCGCTCCGCGCAGTCCGGACACTCGGTATACGATGGGGGAACTTCACGCCCGCACTGCGGGCATATCCACGAGAACATGTGCTCGCCTCAATTCCTAATCTACCGCTTCACTTTACACCAACGTAGCTGTACATTCTCCCGGCGGCTTCTCGATCCCGCCGGAAGGAATGAAACTCCTCGCCGCCACACATGGTGCACAAATTCGACGCGTGGATGCGCGAACGCGTTACTCCGCAGTTTTCCAGTTGCAGAGCGTTGTGCGCGGTGAGGTCGAGCCGCCCTCTTCCCTGCCCTCCGAACTGCTCGCGCACTTCGGGCCCCACCTCGTAGCAGCAGGCGCCGATGGCCGGCCCGATGGCCGCGTGCAGGTCGCCCGGTTCGGTGCCGAACGTCCGGTGCATCTTCTCCACCGCATGCTCCACGATGCGCGCCGCCGTGCCGCGCCATCCGGCGTGCACCGCGGCCACCGCGCGCCGCCGCTCGTCCACCAGCAGAATCGGCACGCAGTCCGCCGTCTTCACCGCGATCACGCTACCGGGCGCGTTCTCCACCAGCGCATCGCCTTCCCCGAGCACGCCGCGCCGTCCCTCCGCCGCCACGCACTCCGCCGAATGGATCTGCTTCACGGTGGCCAGGTGCGCGAAGCGCTCCGGAAGATCGCAGTGGCGCGTGCCGAAGCCGTGCAGGAGCCACGGGAAGGCATCCCACTCGGCGACGTGATAGGTGTGGCCGGGATCCCGATAGAACACGCGTTAGACCGGGTGGTTGATCTGCGCGATGCGGACCTGCTCTTTAAAATTCGCGAGCATGCTTTCGTCCAACCGCACATCGGTGGGGCGTTTGACCAGCGTGGTCATCTGGTCGATCTTCTCCTGCAGTTTGAGCAGGCCGTAGAAAAGGTTCTCCGGTCGCGGCGGGCATCCCGTGACGTAGACATCCACCGGGACGATCTTGTCCACGCCCTGCAGCACGGCGTACGTGTTGAAGGGTCCGCCGACGCTCGAGCACGCGCCCATCGAGATGCACCACTTCGGATCCGGCATCTGGTCCCAGATGCGCTTGAGCACCGGCGCCATCTTGAGCGTGACCGTGCCGGCGACGATCATCAGATCGCTCTGCCGCGGACTGGGACGAAAGACCTCGGCGCCGAATCGGGCGATATCGAAGCGCGACGTGCTGGATGCGATCATCTCAATGGCGCAGCAGGCCAATCCGAAGGTCAGGGGCCACAGCGACGACTGCCGTGCCCAATTGAACACGTAATCGACGTTGGTGGTGATGACGTTTTTTTCGAATTGGTTCTGCAGAAAAGAGGACACCGGACTCTCCTTTGATAGCGACAACCGCAATTCTAACACGCCTCCGCCGGAGTGTTCGGATCTTCCACAACGAACCGCTAAGCGACAGATTCCAACTGGCTTGCCTGCCCTTCATTCGAAGCGCAGGGACTCCAGCGGATCCACCCGGGTGGCCCGGTACGCCGGGATCAGGCACGCCGCCACGGACACCGCCAACAGCACCCCGGCGGCGGCGGCGAAGGCCGCCGGATCGTACGGACTAACCTGATATAACAGGTTTTGTAAATATCGTCCAACCACCCCTGCTCCCACGGAGCCGGCGAGCAGCCCCGCCAGTACCGGCCGCATCCCCTGCCCCAGGACCATCCCGAGCAATTCGTGCTGCGCCGCGCCCAGCGCCATGCGGATCCCCATCTCGCTGGTCCGCCGCGCCACCGCGAAGGCCAGCACCCCGTAGGTGCCGATGCCCGCCAGCCCCATCGCCGCCAGCGCGAACAGCCCCACCAGCAGCATCTGGAAGCGCCGCTGTCCCACCGATTGATCCATCACTTCCCGCAACGTGCGCACCCGCGGGATAGTGGTTTCGCCATCGATCCCCCACACCACGGAGCGCGCGGCGTTGGCTACCTGTCGCGGATCCATCGCGGTGCGGATCACGATCGATGCGCCCAGCCGCGGACGCTGCCAGTAAGGCAGGTAGAGCATGTTCACCGGTTCGTGATCCAGGCTGGTGCTGCGCAGGTCGGGGGTCACTCCGACCACCTCCATCAGGGTGTCGTTGTCCTTCAGGCGGCGTCCGAGAGGGTTGAGGTCGCCCCACAGGCGTTTGGCCAGGCTCGCCGAGATGATCACCACTTTCGCTTTGCGGTCGCGATCCTCGAACGGGCGGCCATCGCGCAGCGCGATTCCCAGGGTGCTGAAGTATCCGGGGCTGATGAAGCGTACGTTGCTCGCCGGCAATTCGGTCGGCGGACGCGTTTCGTTCTCGCGCCCCACCAGGTCGATCCAGTCCTCGCCGGTCAGGGGCAGCGTGGAGGTCATCGACGCCGACTGCACGCCCGGCAGCGCGGCGATGGCGGGCAGCAGGCGGTCGAAGAACTCTGTGCGCTGCTCCGGTTCCTTGTACTTGCTCTCCAGCAGCGACACATCCACCGCCAGCAGGCGATCCACCTGGAAGCCGCGGTCTACGTTCATCACCCGCGTGAAACTGGCGATCAGCAGTCCCGCGGTCACCAGCAGCGCGGCGCTCAGCCCGACTTCGAGCGCCACCAGCAGATTGCGCAGGCGCAGTCCGCCGCGGCTTTCGGTGTTACTGCGGCTGCCCGATTTGAGCGCTTCGATGGGTGCCGTGCGCGCGCTGTGCAGCGCGGGCAGCACGCCGAAGAATGCGCCCGCCGCCACCGAGACGGCGAGTGCGAACAACAGCACGCGCCAATCCATGTGGACTTCGCTGAGCCGCGGCAGATCCACCGGAGCCTCGGCCACCAGCGCGTTCACGCCCCACCACGCGAGCAACACCCCCAGCACTCCGCCGGTCGCCGCCAGCAGCAGGCTTTCGAGCAGCGACTGCCGCGCCAGCCGTCCCTGCCCCGCCCCGAGCGCGGTGCGGATGGCGGCATCGCGCGCGCGTCCGGCGGCGCGCGCCAGCGAGAGGTTGGCCAGGTTCACCACCAGCACCAGCAGCACCGCGCCCACCGCCGCCATCACCAGGATCAGTCCCTGGCGCGCGCTCCCGACCATGCCGTCCATGAGCGAGCCGATGGCGGCATGAATCTCGAAGTGGCCTTCGATCTGGCGATCCACGTCGGCCTCCACCACGTTCAGTTCCGACTGCGCGCGGGCCGGCGTCACGCCCGGCTTGAGGCGCGCGACGGTCCAGTAATTCAGCTCGTTGAGCCGGACCTTCAGGTCGTCCGGCTCGTAGCCGATCGTGCGGTAGATCTCGATGGGCTTGTCGCTCCGCCGCGAGGTCAGCCCCTCGGTGACCGGGAAAATGTAGGACCCCGGGACCACTCCGGCGACGTCGTACGGCTTCCCGTCCAGCAGGATCTTGCGTCCGGCGATCGCGGGGTCGCCGTGGAACCGGCGGCGCCACAGCGATTCGCCGATCAGCACCACCTGGTCGTGCCCCTGCTGTTCCTCCCCGGTGGTGAAATCGCGCCCGATCATGGGCGCGACGCCGAATGTACGCAACCATCCGGCGGATACCCTGACGCCGCGCAACTGCTCCGGCTGTCCGACGCCGGTGAGATTGAAGGAGGAGGGCTGCGCGATGGCCACGCTCTCGACCGTGGTCAGCTTCTGCTGCCAGAACTTGAAGATCGCGATGTTGGTGGGCAGCGCCGGATAGTTTTTGGCGAATTTGGGAATGATCTGGTTGATGGTGACCAGCCGCTCGGGTTCGCGGTAGTCCGGCGGGCGCAGCAGAACGCCGTCGATGAGCGAGAAGATGGCGGTATTGGCGCCGATGCCCAACGCCAGCGAAAGTATGACCGTGAGGGCGAATCCCCGGTCCCGTGCCAGCGAACGAAGGGCGTAGCGGAGTTCCGTGCGCATGACCTTATTACGAACGGCGCGGCCATCGGGTTCGAAAATCCGTCATGGGATGTAGTACAGCAGGATCGACCTCCCCACCCTGCCCACCGGTTGGTAGCCGTCCAGCCACGCGAAGGCGAGGTCGCTGCGCCCCTGCTGCCGCGCCACCATCCAGGCGTAGTTCTTCAGCATCGTGTAGCTCACCGCGACCCAGCCCTTCACGGGCCGGTACGGCTCCAGCCCGTCCCACGCGGGCAGGCCGAGGCGCGTGTCGTCGCCGGTGTACATGCAGGCCATGTGGAGGTAGGCGACGTGGCGGCGATTGAGTTCGGCGGCGAGCCGGCGCATGTCCTGTCCCCAGTCCAGGTCCGAATCCACCAGGATGCGCTCGGGATGCGAGCCGGCGAGTTCGTTGAAGTAGGCGATGTAGTCGGGATGCGCCAGCGCCGCCGACACCGCGATCCACACCAGCAGCGCCGCCGCGGCCATGCGCTGCCGCTCCCACAGCCAGACTACGCCGCCCGCCGCCACCAGCGCCAGCAGGGGGAACAGCGGCAGCATGTAGCGCACCCCGATGTTCAAACTGGTAGGCAGGTTCACCAGCACCATGGCCGCGCACAGCACCGCCGGTACCCGCACCTTGCGCGAGAACGCTCCGGCGCAGGTCAGCAGCAGCAGTCCGAGCGGCAGTTTCACCGCCAGCGCCACCGGGAAGAAGTACCACCAGCCGTGGAAGCTGTTGTGTCCCAGCAGGTAGGCCGTGTGCCCGCCTTCTATGTGGTTGTGCACCTGCCACAGCCCGTCAAGGATGCGCGGCGCGGGCACCGGCGTGCTCTCCACCACGTGCAGCAACCCTTGTGGGATGCGCGCCCACAATCCGCCCTGTTCGGCGGCATCGCGCGCGACGTGCTCCGACATCGGGCCGAACGAGAACCGGTAGGCGCCCCACACCAGCACAAACGCGACCGCGATCCACGCCCAGTTGCGGCCGCGCCACCCGGGGCGGTACAGCACCACCAGCGCGGCGCAGCACACCGGCAGCAGCAGAATGCTCGAGAACTTGGTGAGCAGCGCCAGCGCGAGGCCCGCGCCGAACAGCACGCTGCGCTTGAGCGTGGGCTCCTCCAGCCAGCGCGTGAACGTGTAGAGCGCGGTGCACACGCCGGCGCCCACCGCCATATCCATGGTGGCCAGCCCCGCGTGCGCCAGCACCGCCGGCGTGTTCGTGAAGAGGAACACCGCGGCCACTGCGCCCCATTCGCCCACCAGCCGCCGTCCCCACAGCCAGACCACCGCGCTCGCCAGCAGGAAAAAGGGCAGGATGCCGAGGCGCGCCAGCGCCAGCGCCTTCGCCGGACGCGGCGTGCTGTCGAGCACCGCGTTGCCCTCCTGCCAGCGGTCCGGTTTATGTTGCGAGCGCGCGCCGTACAGGTACGGACCGAACGCGATGGCCAGCCGCGCCAGCGGCGGATGGAAGGCGCCGTAATCGTAGCGGCCGAGGTCCAGGTACTGCATCCCGCACGCGATGTTAGGCGTTTCGTCGGAGGTCTGCGCGATCCCCCGGTAAGTGGACACGATGCGCGCCGCGCCCGCGAGCACCAGCACCAGGCAGAGCATCGCCGGTCTTACGCGCGTCAAGCGGCTCAAGAACGCTCCCGCCCCCGGGCAGCGCGCAGGCGGAACACATGGCGCACGTACTGAACCGGATGCAGCGCGCGCACTTTGCTTTCGCCGTGGACCCGCCGCCGCATCTCGTAGCCGCATTCGTGAATTTCGCCGACGCGCCCGCGCACCAGAATCTCCATCAGGCTCTTATATCCCAGGGGACGCAGTTCCACGCCTTCGATGGCGGCACGCCGCACCAGGTAGCAGCCGCTCATCGGATCGCTCACCCGCGTGAAAACCTCGGGCAGGAGCCAGCGCGAAATCTGCGTGGCGCCCCAGGACGCGGCGCGGCGCAGCCAGCCCCAATCGCCCAGTCCGCCGCCGTCGGCATGACGGGTGGCCACCACCAGGTCGGCGCCCGGGGCGCGTTCGACGAGGCGCGGCAGCACTTCGGGCGGATGCTGGAAATCCGCGTTGATAGTGCCGAGCAGCCGTCCGCGGGCCACCTGCCATCCGCGGATCACCGCCACTGCCAGTCCGGCTTCGTTCTGGCGCCGCACCACGCGCAGTTCCGGAAACGCCGGCATCATCGCGGCGGCGATTTCCCAGGTGCGGTCGGCGCTGTCGTCGTCCACCACGATGACTTCGTAGCCGCCGGGCTGCGCGGCGTCCAGGTTGCGCCGCACGGCGTCCAGGAACGCACGGATATTCTCGCCCTCGTTGAGGGTCGGGATCACCAGGGAAAGTTCCAGCGCGCATTCAGGATCGGGAATCGGCGATACGACCAGGCGCCCGGTGGGAGCCGCGACGACGCGCTGGGCTTCCCCGCTGCGGGAGGCTACCTCCATGCATCCTCCACTGTACCGCGAGGCAGGCGGAAGGTTCGCGGTATACTGGGCGACACCGCACCAGGAGGATGCTCTTGAAGGGATTTCGTCTCACACTCGCCGTGGCCTTGCTGTCCGCCTCCGCCGCGTTAGCGGCCGATGCCACCGTGGCGCACGTTTACGATTCGCAGTTGAGCAGCGCCGAACACGAAATCGTGCCGCTGGTCCAGGCCATGCCGGATTCGGCCTTCGGCTTCGCCCCCAACGACGGCGCGTTCACCAACGTGCGCACGTTCGCGCAACAGGCCAAGCATGTAGCCTCCGTTTTGTATATGGTGTCGGCCGCGGCGATGCGGCAGAAGCCGCCGGTGGATCTCGGCCAGGGCGAGAACGGCCCGGACAGCGTCGCCACCAAGGCGCAGGTGGTGAAGTTTCTCGAGGACGCCTTCGCTTACGCGCACAAGGCCGTGAACTCGCTGACCGAGAAGAACCAGGGCGAACCGGTCAAGCCGCCCTTCAAAGGCGCGCCCGACATGGCTCGGGGAGAACTCTGCATCCTCGCCATCTCCCACACCATGGATCACTACGGCCAGATGGTGGTCTACGCGCGCATGAACCGGGTCGTTCCCCCGGCCTCGCGATAGTGTAGCGACGCCGGAGCCGGTTACCGGTCGCCGACGAAGTTCAGCACGATCTCCGTATCGGTCTCGACCGGCTGGCCGTTGAGCAGCGTCGGCCGGTAGACCCACTGCTTCACGGCGTCCACCGCCGCGCTCTGCAGCATCGGGTGTCCGGAGAGTACGCGCACAGCCTTCACGTGGCCATCCTTGCCGATCGTGGCGCTAAGCCTGACGGTGCCGCGCGCCCCGGTCTGCCGGGCCAGTTTGGGATATTCGGGGTCTTTCTTGGAGATCAGCACGGCCTGCTGGATCTTTCCGCCCGACTTGGGGGTCGCCGGGGAAGCCGCCGCGGAGGGCGGCGCGGGAGCGGCGATCGGAGCCGAAGGCGTGGCCGCCACGCTGTTGAGGTTCACGCGCGGAATCGCGGCGCCGCCGGCGACGGCGGGCGCATCGGGCAGATCGCTGGATAGCGTCGGACGCAGGCGGGCGCTCAGCGAGGGGGCGCTGAAGGGACGGCTCGCCGCTACCGGCTTGGACTCGGGTTCCGCCGGGGTTTCGGTCTCGGGCGCCGGAGCCGCGGGATTCGCCGGGTTGGCGGTGGCGGCGGTGGCGTTCGGCGTGGTGCTATTCGGCGCGCCCGGAACCGACGCCGCGCCCGTCGGAGGCACGGCCGGCTTCCCTGCCGCCGCGGCTTGCGCGGCGTTCTGCTCCTCCAGCGGCGAAGGCCGCGTGCGCAGCACACGAACGCTTTCGCTGGTGGTCTTGGCCGCGTCTTTGCCGGTGACTTCCATCTGGAAGCTGATGTCGGAGGTCTGCGGAGAGTACACGATGCTGCCGTTGCGCAGTTGGGCCAGGTCCATGTCCACGTTCTCGTGTTGCGGACCGTCGTTGATCGTCAGCACCGCCTTGGTGGCGCTGCGCACGGCATCGGAATCGCGGTTCCAGGTGAGCAGCAGTGCGCCGTTGGTACGTTCCACGCGCAATTGCAGCGGCGAGGAATCCGACTGCGCGGCGGCCGGCGCCTTACTCGAAGTGCGCATCAGGCCGGGGTAAACGAACAGTACGACGAAGAGCAGCGTCGCGGCCAGCGCGGCGAGGACGAGTTTCAAAGTCTTGCCCGAACTCGCGGCCGGCTCTTCGAGACTCACCGGCGGGATCGCGACGGCCTCTTTTTCCTTGGGCGAGACTTCGACCTCGCGCACAGCGGGGACCACCACGGCCTTCGTTTCGGTCTTCGGCTCCGTCTTGGGGGTGGGCTCCACCTTGGGGGCGGACTTCGTTTCGGCCTTGGCTTCCACCTTGGGGGCGGACTTCGGTTCCGGCTTGGGCTCGACTTTGGCTTCCGGCTTGGTTTCCGTCCGGGTTTCCACCTTCGGTTCGGCCTTGGCCTCGGGCCGGGCTTCGACCTTGGCCTCCGGCTTGGGTTCCGGGTGGACTTCCGGCCTGGAGGGAGACGCCTCGACTGGTTTTTCCTCGACGGTGCCGCCGAGCAGGCTGATTTCGCGCCGTGAAGCGATGGGCACAATCTGCGCGCGCGCAGCGGGTCGCGCCGGCGGAGGCGCGGGTACGGGCGCCGCGGGAGCCTTCGCTTCCTGGCCCGGCGCGGGGCTCTTGGCCTCCGCCGGCGGCACGCGGAACGGGAACTCCAGGCAACTGGCTTCGCACGAGAACGCGCCGCCTTCACGGAGGAAGATCCCCGCCGTGCTCGCCTTGGTGGCGAAGGGGCGGATCAGCAGCGCGATGTGGTGCGGTTCGCGGAACAGCGCATCCAGTACCGTCAGATCGTCGGGGTCGAGCGTGATGCCTTTCCGCGTGTGGGTGCGGAAGAAGCCCGCGATGCCGGCGCCGGAGGATCCGCGCTGCTGGATCGCCTGCTGGAACCGCTGCAGGTCCCCGTCGCTCAACCGGTAGAGCGGACCGCGTGCGTAATCGCAGTCGATCAACTGGTATTCGGCCACGGACACCACCGTCGGGTTGCCCGGCGTGACTTCACCGAGCAGTAAGCCTCCCACCTCGCTGCCGCGCGAGGTCACGGAGCGAAAGCTCTCGACCGCCTCCCGCTCGAGGCGATCGATCAGCGGATAGGGAATGCGGACCGCGACCGGCTTCTGGGGCACTTCCCACAGGAAAAAAGACGATGTGGAAGTCTGCAGATCGAAGCGATCCGCACGCGCCGTCGACTCGTTCATCGTGATAAGCCTCCAACGGTTGCCGGCAACGTTGACCGCGCCGTACCACATGACGCACAGAACCAACCCGACGAAACCGTTCAGGGTAAATTCTAAGCCGATTTTCAGATTTTTCACGCCCTGTTTTGAGTCAATTAAAAAGAAATATCCAATTCGGGTAATCGACTACTATCCTTTGATAGCAAATCAGATAGTACTGAGATGACGTTCGTTAATGGCCGGCTATTGACCCCTTTTATCCTAGTAATTCTGAGAAGCCCTACCCTATAATTACCCACGATGAACGCGCGCAACTGCCAGCTTTGTGGAAAGCCGCTGAGCCGGCTCCGCGTAGGCGGCGACGGCGACTTCTGCTCCAAGGAGCACCGCAACCAGTTCCGGCTGCGGGCGGGAATGGACCGCCTGGTCGAAGTGAATAAGGTTGCCAGCTTGATGCGCCGGCGCGAGAGTCCGCGCCAGATCCCTACCGCATCCCTGATCCGCTCCGGTGCCATCGAGCGTCACGAATTCGCCAACCTATTGCCCCAGGCAGTGAGTTCCGAGCCCAGCCTGCCCGCGCTGCGGCCGGGCACGGCGAAACCGCGCATCGCGGTTTCCAGGGGCGCGTGCGTGCCACAGGAACCGGTCCCGGTAGCGGGAAAGCGGCAGCAACCTCGCACCCACGGCGGCGGCATCCCGCTGGTGCCCGGAAAGAGCGTACCTCCGCGATTGCGCTTGAACCGCGCCGGCGGGCGCGAAGCGTTGGGACGCGGAGAAATACGCGCGTGGAACGGATCGGGCTCGGACGTGCCGTCGCAGGCGCGCGACTATTCGCGGCTTCCCGCGGGCGCGGTGCGCTCGCACCTGGGTGAGATTTCGGCCGGATTGCGGCGCGGCGGGCGAAAGTTGATGGCCACCTCCGCCGGAGTCCGCGAACTGCGCCTGGCGGCCGCGGAAGGTGCCAACCTGCGGGTTTCCATCGGACTTGCTTTCCGCCTCCCCGCGGTCAAACAGCCTGCGCGCCGCGAACTGGCGAAGACGGTGGCGGCACTGCCGCGACTGGAACGTCCATGCCTTCCTTCGGGCATGGAGCAGGATTTCCCCGCGCGCGAAAGAGACCTGTCCTTGTCCATGCCGGAGATTGCGGCGACCCTGCCCGCGGCGCCGCGCGCCACCACGGCGGGAGCGCTTTCCGGGCGCCCGGGACTATTGCCGTCGCAGCGCGTGTTCCGCGACATGCCCGCGAGCGAGGCCCGCGGTGGAGAAGTGCGGTGGAAGACGCCCGCGCCGGCCTGGCACGGCACGCCGGTGACGCAAAAAGGCGCGGGCTTCGGCCGGCGCAACGGCGCGCACCTGTTCAACCTGCCGCTGCGCGCTCGCCGCATGGACGCCGGTCCGCAGGAAGGTGCGGCGCCCTTTGCCGTGCGCGAAGACGTGCTCGTGCCCACCGTGCCCTATTTCAACGTTCTGGCCGCCGCCACGGATCCGGGCGATGCCCCGCCGGAGCCGTCGGTGAGCGCGCCGCCGGAGATCCTCGATCCCAAACCCGTACTGGCGCCGCCGGTGGAGTCCGTGCGTTTCGAAGAGCACTTCGATTCCGGATGGGATAACTGGGTGGGCGGCGTCGCCGATTGGAAGGTGGACGTGGCCGGCGTGCGCCCCGGTGGCCTGGCCCTCTATCTCCCCACGCTCGATTTGAGCGATTACGACCTCGAATTCCTGACTCGCATCGACACCCGGACGGTCAACTGGGTAGTGCGCGCCACCGGCGCCAACACGCATCTGCACTGCACCGTCACGGCAGTCGAAGGCGACCTGCTGGAATTCAGCCGCATCGTGGTGCGGGACGGCAACGCGGAGCCGGCCGTCGCCTCCACGATGCTGATGCCGGGCAAGCCGCGGCGCACATTCACCGTGCGCATGAACGTGGCCGGTCCGGTATTTTCCATCGCCATCGATGGAAAGACGATCGATACCTGGGTCGATGACCGCCTTGCGACGGGCGGCATCGGATTCATGAGCGTACCGGACGACCGGGCGCGCCTCTATTGGGTGCGGGTCTGTTCGCCCGGAACGGGCAGCAAGGAGCAAAGCATACAATGAGCACCATCGCCATGCGAACGCCCGCGAAGGTTCAGACTTTGCGGACCGTAGAGACCGACGCGAACGACAAAGGAACTGGACCGCAGGGCCACCTGGCGCGTGCCGTGACCTTGCACCTGGCCGGCAAGCGCGAGGACGCGCTGCGCCATTTGCAGCGCGCGATTGCCGCCAACGAGGCCTCGGCGGAAATCTATCGCGCCATGGGACACATTCACTTCGAACTCGGCGCGTTCGACGAGGCCGCCAAGGCGTATCGCACTCTGGTTCAGATCAAGCCGCAATACGCCATGGGATGGTTCAACCTCGGGGTGTGTCTGGAGCGCGGCAGTGCCTGGGAAGACGCAGCCCAGGCCTTCCACCGCGCCAGCAGCCTGGAAGACAAGCACGTCGATTCCCACCTCGGGTTGGGCGTCTGCCACCTGAGGCAGGAGGATCCCAAGAGCGCCCTGTTCAGCTTCGAGCGCTGTCTCGAACTGGAAGCCGATCATAGCGACGCGCTCTTCGGCAAGGCTGTGGCCCTGCAGCAGCTCGGCCATCTCGACCAGGCGGCGGAGATCTACCAGGGCATCCTTCAGAAAAACCCCGACAGCGAGGAATCCCTCGCCAACCTGGTGCTCATCGGCATGGGCAAACAGGATTTCGACATGGTGCGCGAATTCAGCGAACACCTTCTGGAGTTGAAACCGGAGAGTTCGGTGGCACTGGAAGGGCTGGCCGCCTGGGCCTGCGCCGCCGGCGAGTACGCGCTGACCGCCAAGTTCTGCACGCTGCTGGTGAGCGCCGTGCCCGGCCACTTCGAAGCCTGGTTCAACCTCGGACTGGCTCACCAGAAGGCGTCGCGCTACGAACAGGCCGCCGAAGCCTACGAGGAAGCCTTGAAGCTGCGGCCCGAATCCTGCGAGGCCCTCACCAACCTGGGCATCGTCCGCGAAAAGGTGGGCGACATCGCCGCCGCCCGCAGCTCCTACGAGAAGGCCATGAAGGCCAACCCGGAATCGCTCGCCCCCATCTGGAACATCGCCCTGCTGCTCGAGCACAACGGCCACCTCGACGAGGCCGAGCGCTATTACCGCCAGGTGCTGGACCGCTCTCCGAAAGAGGAGGAGGCGCGCTTCCGCCTGGGTTACCTGCGTCTGCAGCGCGAAGACTTCCGCGGCGCCGCGGAATCCTTCGAAGGTTGCCTGAAGTACCGGCCGTCGTGGCCCGAGGCCCACGCCAACCTGGCCCTCGCCTACGCCGGTCTGGGCGAGCGCGATCACGCCGAGCGGCTGTATGAGAAGATGCTCGACGCCGATCCCAAGAGCATGGACGCACTGCGCGGCCTGGCCGCGCTCGCCATTCAATCCAACGATTTCGATACGGCGCTGGAATTCCACGTGCGCCTCATCGATCTCGGCGAACGGTCCCCCGCCATTCTTTACAACACCGGCCTGATGTACGAAAAGGCGGGCCAGCCCGACCGCGCGGTCCGTTTCTACCGCGACGCGCTGGCGCAACAACCCGACATGCCCGAGGCGCTGCTCAACCTCGGGCGCATTCTCGAATCCAACGGCAAAGCCGACGAAGCTCGCTCCTGCTGGACCAAGGCCCTCGAAGTGGAACCCGCTCTCGCCCAGGGTTACTTCGGACCCGCGATCGATTGACCGGGCGGCGGCAACCAGGTTGCAATCCCCTTCACGCGGGCGGCGTAATGCCGCTCGCGTTTTTTTCATTTTCCCCCTAACCCGTTGAAAACCCGCGCGCGAGAGCTGGCATCCCGGGTGCCCTATCCCGCTTAGCAATTCATGACACGTGCACTCAGCAAGAACCTCCCGGGCGCGATTCTGCTTGCCGCGGCCGCCGCACTCTCACTCCACGCGTACTCCACCGGCCCGGATCCGGGCCTCTCCGGCGTCCCCAACGAACTGGGCACCTGCGCCGCCTGTCACGGCAGCGGAATTTCCACGTCGGGCGGCAGTGTGAAGATCGCCTTCCCCAAGGGCAACGTCTACGCGCCGGGTGAGGTCCAGCACTGGATCGTCACCATCTCCGATAGCAGCGCGCGCCGCTGGGGTTATCAGGCCACGGTGCGCAAATCGGGCAGCACTTCCACCATCGCCGGCGGCCTCAAGGCCACCGACGCCTACTCGCAGGTGATCTGCTCCGCCACCAACTTCTACAACGCGACCCTCACCACCAGCGGGACCTGCTCCGGTTCCTACCCGCTGATGTACATCGAGCAGACTTCGGCCGGCACGCGCCCCGGCACCACCGGCTCCATCACCTTCGGCTTCGATTGGACCGCGCCTTCGAGCGATATCGGAGCGGTGACCGTCTACATCGCCGCCAACGCCGCCAACGGCAACGGCCAGGCTGATCCCGGCGACCACATCTACACCGCCACCTACACGCTGCAACCCGCCGCCGCGGTGAGCAATGGACCCGTCATCACCAGCGTGGTCAACGGCGCCAGCTTCCAGCCCGCCATCGAAGCCGGATCCTGGGTCACCATTGAAGGCCAGCGCCTGAGCACCACCCGGCGAACCTGGACCAGCGCCGATTTCGTCGATGGCACCCCGACCTCGCTCGACGGCGTCAGCGTCTCCTTCGGCGGCACGCCGGCCTACGTCTACTTCATCAGCCCCACCCAGATCAACGTGCAGGCTCCGAATGTGAACACGGGACCGGTGGATGTGACCGTGACCAACGCCTCGGGTACGAGCAGCGCGGTGACCGTGACCGTGAGCGATTACGCGCCGGCGTTCTTCCAATCCGGAGTGTACGCCATCGTGACCCATCAGGACGGAACCCTGGTGGCGCCGGCGGGCTTGATCGGCGACTCTAAACCGGCGGCGCGCGGCGAAACCGTAGTCCTGTGGGGCACGGGCTTCGGCGCGGTCTCGCCTTCGGTGCCGGCGGGACAGACGTCGGCGCAGGCGCTCGGCCCGAGCACCATCGCCTACTCGGTAGTGCCTCCCTCCATCACCATCGGCGGCGTCACCGCGACCGTGGTCGGCGCGGGCCTGAATCCGGGCGCGCTCGGCCTTTACCAGATCGCCGTCACGGTGCCGAACGGAGCCTCCAGCGGCGATCAGCCCCTGGTGGCCAACGTGGCGGGCGCCTCGTCGCCGCCCAACGGCGTCCTCTTCAGCGTCCAGTAGGTGGCAACACGGCCGCGCGCGGATACAATATCGTGCATGCTTCCCAAGTTGACTATCTCAGGCCTGTTCGCCGTGTCCCTGGCGCTGGCGCAGGCGCAGCCTCCCGCCACCGAAGCGCCGCTCGACCCGGTTAAGCTCAAGGCCAGCCTGGACCGCGCCACCCGCACATTGCAGGACTGGCCGAACCTGAAGCGCTATCACGACGAGAACGCGCGCCTGGCGCCGCCCGCCCCCGGCGAAGAGCGTGTGGTCTTCATGGGCGATTCCATCACCGACGGATGGGGACGCCGCTACGGCCGCTTCTTCCCCGGCAAACCCTACATCAACCGCGGCATTAGCGGACAGACCACGCCGCAAATGCTGATCCGGTTCCGCCCCGATGTCATCGCGCTCCAGCCCAAAGCTGTGGTGATTCTGGCCGGCACCAACGATATCTCCGGCAATACCGGGCCTTCCACTCTGGAGATGATCGAGGACAACCTCGCCAGCATGGTGGACCTGGCCGAAGCCAACGGCATCAAGGTGGTCCTGTCCAGTGTCATGCCGGTTTGCGACTACATCCAGAACCAGACCCGACGGCGCCCCAACGAAACCATCGTGGAACTCAACAAGTGGATCAAGGACTACGCCGCCAAACGCCACGCCGTGTACCTGGATTACTACAGCGCCATGCTGGACGATAAGGGTGTGCTCAAACAGGACCTGACCTTCGACGGCCTGCACCCCAACACCGCCGGCTACGACCTGATCATGCCTCTCGCACAGAAGGCCATCGACCAGGCGCTGGGCAAATAGACGGAAAGGACTAGAACTGAATCGGGACAATCCGGGCGGGAGTACGTACGGTTCTGGAGTCATCGTGCGGCCCCCGGAACCACGCGCACTTGTTGCCGCCGCCTGAGTGCCGCATCATGCTGCTATGCAAGCACTCGGAACCATCGCCACCGCCGCCGTTCTGGGGGGAACCGGCGCCCTTCTCTATTTCGCCATCCGCGTCGCCGCCAAAACGTGCGGCAAACCGGAGGCGCCGCCGCCGGGGCCGGCGTCACCCCGGCGGCAATCCCTACCCGGCGCCTAACGGTCGCCGGTCTCGCGTTCGTCGCCGCCCACGGGGTTGCCCGTGGCGGGATCCAGCAGCAACCGCTTCCCGCCGCCGTCGTGAGCGAAATCGAAGAACGTCATCAGCGACCCCGCGTACGCATCGGTCGATGCATCGCCGATCCGCCCCAGGTTCCAGTTGTCCTCGATGAAGCGCAGGATCGAGGACTGATCCGTGACGTTGTGATCCACGTAGTTCGTCCTGGCGTACGGAGAGATCACCATCAGCGGCAGGCGGGGACCATACCCGCACCGTCCCTGGTAGGTCGAATTCAGCCCGGTGCCGCAAGCACCCGGTCCGTTCAGGTTGTCGTCCGCCGTGCCCGACTGGTTGACCACCGGTCCCATCACGTGGTCGTACCAGCCGTCGGAATCGTCATAGGAGATGACGATCGCGGTCGAGTTCCAGAACGGCGATTGCATGATCGTGTTGATCGTGTTCACCAGGAAGGTCTGCTCGTCCAACGGATCGGAATACCCGGCGTGGCCGTCCTGGTATGCCGCCGCCTTGAGGTAACTCACGGCCGGCATTTTGCCCGCCTTCAGCGCGGTGAAGAAGTCGTTGAGATCGTACTGGTGGTTGGCCTGGTCCGTCGTGCCGATGGCAGCGATGGAGGACGCCGGCAGGTGGTGCGGGTTGGCCGTCTGCGCATAATACTGGAACGGTTCGTGATGCGGGATGTAATCCGTTCCCGCGGAGGCGCCCGAGATGTTGTTGTGGGTCGCGGCGCAGACCGCCGTGCCGTCCGCCTTGCGCGAACTCGGCGCGAAGCCTCCCTGGAACCAGCCCCAGGTAATGCCCTTGGCGTTCAACAGGTCTCCGACATTCTTTCCGCTCATCGAGATCTGCGTCTTCGAGGCGATGGTGCAATCGTCCAGCGCCACCGGCGGACGGGGATCGCCGATCACCGATCCCGCCGATACGTTGCCCGCCGCGTTCCCCGAAACCACCGTCGCTCCGTGGGTCTGGCCCGATACCAGATTGAGGGCGCCGGGCGTGGAGGGGCCGAACGTCGTGCCGAAGGAATTGTCGCTCATGGCAAAATTCTGCGCGTAGTTCCACATCGCCGTGACGGTATTGCCGTCGTAATATCCCATCACGATCTTGTTCCCGTACCCGCCCACGTCGCAGTTGGAACTGGAGGATCCGACCGACTGCACGAACAGGTCCATCAGTCCGCCGTGGAACGCTGCTTGTTCATGGGCGTAGCCGTGGTCCTGATCGCAGGTCACGGCCTGCGCGCGGGTCAGGCGGAAGGGAGCCGCCAGGTTCGGGTTATGCATCAGCAGCGGCGTGTTGAGGCCGTTTACCGAGGGCGAACCGGCCGCGGCATGAAACGCCGGCTCGCCGGGAGTGCTGTTGGCGGCCTTCGGGTAGGTACCGAAATAGTGATCGAAGGAGACGTTCTCCTGGAAAATCACCACTACGTGCTGAATCGGCGTTGCCGGTGTGCCCGGGTTGCCCTGCGCGTGGAGCGCCGGGAACCCGAGCGCACCCACGATGCAGGAGGGGATCAGAAACTGTTTCAGGAAGTTGCGCGTCAATAGCTCTTTTGACATGGGTCCTCTCAATACTGGATGACTCAGCCGGCACCGGGCCGCTTCGCTGCCCGCGGCTGAACGCCTAAGATGCCATTTCGGGAATTACGCCTTGCTGACAGGAGCGTGAATACTCGGCTACGTGGCCGGTATTTCCCGTAAGGTTCGGCACCTCCGGTTAACGTTCCGGGAAGACGCCTGATAACGGTCCCTGTGCCCTATCCTGGTGCGGCTGGGCCTGTACCGCGCGCTCCGCGTGCCGAATCATGGATCCCAGGACCCCGGCGAGGTTCGCTGGCCTAAGGAGGATCGATGCGGATCGTTGACGTCTCAACCGGATTCCCTGCCCCGGAGTGCGCCCTCTGTTTCGGGCCGCACGACCCCGACATTCACGATGCCACCGTAAGCATCCACAACTGGTTCCGGCACGAGATCGAACGCCGGACCCACGCGGAGGACTTCCCCTTCTCCGCCACCGTGGAGGCCGCCACCGCCTACCTCGGCGAATGCCCTCCTTCCCCGTCCTGAATCTCCGCTGACTCCTTCCGCGGAACATTCCACCCCCTTCGCGCGTCTGTTCCTTCGAAGTGGCCAAAACTCAACGAGCCGGTTTCGCCGCCTTCTTCTGGGAAGCGGCGAAGATTGCGCTGGATTCCCTGCGCAAGAACAAGTTGCGCAGTTTCCTGACGCTGCTGGGCATCATCCTGGCGACGACGACCCTGATTGCCGTCACCGCGCTCATCCACGGGATGAACCGCTACATCGCCGACAAGGTTTCCAATATGGGCGCCGACGGGTTCCGCGTGGTGCGCATGGCCTGGTTCGGCCCCTTCGATCCCAAGAAATTCCTCGAAATGCAGCGCCGCAATCCGCAGATCAAGGTCGAAGAGTACGAATTCATCCGCGAGCGCGCCACCCAGTTGAAGGACGTCGGGATGATGGCTTCGCGGCAGGCGCGCGTCTCCTTCAAGGGCGAAAGCGTGGACGGCGTGGACACGCAGGGCGTCACCGACAACATTCCCGCGATCAACAATGTGCAGGTGGATCTGGGGCGCGGCATCACCTACGAAGAAGTCCGGCGCCGCGCCCCGGTCGCTTTCATCGGCAACGACATTCGCGAGCGCTTCTTCAAGGGCCGCGACCCGCTCGGCAAGGCGCTCGAAGTGGACGGCCGCCCCTTCGAAGTGGTCGGCGTCGCCAAGGCGCTGGGCAGCGTCTTCGGCCAGTCCCAGGACAACTTTGTGATGCTGCCCATCGAGACCTACTTCAAGTCCTACGGCAGCCGCAACGGCATCCGCATCCTGGCCAAGGCCAACGGGCAGGAGCATCTCGCCGCGGCGCAGGATGAAGTGCGCGTGCTGCTGCGCTCGTTCCGCCACCTGGGTCCGGCGCAGGACGATACCTTCAGCATCTTCGCCTCGGAAACCATCGTCAGCCTGTGGGAGCGGCTGACCGCGGCGATTTCAGCGATGGCGGTGGGCATCGTCTCCGTCTTCATGGTGGTCGGCGGCATCGTGATCATGAACATCATGCTGGCGGTGGTCACCGAGCGGACGCACGAGATCGGCATCCGCAAATCCCTGGGCGCGCGGCGCCGCGACATCCTCAGCCAGTACATGGTGGAGTCGGCCGTGCTCGCCGCTTCGGGCGGATTGGCCGGAGTCGGCATCGCCTGGCTGCTGGCGATCGTCGTGCGCAACCTGACCTCGGTGCCGATGGCGCTGCCGTGGTCGAGCGTGCTCATCGGCGTCGGTCTCTCCGCCACGGTGGGCCTGTTCTTCGGCATCTACCCGGCGCAGCGCGCGGCGCGGCTCGATCCCATCGAAGCACTGAGGGTGGAACGATGACACGACTGGCCTTCGGCAACGGACTCCTGCTGGCGCTACAGACCATCCGCTCGCACAAGCTGCGCGCGTTCCTCACCGTGCTCGGGGTCATCATCGGCACCGGCACCATCATCGGGGTCAGCGCCATCCTCACCGGTTTCGACGCGCAGATCACCGGCGTGCTGCGCAGCTTCGGACCGAATTCGATCATCGTCTTCAAATTCCCGGTCGGCTTTCGCGTCGGCAACCTGAGCCCGGAGGAGCGCACGCGCAAGGACCTGACCTACCAGAATGCCCATGACCTGCGCGAACGCTGCAAGAGCGTCGCCGATGTCTCCGCCATGCTCTTTCCTCCTCACGGCATCGTCAACGCGCGCTACATGGGCAACGACATGTACGACGTGAACCTGTTCGGCGTGGAGGAAGGCTACGCGCGCGCCAGCGGACAGGTGGAAATTCACGTGGGCCGCTTCTTCAGCGACGAGGAGAGCCGCCGCCGCGCGCCGGTCGCGGTCATCGGCAGCGATATCGAGAAGGGGCTGTTCGCAAACATGGACCCGATCGGGAAACCGATTCTGGTGGGCGGACGCGAACTCATCGTCATCGGCACCATGCTGCGGCCCGCCGCCTCCTTCTTCGGCGACACGGACACGCGCGTCCTGGTCCCCTACGGCACCATGCAGAAGATGTTCCCCAACGCGCGCGAGAACGCGATCGTGGTCACGGCGAAGGATGGACTGCTGCCGCAGGCCATGGACGAAGTGCGCACCATTCTGCGCATCGATCGCCGCGTGCCCTACAACAAGCCCGATAACTTCGCGCTCTCCACCGCCGAGCAGATGGTGAGCGACTTCCGGCAGATCACCGCGATCACGTTTCTGGTGATGGTGGTGCTCAGCTCCATCGGGCTGCTCGTGGGCGGCATCGGGGTGATGAACATCATGCTGGTTTCCGTCACCGAGCGCACATTCGAAATCGGCATCCGCAAGGCCATCGGCGCCAAGAAGATCGATATTCTGACGCAGTTCCTGATCGAAGCCGCCGCCCTGACCGGCATGGGCGGCATCGCCGGCATCGCCTTCGGGTGGCTGATCTCGCTGATCTCGCGGCTGGTGTTCACGTCCATGCCGGTGAGCGTGCCGGCGTGGTCCGCCGGGCTCGGCATCGTGGTCTCGGTCGGGATCGGCCTCTTCTTCGGCATCTGGCCGGCGAACAAGGCGGCCAAGCTCGATCCCGTGGTCGCGCTGCGCTACGAGTAACGCTTGCGCGCCACGATCAGGTGCTGCGTCAGCACCAGCGGCCACAGCGTCCTGCGGTAGAGCACGTCGCCGCGTTCGCCGATCGCCGCGAGCGCTTCCTCGGGCTCGAGCGCTCTCTCATCGGGAAACTTCCACAGGCCGAACATCTCCAGCAGCGCGCGCGTCGCGCGGTACAGCGCGGTGGGAGTGGGGAAAGTCAGGATCGCGGTGCCGCCGGGGCGCAGCGCGTCGAAGTGCGCGTGGATCGCGGCGCGCGTCTCCGCCGGCGCGAAGTGCTCGATCAGCCCGACGCTGAACGCCACGTCCGCCTCTTGCCCCAGGGCGAGCGCGAGCACGCTCTGCTCGTGCAGGTGCACGGTGGAGGCGGCGCGCGCCGCCAGCAGCGAAAGCCCGTAGCGGTTGGTGTCCACCACGTCGTAGCGCGCGCACGGAATCTCCGCCAGGATGCGGTCCAGAAAACAACTGTTGGCGCCGCCGATCTCCAGGATTGCGAGCGGCTGTTGCGCCGCGGCGTGCCGCCGGATCGCTTCCAGCAGCACCCTGGTGGTGTACCGCCGCGTGAGCTTCGCGGTCGCCGGCACGCTGGTGTAGTAGCGGTCCCAATCGGTGGCGCCGCCCGCCGCTCTCCTGCGCGTGAACACGAAATCGCGCTGGACCGCGAAATTGGCGATGAACAGCAGGCTTTCGGCGAGCAGTTTGGCCGGCACCGTGGCCATCCCCAGGCGGCCGTGGAACCACTGGATCAGCCCGTAGGAGAGCAACCCGTTCCCCGCCACCAGCGCGACGTACTTGGGCAGCACGACGGCGTGCCGCTGCCTGGAATGGAACACCAGCCCGCGCGCGCCCAGGTAGTTGAACACCATCGCCACCAGCCGCGACGCCGCCTGCGATTGCGCGATGCTGCCCGTGGCCGGCCACACCAGCGCGAAGACCGCGTTGTCCAGCGCCGAGGTGGCCAGCGAGAGCGCGCTGAAGCGCAGCAGCAGGAAGTAGATGCGCATCGAATCGAAAATCGGATGGAAGTGCGAGCCGCGATTGTCTTCGAGGTAGATGGTGCGCACCGGTTCCTCGCGGATCGCGCAGCCCTGGTGCTTGCACGCGATCAGCATGTCCAGTTCGAACTCGTAGCCGGTGGAGGGCAGCCGCAGAAGGTGCGGGATCAGCGCCGCCGGGATGCCGCGCAGCCCGGTCTGCGTATCGCTGAGCCGCTGTCCCATCAGCACGCGCATCAGCGCGCTGGTCACGCGGTTGCCCGCGCGGGACCGCAGCGGCACCTTGCCGGCGAAGGCGCGCGCGCCCAGCACCAGCGCCGCGGGATCGGCTTCGATGCGCGAGGCGATGCGCGCGATGTCTTCCGGGTGATGCTGCCCGTCGGCATCCGCCGTGACCACGCCCGCCGCGTCCGGAAAATGCACCAGCGCGTAATTCATCGCGGTCTTGAGCGCGGCGCCCTTGCCCAGGTTCACCGCGTGATGCACCACCCGCACGCGCGCATCCGCCGCCACGCGTTCGAACACCGCGGCGAACTCCGCGCCGCTGCCGTCGTCCACCACAATCACCGGGCAGCCCGACAGGCGCAGGACGCCCGCCACCACCTCGGCCAGCGCGCCGCCCGGCCGGTACGCCGGAATCAGGACCGGAACCCCCATCAGGATTCAGAGTACCTCTCCGACCCACGGTAGCGTCGGCCTCCGGCCGACCTTTGGATCGAACCGCAAAGCCTGTCGCGGCAGCGCCGCCCAGAGTAGCGCAGGCCTCCCGGCCTGCATTCCTGCGCCGTTGCACCCGA
>JAFDVU010000054.1 GCA_018268835.1 Acidobacteriota bacterium | reverse complement strand
CCCGGCGAGCCGCTCGCGGCTGCGCAACCGCGAGGCGTCGGCCAGCATCTTCCCGGCCCAGCGGTACACGTTGAAGTGGGACACCACGGAGCGCATGGCGCGCATCCGCACCCGCTGCTCCTCCGCGCTCATTTGCAGCGCGGCGGCCAGCGCGTTACCCGCCTCTTCCAGGTCGTACGGGTTCACGATCAGCGCCTCGGTGAGTTCGCGCGCCGCGCCGGTGAACTGGCTCAGCAGCAGCACGCCCTGCTCATCGTCGCGCGCGGCCGCGAATTCCTTGGCCACCAGGTTCATTCCGTCGTGCAGGCTGCTCACGTAGCAGAGGTGCGCTGCGCGGTAGAAGCGGAACACGTCGGGCGGCTCGTGGTGGGAGCGCAGCAGGATGACCGGCTGGTAACCCGGCCTCCCGAAGCGCTGGTTGATGCGTTCGGCAAGCTGCGTCACCACGTCGTTCAGCGTGCGGTAGCGTTCGATCTTGGTGCGGCTCGGCGCGGCCACCTGCGCGAAGCTGAAGCGCCCGCGAAACTCGGGGTGGCGTTCGAGCAGCCGCTCCACCGCGAGCAGCCGTTCTTCCACGCCCTTGGTGTAATCCAGCCGGTCCACGCCCACGCCGAGCAGCGCGCCCGGCTTGAGGCCGAGCTGCCGCCAGATCTGCTCGCGGCACTCCTGGTGGCTGGGCGCGGTAGCCAGCCAGCGCACCGGCCACTCGATCGAAATCGGGTAGGGACGCACCAGCGCCCGGTGCCCGCGCATGACTACGCCGTGCTGCTCGCGATCGATGCGCGCTTCCAGGTAAGTGTCCACGGCATCCAGGAAATTGTTGCAATGGAACTGCGTGTGGAAGCCGAGGATGCTGCTGCCCAGCAGCCCTTCCAGGATCTCGTGCCGCCAGGGACAGATGCCGAAGCGCTCGGCGTTGGGCCACGGGATGTGCCAGAACATGATCACAGTGGCCGCCGGCAGCCGGCGGCGGATCATCGCTGGAGCCAGAGCGAAGTGGTAATCCTGCACCAGGACGATCGGGTCGTCGCCATCCACTTCGTCGCAGACGGCGTCGGCGAACCGCTGGTTGACGCGGCGATAGTGCTCCCAGTCCTCGCCGCGGAAGTTGGGCCGCGCGTCGGCTACGTGGCACAGGGGCCAAAGGCCTTCGTTGGAGAAACCGTAGTAGTAGCCGTTCTCCTCGGCGGGGCTGAGCCACACGCGGCGGATGTGATACGACTCTTCGCCCGGCGGGACGCGCACGTGATCGTTGCGGTCCACCGTCTCGCGGTCGGCTGTGCCGGAGCCGTGCGCGACCCACACGCCGGAGCAGGCGCGCATCACCGGTTCGAGCGCGGTGACCAGGCCGCTGGCGGGGTGCACCACGCGAACGCCGCCCTCGGCATCGTGCTCATGCAGGTAGGGCTCGCGGTTGCTGACGATGACCACGCGCTCACCGTGCAGCAGGCCGCTGAGCACGCGTTTGAGCCGTTCCGCGGTCCAGGCACCCGGGCTGTCTTCCTGGTCGTCGCTGAGGCGCGCGATCAGTTCGCGCACGTCGCGCAGGATCGGCTGGAACTCGGGGCGGTTGGATCCGCCGCCACGCAGGATGCGGCGCAGTTCCGCCGCCCAACTGCGCCGGCTGAAGCGCGCGACCAGCACCGTGAAGGCCGAGGCCAGCACGCCGAGCACGCCGAAGGAGATCAGCAGGATGTTGCGGGTCTGGGCCTCGCGGCGTTCAGCGTAACTCATGTCCTGCAGCACGATGAGGTACCCGATCTGCGCGCCCGCATCCCACACGGGAATCGCGCTGACGTGGATGCCCCCACCGGGCAGGCGCTCCACCTCGTTCCACTCGCGCAGCGTACGCCCGTCGCCGGCGCTCGCGCCCACGTCCACCTGGTGGCAGCCGAACCCGGCCGGATATTCCGATGTACTGGCCAGCAGCCGCCCGTCGATGTCGCACGCCGCCACCGCCATCACGCGCTCGTCGCGCGCGATTTCGGCCAACTGGTTGCGTAGCTCGGTCTCGCGGCCCCGGTGCCAGTTTTCGGCCAGCGATGCGCGCGATCCGGTGACCGCGAGGCGCGCGCGCAGTTGCAGATCGCGTTCGAAGCCCTGGCGCGCGGTCTGGTCGACCACCTTCGACACTCCCCAGGCGAGCAGTCCCAAGCCCGCTACCCACGCCACCGCGAATTGGAAGAGGCGCGGCATCAGTTGAGGTGCACCACGTCTTTGGCGGGGTGATCCAGCGCCAGCATGACCAGCATGTAATCTTTCACCTGGCGGGTCAGCAGGAAGTTTTGCTTCACGTGGAGGCGGCCGTTCTCACCCAAGCGGCGGCAGAGGCCGGGATCGGCAAGGAGTTGCATGGCGCGCTGCGCGGCGCCCTCGGGGGAGTGGACCAGGAAACCGGTGTGGCCGTTGATTACCTGCAGCTTGATGCCGCCCACGGCGCCGGCGATCACGGGCTTGCCCTTCCAGAGAGCTTCGCTGACGGTGAGCCCGAAACCTTCCTTGATGGATTTCTGGAAGACGATGGTGGATCCGCGCACCAGCGCATTGATCTCCAGGTCGCTGAACGGCGGCAGCGGCAGCACGTGAATATTGGGATCCGTTCCCGCGGCTTCGCGTACCTCGTTGAGCACCGCCGCGCCTTCCGGATCGTCGGGCGCGTCCCCGCCGGCCAGCACAAGCTGACAGTTGTGCCGCTTGCGGACCAGTTTGTACGCGGCGATCACGCCCAGCGGGTCCTTGAGCCGGTCGAAGCGCGAGATCTGCGTCAGGACCGGCCGGCCCGGGTCCACGCCGTGCTTGCGCAGAACCCGCTCCACCGTGCCGGGCTCGAGTTCCCGGTTCTTGTCGCTCAGCGGATCGATCGAGGGCGCCACCATGAATTGCGGAATGTGCATGGGGCGCGCGAAATCGGGCATCGAGAAGATGGCCGCGTCGTACTGCTCCACGTAGGGCGCCAGGAAATCCCACACCGGTTTGTAGGGAGTGGAAACGTCGATGTGGCAGCGCCACACCCAGGGGCGGCCGCTCTGCTTGCGGCGCGCGATGAGCGCGGCCGGCTGCGGGTCGTGTACCCAGATCACGTCCCCGTGGAAATCCATCTGGCGGAGATTGCTTTCCGTGGTTGCGCGATAGTGGTCCAGCATCGCCGGCGTGAGGTTCTCCGGCTTGCCGTGCAGCGCGTTGTGCATCGCCTTGGTGATCTCGAAGAAGTTCTGGTCGCCCTTGATCACGTCCCAGGTGGCGAGCACGCCGAGTTCGCGCAGCAGCGGCACCAAACGGGTCAGGATCTCGGCCACCCCGCCGCCCACCGCGGTCGAGTTGATGTTCTGCAGACGGCGTCCCTCGACATGGGCCGCGATCACGCGCAACTCGTCGATCACGTGTTTGCCGGTGACGTCCTGGTAATCGCTCAGGCTGACTCCTTCCTTAGTTGACACCATGGCGGCGGCCTACCTCCGTGATCTGTTCTTTCAGTTCGTCGAGCGTGACCACGTACGGGTCGAGACGGTCGATGGCGTCCGCCATGCCCGCTTCGCCGCGCCCGCGCAGCCAGTGAGAGAAATCGTTGGTGGGCCGCTCCAGCCGCAGCCGCGCTTCCAGGAAGTGGAAGTAGAGCGACACGTTGGTGATGCCGCGCACCTTACGGAAGAAATCTGCCGGATCCTCGGCCACAATGCCCGTGGGCATGATGAAGCTCTTCGATTTGCAGAAGTGGAACTCGTCGCCCGCCGGGCATTCGCGGGCGCGGGCGCCGCCGGCCGCGATGTGCGCTTCCATCAGCGCGATCACGGCCTCGCGGAGCTGGCGGATGGAGGTGAAGGCGAGCAGGTCGATTGCGGCCAGGCGCTCGGCCAGAGCGTCTTCCTGCAATGCCTGGCCCACCCAGTCGGCGAAATCGTTATACACCACCGGCTTTTCGAAATGGTGGGAGAGAAAGAGGTGATGGGTGTGATAGAAGACACTGGCCCCGGAGATTTCCCGCAGGATCGCGAGCAGTTCGGGGACCGTGCGCGCGGAGCGTCCGGTCAACTGCACCAGGCGCCGTTCGGTATGGAAATGAAAAGGCTCGTGGTGGTTCATGCTCTTCATTCAGGCTACCGGCGCGGGCGGGCGCGAGGAATACCGCCGCCGGGTGAGCCCCGCGCCAAAATCGGGGTATGGTGTGCGCGCGCTTACGAAAACGTGATGATCTTCTTGCGCACCGCGTACAGCACCAGGTCCACGGCGCTATGCAGGTCGAGTTTCTGCATGATGTGTGTGCGGTGGGTCTCCACCGTGTAGACGCTCAGGTTGAAGGTGGATGCGATGTCCTTCACAGAGTTGCCTTCCGCCAGCAACTGAAAGATTTCCTTCTCGCGCTCCGTGAGCAGGTCGTAGGAGTCCTTCAACCCGCGCTGCCGGATCTGCTGCACGAAATCGTCCAGCAGCATCTTGGCCACAGCGGGGCTGAAGAAAGACTTGCGGCGCGCCACGGCTTCCACGGCGCGCAAGAGGTCGGCATCGGCGCTCTCCTTGAGCAGGTAGCCGCGCGCGCCGGCGGTCAGCGCGCGCAGCAGATACTCTTCGTCGGAGTGCATGCTGAGGATGATCACGCCGATCTCGGGATCGCGTTTGACGATCTGCGCGGTGGCCTCGATGCCGTTGAGGTTGGGCATGCCGATGTCCATGATCACGAGGTCGGGACGCAACTCTTCGGCGAGTTTGACGGCTTCGCGCCCGTCAGCGGCTTCGCCGGCGACCTCGATGCCCTCGTGCTGCTCCAATTGCAGGCGCAGGCCCCTGCGCATCACGCCGTGATCGTCTGCGATAAGAATTCGAATCATTCCGTTACGCCCGCCGTCGGGACTTCTACTTCCACGATAGTCCCTCTACCTTGCTGGGACATGAAAGTGATGACGCCGCCGAGTTCGCGCACGCGCTCCTGCATGCCGATGAGGCCGAGTCCGCGCGAAGATGCGCCGCGCGGATCGAAGCCCGTGCCATCATCCTGGATCGACAGACGCACCTGCCCGCCGCCGCCGTAGATCGCGATGCGCACGCTTTTCGCGCGGGCGTGGCGCGCGCAGTTGGTGAGCGCCTCCTGTACCACGCGGTAGATACAGGTGCGATGCGCATCGCCCAGGCCCTCCAGGTCGCCATCGACCTGCACGTCGACGGGAATTCCGCTGCGGCGCGAAAACTCGCGCCCCTGAAAGCGCAGCGCGGGGCCGAGGCCGAGTTCGTCCAGCATGCTCGGGCGCAGCCCCATGGCCAGCTCGCGCACTTCGCGAATGGTTTCGGCGTTGAGCCGGCGCGCCTCCTCGATGCGCGGGCGCAGTTTCTCCGGCGAGGCGGCGAAGGACAGCATGTTGCCCAGTTCCATGGTCATGGCGGAGAGCATCTGGCCCACCGCGTCGTGCAGTTCGCGGGAAAGCGAGCGGCGCTCCTCCTCCTGCGCGCGCACCAGCCGGCGCGAAAGCCGGCGCAGTTCCGCTTCGGCGTCCTCGGCGCGCGCGCGCTGGTGCTCGCCGCGCCGTTCCAGGCGGGCGACGCGCGCGGTGCTCAACGCAGCCACCACTACGCCCAGTGAGAGCGCCATCAGAACCGTTCCGCGCAGGAAGCCCTGGAAGAGGTCCTGGCTCTCGCTCAGGCGCTCCTGCTCGCGGCGCAGGTTGGCGACGTTGATCGCGCCGATCTCTTTGGCCAGCGCCACCACCGCCTCGCGGCGCGGCAATACCTGCCTGCGCAGGAACATTCCGCTGAGCGCCGCCTTCTGCTGCGGGGTCCAGGTCAGAATTGGATTGATCGATTCCCAGTACGCGCGAATCTCCTGCCGCAACTGGCGCAGCCGGGCCGGTTCGGACGTACCCAGCCGCTGCGCCAGCAGGTCCAGCCGCCGCTGGATGGCCGCGCGCCGATCGCGCAACTCCGCGCGATAGGCCGGCGCCATCAGGTGCGAAGGATCGAGCAGGTAGTCGCGGATGAGCACGTCGCCCAGGTAGAGTTCCGCGGGGATATCGCGCAGCGCGGCGTCGGTTTCCAGGTAGGCATCGTGCGCGGTTTCGGTGGCTTCGTACAGCGCCCTCGCCCGGTGCATCGCGCCGAAACCGAGCAGGGCGATCAGCAGGATCAACGTGCCGAACCCGGCGATGAGGGCCAGCCAACTGCGGGACATCATGGTGCGAGCGCCTCCATACAGTCATTTTGGACGCGAAATCGGGTCCGCGCGCGATCCCGCCGGCCCGGCCGCGCGCTACGGTGAAGGTGGCCCCCATGGACCTCGTATTCACCGACCTCGACGGCACCCTGCTCGATCACGAGACGTACGCCTGGCAAGCGGCGCGTCCGGCGCTCGACCACTTGCGCCGCCGCGGCATCCCCTGCGTGATGGTGACCAGCAAGACCCGCGCCGAGGTCGAGTACTGGCGCCGCGAAACCGGCAACCGGCATCCCTTCATTGTGGAGAACGGCGGGGCGGCGTACCTGCCCGCCGGATATTTCCCCTTCGCGATCGAAGGCGGCTCGCGGCGTGAGGGATACGACGTGCTCGAGTGGGGCACGCCGTATGCGCGTCTGGCGGAGGCGCTGGCGCGTGCGTCGCGCGCCGCCGCATGCCGGGTGCGCGGCTTTCACGGGATGGCCGCGGGCGAAGTCGCGGAACTCTGCGGCATGCCGCCCGCGCAGGCGGAACTCGCCAAGCAGCGCGAGTACGATGAGCCGTTCCTCACGCTCGACCCGCAGCGGGAGACCGCGCTCGAAGCCGCCATCGAGCGCGAAGGACTGCGCACCACGCGCGGCGGTCGCTTCCGCCACATCCTCGGGGATAACGACAAGGCGCGCGCGGTGATGGCCGTGACCGCGCTCTTCGCGCGGCAGCACGGCGCGCCGCGCACCATCGGATTGGGCGACGCGCCGAACGACGCGCCGTTCCTCGAGATCGTCTCCGCGCCTGTGTTGATCCGCTCGCCGCGCGTGGGCGCGCTCGCGGCGCTCGTGCCGCGGGGCGAGGTCACCGCGCAGCCCGGTCCGGCGGGGTGGAACGAAGCCGTGCTTGCGTTGACCCGCCGGTGACCTGCGCCCATCACAGGTGGCTCCACAGCGAGCGCTCCGCGGGATCCTCCACGCGCTCCCGGCGCTCCTCGAAGAAGCGGCGCATCCCGCCGCCGCCGAGTCCCAGCGCCAGGCTGGCCGCGAGCACCGCGCCGCCGACGAAGATGATGAAGGCGGCCAGGAAGACGCTGCGCGCGAAGTTGAGCTGGTCCGCCGCCACCACCACCGCCACGAACACGATCAGGATCCGCACAATAGCCGCCAGGCGCCGCGGCGTGGGAAAATTCTCGTTCACCGCCCACACCAGCATGCTGCGACCCAGGTACTGGCCCAGCCAGGTGCCGCCCAGCAGGATCAGGCCGGCGATGAACAGCTTGGGAAGCAGGAACACGAACCCCTGCACGATCTGGTTGGCGAGGTCCGTGCCGAAGACATTCACGCCGAGTAACGCGCCGCTGAACAGGATGCACCAGTAGGCGCTCTCGGCGGCCAGGCGCGTGGCGCGCAGCCGCCCGGAAGGATCCACCAGGAAAGCCACGCCGCTCTGGCGCAGGAATTTGTCGATGGCCCACCCTTTGAAAATGCGATAGATCAGCCAGCGGACGAGGAGCGCGGCCACGTAGGCTCCCAGCAGCAGAGTGAGCGCCGCCAGCAGCGGCGGCAGGTAGTTCGTGGTTTGGTAGTGCAGCCGCCCCAGGGCGTCCTGCAGCACTTCTTTCATGGTTTCCAGCATGGGTCATACCTCCAGGTTGGCTGTATTCTTCTCCGCGTCGGCCGCGGCGCCGGCATCCTCGGACGGCTCACCGCGCCAGCGCCGGGCCAGCGCGGGTTTGAGCGCTTCGAACGTCTGGCAGAGGCCTTCGATCTTCTCTTCGACTTCGGCGGCCACCAGGGGCTCCGTCTCGCCGACGAAGGACGCCACCCGCGCCAGGTACAACGGCGTCAGCGAGCGCAGGATCAGGCCCCGCCCCAGCGGATGGGCGCGATACGCCAGTGCGAAATCCAGCACTGCTTCGGCCCACAATTCGTCGGCGAGGCGGAACGTCCCGCGATTGCCGTCGGCGCTCTCTCCCAGCCGACGGATGGCGGATAGGGTGTGCGGCGAAAGCACCGTCTGCCAGATCTCGCGCAGGTCCGTGCAGGCGCGCCGGAAAGCCTGTAGCATTCGCTCCACGTTTACAGGGACCGGCTCCAGCCCGACGTCGAAGCGAAAGCCGAACAACTCCGCCGGCTTGCTGCCGTGCCGTTCCTGCCACAACGGCGCGTACTCCTGCATCAGGATGAAGACGCTGCCCACCACCTGCTCCAGCATCGCGGAAAGGTCGGCGCCGGGATCCTTGGCGTCGTGCAGTTTCGCGCCGAGGAAGCTCTGGCACACGCGATAGCCTTCCGCGATGGCGACCGTGGTCATCCAGATATCGATGCCGAAGCGCGCCACGTCCGTTTCCCAGTCCCGGCGCTCCAGGTAGCGGCGCAACAGGCGCGCGGAAATTCCGAACTCGCCGCCGATGGGCTGGCGCACGCTGACCCCGTAGAGCATCCGGGTGAGCGGGTAGACGATGCTGTTGGTGATGGTGCCGTCGTACTTGTGGCGCTGGTAGTAAGGCGCCACGAAATCGAAGCCGGCGAAGAGCACGGGGCGCAGCAGCAGGTCGATCCACTCCGGCGTGATCGAGCGCAGGTCGCTGTCCACCACGGCGCACGCCTTGGCGTCGAGTTCCTTGGCCATCGCAAACACCAGCCGGAAGGCGCTGCCCTTGCCGGGCACCCCGTGATACGGGAAGGAGAGGCGCTGCGCGGGCATCATGGGAGTTTCCAGCAGCATCACGTGGTTGTCCTCGACGCGCGCGGAGAGCACCGCGTCGCGCGTCTGGTCGGTGGACCCTCCGTCGGAGTTGATCACGACGGCTCTCATCTGCGAAAAATATTTGGCCAGTCCAGCGGATACCGCGCGCACCACGTGTCCGATGGTGCGCGCGTTGTTGTAGCTGGGGATGCCGATGACGATATCGGCGCCGCGGATGGTTTCCGCGGCGCGCCGGGCATCCTCGGACAGGGCGAACGACGTCATGCGCCGCCTCCCTTACGCCGCGCGCCCCGCGGCCATCCGTGCGTCCCTGGCCACCGCGTCCTGCAGCAGGTCGAAGAACTCGGGGATGGCGGCGAGCACGCGGTTCCAGTTGGGAATGAGCAGGCTGCCACCGGGCTCCTCCAGGAACTCGGCCGCCGCCGCGCGCAGGCTGCGTGCGAATACCGTAACCGCCATTTCTTCTCCGTGGCGGTCGAACTTGAGCCCGTTCAGCATGGCGTCGGCGTAGTAGCGGGCGATGGTATCCTGCGCGGTGCGGACGTAGCGGACCTCCAGGCTGCGGAAGTGGTCGGAACTGAAGACCACGCCTTCGGAAGCCATGGTGGTGAACAGGCTCCTGGCGATGTCCGTGGCCATGCGCGCCAGACCCCGGGTTGCGTCCTCCGCAGACAGCGACTGGTGCTTGTGTTCGTAGTTGTCGGTGAGATCCACCTGGCAGGTTCGCGCCACCGCGCAATTGCGGAAGACCTCGGCGAGCACCCCGACTTCGAGTCCCCAGTCGGAAGGGATGCGGTTGACGCGCGCGAGATCGATATCCATCGCGAACTCGCCGGCCAGCGGGTAGCGGAAGCTGTCCAGGTAGCGCAGGAAGGGGGTGCCCGGGGCCATGTCGTCCAGCGCGCGGATGAGCGGCATCATGAAGAGACGCGTCACGCGGCCGTGCATCCGGTCGGTGACTCGCGCGTAGTAGCCCTTGCAGAAATCGTAGGGCAGGTGCGGGTGGGCGATGGCGTAGCACAGCCGCGCCAGCAGTTGGCGGTCATAATTGACGATGTCGCAATCGTGCAGCGCGATCATGGCGCAATCGCGCATGGCCAGCAAATACCCGTAGGCCAGCCAGCAGGAGCGTCCCTTGCCGTCTGCGCCGGCGGAGAGCCCGCGCTCTTCGAGCATGCCGAACAGCGCCTGAATGCGCTCGCTGTCTATCCAGATGACGTCCACCGGCGTGTAGAAATCGCGGAAGAAATCGCGCGCTCGGTCGTACTGCTCCGCGTTGGCGCGCGCCAGCACCAGCACGATGCGCTGCAGGTAGCGGATCTTACGCAATTCCGGGACGATGCGCTGCATCGCGGGGGTCTCGAATTCCGAGAACAGGGCCGGCAGCACCAGGCCGATGGGCTTGTTGCGGGCGAAGCGCTCCAGGTCCGTTTCCAGGCGCTCGATGTGATTGGGCGTGAGCCGGTGCAGGGTGGTGACCACCCCGGTTTGATAGAAGTCTGCCATGGGGATTCTGCCTCTGCTCCCAGCCTAGGCAAGCGGGCGCGAAAACCCTATACACGCCGGACGGTATAGGCATACGGAAACAACAGTACGGCCGCGCCGCCGTGGCTCATGTCGAGAAACGCCGTGGACCAGGATGGTTCAAAGTTCGACCGGCTTTCAGTAACTTACGGGGAAATGGCGGACCAGGTCGGTCCACCGGCGCTTCATTTTCGGATCGCGGCCAGGTGGGCGGGGGGCTGCCCCATCGTCAGCAGCAGGTTGGCGGCGAACAGCGCGACCGCGGTGAGTTCGAGGATCGCCGAAACCGGCAAGAGCGGCCACAGTGCGGGCAGGTAGGATTCGTAGGCACCGATCTCCGAGGTCACGCGCAGCAGGCATCCGAGATTCAGCAGGGCGGCGGAGGCGAACATCAGCCGCGGGCTGTAGAGCACGCGCATCCCGCAGAACGCCGGGAGCACGCGTTGTCCGATGGCGAATACCATTGCGGCCATGAAGCCGACCGTCAGAGCGTGGCGGGAGGCGCCCCACAATCCGCCAGCGCGGTCCCACAGGGCGGCGCCCAGGGCGATTGCCGAGGAAGCCACCAGCCAGCCGTATGCCACCCGCACGAAGTGTGGAAAGGCGGCGTCTACCCCCAGGACCTTGGCCGGCTTCACCGGTGCGCGGAACACACGCAGCGCCGCGCCGCCGAGCGCCGCCGCGCCCAGCAGGATCGTGGCGGAAGCCGTGTGCCATCCGGCGAGGGCCGCAAGGATGCCCGCCGCGGCCGCGGCCAGCGCCCCGAGCAGTGTGCGCTCCGCCGGTGCCTCCAGCCCGAGGAACACCGGGAGCCAGCGTGCGCTGAAGCCCCAGATGGTCAGCACCGGGAAGCCCCACGTGAACAGGACCAGCAGGCGCTGATCCAGCGCGTGGCCGGTCGCCGGGGTGATGCCCGCCGCCGCGCTCGCCACCGCCGCGGCCAGGTTCGCCGTCAGGCTGGCCAGGAAGCCGACGCTGCCGGCCATCACCAGTACCATCCACACCGGGCGTCGCGCCGCGGGTTCCGCCGGACGATGTCCGCGGACGGTGAAGAAGAAGACCAGAAAGGCGGCGAGTTCGAGGGCCGCCGAAGCGGGCAGCATCGAGCGCCACCGCCACTGCCACAGATTGGTGGCCCAGCGCAGCCCCACACCCGCGGTCCACAGCGTCCAGCCGGTCCACGCGCGCCGGACGGCGAAGGGCGCGATCATCCCCATTTTGCTCAGCGAGTAGAAGCCGATCCCCATGATGAAGGTGCCGATCCAGCCAAATAGCTGGGCGTGGCCATGCGCCTGAATCCACGCCGGATCCATGCGGGCGGCAGTGTGTTGCCCGGAGATGGCGATGAGGTTCCAGACGCCCAGAAAGGTGCCGGGCAGCAGCAGGAAGACGATCCCGGCGATGATCCATGCGGAGAGCACGCGCTGCAGGCCGAGTTCGCGGGCGCGGGCGCGATCGGGTTCGGTGGGCATCCCTGCCATAAATAAATTGTGCGCTGTCTAGGGAGAATACCGCAGTGACTGGCGTCACCAGGGACCTAAAGAAACCCCAGGAAACTGCCGATATTCTCATCGTGCGAGCCCGGAGGTGGGCATGATATCGATCCAGAGTTCGCTTGCTGAGTTGGACCGGATACACCAGGTGCGCGAGGGGTTGCTCGACTGCTATCTCAGCGCCATCAAGAGCTGCGCGAACTACGCGGTGGAGTTGGATAGCGACGCCACCGCGGAGTACCGTAAGTACCTGCTCTCGCTGGCCGACGACGTAAGCAGCGGAGAGATGCCGGCGGTGCTGGAGAGCCGCGCGACGTTTCGAAGCATCGTTCGCGAGTATCGCGACAGGGGGACCAAATACCTGCACGGGTTGCGCGACGAGCTTTCGTCCACGGCGCGGGCGCTTGAAGAGATCCTGGAGTCGCTTTCGCAGACCGATGGCGAGCACGAAGTCCGCCTGCGCTCCACGGTGCATCGCCTGCGCGAACTGGCCGACTCCCCCGAGGGGAGCGCGCTCGGACAGGCTCTGCGCGGCGCCGCCAGTATCATCGAGCAGAGTGTGGAGCAGATGCGCCGCCAGCACCAGCTCACCATCTCGCAGTTTCAGATGGAGATCCGTATGCTGCACAAGCGCATCGACCGGCTGGAAGCGATTGCGTCGGCGCAGGACCTGACCAAGGTGCTGAACCGCGCCGGGATGGAGAGCCGCCTGCGGGAGGCAACGCCGGGGGAATACTGCCTGGTGCTGATTACCATTCGCGGCCTGCACCGCGCGGAGACGCAGTTCGGTGCGCCGGTGGCCGAGGAACTTGCCGGAGCCTTCGCCAAGCGGCTGGGCAACTGCCTTCCTCCGAACTCCGTGATCTCTCGATGGTCCATGGAGGAGGTGGTCGTACTGGCGCGGATCAAGCAACCCGAGGCCGTTTCTCTGGGCAAATGGATCACCGAACACCTGTCCGGACCGTACGTCTGCCTGAGCGGCGGCAAGACGGTGCGTCCCACGCTGCAGTTGAACGTGGGGGTGGTGGATACGGCGCCCGGTGAAACCCCGGAAGCGATCCTCAAACGCATCGGCATCTTCCTGCCGGGTATGTAGGACGGAGCGTTGGCGACCACGGGCGGCGCCGCATCTGCTATGCTTCGACCAAAGGCTGTAAAACGTGATCTCAAGGAAAGCACTCCTTGTCCTGGGTACCTCGACGGTCTTGATCGGCGCCCTCTTTGCCCAAAAGCCCTTCCGCGTCTACATGTCGCTGGAGCCGTACGACAACATTCCGCTGCCCTCGGACTGGAATCAACCCGCCGAGTGGGTTCAGGCGCGGCTGATGTACCCCAACCATCCCGAGGCGCGCTTTGCCCGTGGATTCCGTTTCGGCCGCATGGACTGGCGCGAGGGCGGGACTTCCTGGACGCAGGATTATCCCCGGGCCGACCGCCACTTCGCCGGCGCCCTGCGCCGCCTGACGCGCATCAACGCGCGCAGCGTGGAGCAACCCTCCAACCCCGACGACCTCGACGATTTCTACAACTGGCCCTGGCTGGTGGCCGGCGAGATGGGCGACTGGCTGCTTACCGATGCGCAGGTCAAGACCGTCCGTGAATACCTGCTGCGCGGCGGCTTCATTTATATGGACGACTTTTGGAACGCCGACGAATACCAGCGCTTCGCCGAGTCGATGACCAGGATCTTCCCCGACCGCCCGGTGGTCGAAATCGAAAGTGGCGACCCGATCTTCCACACCGTCTACGACCTCAACGACCGCTATCAGATCCTCGGAATGTGGGCGTTGCGCGGCGGCCGCGGCGGCATGTGGCAGCGCGCTGCCGGCACCAAGGGTCACTGGATGGGCATCTACGATGACCACAACCGCCTGATGGTCGCGATGACCTTCAACAACGACGTCGGCGACAGTTGGGAGTTGGCCGATGATCCCAACTACCCGGAGAAGTTCTCCGCCCTGGGCATCCGGCTGGGCGTGAACTACGTTGTCTACGCGATGACGCACTGAGACCCGCGCGCGCTTTCGCGCTTCTTGCGACGCATAACACTTCTTAACGCGCCGCCGGATAACGGCCTCAGGGATGGTCGTTCAGATAAGAGCCACGTGGGCTTGCGGAACCCGTCTGCGGCGACGGCGACTCGCGACGGGTTCAACTGTACGAGTCGTTTGCTGGCGGTGTGCCCGCAAACTGCGCTTGCGGGCTGTTCGCGATACGATGCCAGCGTAGTGGGCCGGCATACGACCACCTCATTCCGTCATATGGAACCTACATGCGTTGACCGTCATGGTAGATCGCCGAGTTGCCGGCTGACCTCGACGACGGCTACGTGGTGTCGCGCATCCAGCTCCGCTGCCAACTGCTTCAGCATCGTTTCTTCCTCCGGAGAGATTCGCGACCCCAAACCGAGGAAACCTCCCGACGCCGATGCGATCCGAGTGCAATACCACACAAGGTCGCGATGCAGGGACTGCGCCTCTAACCTCGGCCGGTCTCCGATCATCGCCTTTATTCCACGTAGGCACGTTTTGAAGAAGCGATCCGACGGACGTTTATCCAACCATGCGTGCAGGCGTTCTTGAGCAGCGCCGCCCTCCTTTACGCCGTGCAGGCGTGCAATTTCCAGAACCTTGTCACGCTCGCTTGGGCTCACGTTCCCGTCGGACCAAGCGACTTGAATCAGAGGCACGAGATACAGCACCCGGAAGGTGTCGATGTTGAAACCGGCGTCCGACAATTCTCGAACAAGGTCCTGATCCCGGATGCCGAACGCTTCCATCAACCGGACGGTCTGAGCCTGCCGCTCCGACCGACGGCGCATCTCTTCCATCCGCATCTGTTCCTGTTTCAGAAAATACTGATCTTCACGGTTGCGTCTGATGTCCCTGGTTGCGTCTTCCATGGTCTCTTCCTCCTGAATCGGGATCCCGTGTTTCACAGACCGCCGCTGCTTGTCTGCCGTCTCAATGTCGGCCGCTCATCTTGCGCTGGCTCGCCCTGCCCGCCGGTGCCGGACACCTCGGCTGTTACTGGGCCTTGTCCCGTTCGACGCAGCACCGGAGCCGACTCACCGTTCGGACCCGATTTCCGCCGGGCCACCATCTGCCGGAGCCTTTCCCTGACCTGGTTGAACTCCGATGTCGTCACTACGTATTGGGGCTGGCCTCGGAGTAACTCCTGAATGTCCTTCTGTGTATTCTTGAGTCGCTCCGACGTCACCGGATGTGACCGGAACAACTCCGCCATCGTGCCCGGCTTGTCTCTTTCCATCGCCTCGAGTTTCTCGAAGAAGTCAACCATTGCAGCCGGGTCATAGCCGGCCTTGTAGAGATATTGCAGCCCCAGGAGGTCGGCTTCCCGCTCGAAGTTCCGGGAGTACTTCAGGAAGGTCAGCGGCACTGCCAGACCCGCAGCCTGGCGCGCCGCATAGCCACCCCAGCCGCCCATGAAAATGAGCGGTATGGACGCCAGGTTCGCAATCTGACCTCGAGATGCCTGACGTGTCCCGTGCCGGGCCGCAACGTGCGCGAGTTCGTGCGCGAGGACGCCCGCGACCTCCGCCTCGCTATCGGCCTTGAGCAGGAGGCCGGTATGGACGAAGACGAAGCCCCCCGGCAGCGCGAAGGCGTTTACCTGCGGGTCGTCGACGACCTTGATCGTTACCGGCACCCTGACATCGGAATTGCGCGCCAGGTTCTGTCCGATCCGGTTGACGTACTCCGAGATTACCGGGTCGTCGACCATCTTTGCCTGACGTTCCACCTGGCTGGCCAACTGACGGCCCAGGGCGATTTCATCCTCGAGCGAGTAGAAGTTCATCCCTTTGCCGACATCTCGGTTGCCGATCTGTTCCGGGTCTTTTCGCGCATCCTTAGCCGACGCTGGCGAGGCCATCGCCACAGCTGCGGCGAAGGCCAGTGTGCAAATCATCAAACGGGTCATCACAATACCTCTCAACACAAATGATGCAGCCCTCATCCATTTGACCAATAGATACTTTGGAACCGACTCATCGGGATAACCGATATGTCACATTGAATTCTGCGGGCGGCGCCGGAGTAGGCTACCCTTCGGGCGCAACGCGCAGGTTGTTGACCACGTGAGGGGCGACCTTCCTCGCCCGGACGTGCGCGGAATTGCGATCTTCGTCCGAGTCTACGACGCCTTCGAGAGTGACGTAGCCGTTTTTCACGATGATGTGAATCGGTGGCATGGCGCGTGTGCCATACATCTCCAGCGGCTGCTTTTCGTAGATTGCCCGGTAGACATTCATCCGGATCGCGTCATCCCGGCGCGATGAAGGCAATACCTCAATCTGATTTACGACCTCTTCCACCCCATCCAGCCTTTTGATTACGCGTTCCGCACTCGTCTTCACCGTCTCCCGCACCACCTGGCCGGTAAGGGTGACCGTCTTGTTCTGCAAATCGAATTTGAGCGTGTCGAAAACGCCATGGAAAGGGACCATAGCCAGTTCCTCATGGATTCGCCACTCGAGGTCGTTAAGGGTCCGCCCGGCCCATTTGTGCTCCTGGGCGAGCATCGGGAGCGCCGCAAACATGGCGACGCATCCAAAACCGAGCACTCTTCTGCGCATGGTCGTATTCATGTTTTGCTCCTTCTCGATCCCAGCGTGCCGAGGTACGAATCGTGGGAAGTCGGGTCTGTCGATGCTGCGACAGACCCGCTTCCCCAGAGATCGTTGCCGGCGGCAGCGGGTTGTTTGACGCTACTCGCTCGCCACCTTGATGCCGGCCTCGTGGGCTTTCAGCCGCGCCGCCGCGTAGGTGCCTGCGGCATCCGAGGTCTTGACCAACGCTTCGGCGTGGCTGTAGATTTTTGTAACGAGGCGTTTGTACTCAGCATTCATTGCCGGCGGCACGGCGCCTGCTTCATTCTTGGCCAGAAACGCATCGTTCACATCGGCGGCCAGCGCCTTTGCCGACTCGATCAGTCTGTCGATCGCCTGCTGCTTCCAATCCGGCAACTGCGGCTGGATCTCCTCCAGCCTCGTCAGAGCCGGCCGGAGGCCATCGTTCACCAGCGACTTGATCTGGTCCACGTGGTGAACGTGAGTCCACTTCGAGACCTGCATACTGCCGGTGAAAGAATTCAGCCGGCCGGCGTTGTAGCGTACGTCGCGAGCTACCTCCTCCACTTGGCGGATCAACTGGACTCCTTCTTTTTCCATTTCCAGTTGCTCGGCGGTTACGGTTGTGCTGGCCGCGAACGCCGAAGGAATCAGCGCGAAAGCAGCTAGCATGGACACACGTCGGGTAATCGTTGCTGTGATCATGGTTCTGTCTCCACTTGAAATGAGCGGGTTCGGGTTGTGAAGCGTCCCCGGCAACCGTCGGCTCCTTCAACAGCCGGAAGCCCCCGGAGAAAAACAAAATCTGTGCAGTGCGAGAGGCCTGAAACGGCGCGCGTCAGGACCAGCCGGCCGCGTGTCTCTGCAAAACGGCCGCAGCTTCGGAACTACCGCCGTTCTTTTTGATCGCCGCCTGGATCAGGAAGTATTCGCCGAGATTGTCCATCGTCAGAAGGCCCGCCAGGCGTCCCTCGTGAATCACCGGCATCGTGTGGCAGTTGCACTCCTGGAGGCGCCGGAAAGCGATCTCCAGCATCTCGGTATAGTCGGTTGTGAGAAAATCCCGGCGCACGATTGCTGTGACGGGATAATCCGTCCCGTGCTCGGCGAGAGCCACCAGCAAATCCGTCCGAGTTAAGATGCCAGCTACGCGGCCGCCCTCCATGACTGGAAAGTCCTGCTGGGACCCTTCCAGGATCAGCCGCACAGCGTCCGCCAGCTTGTCCCGGCCGTCCAGGTGGCGGAAGTCGGTGAGCATTGCGGCCCGAATCGGGGTGCCGGCCATCGCCGCCTTCATCTGAGTGGCACTGGCTTCCTGAGACGCTCCGATCCATACGAAGAGCGCGATGAAGAGCAGCATCGGATTGCCGAACAGGCCGATCAACCCGAATACGAACGCGAGTCCCTGTCCGATCCCCGCGGCAATCTGGGTGGCCCTGACGTATTCAATCCGTGATGCGAGCAGGGCCCGCAATGCCCGCCCGCCATCCATGGGGAATGCCGGAATCAGGTTGAATAGGGCCAGCCAGACATTGGCAACCAGCAGTCGTTCGACAAACGGCCCCGAGGCGACATGCATCTGACCCAGTGGCGCCCACGAGTGGGTTATGCTCAGCCAGACGAACAGCGCCGCGGAAATAGCGACATTCACCGCGGGACCCGCCAGCGCGACCCAAAGCTCTTGAGCAGGTTTCTCCGGCATTCGTTCCAGGCGCGCGACGCCGCCGATGGGCAGCAAGGTGATGTCCCGTGTGGGGATACCATATCTCCGCGCCGCCAGGGAATGACCCAGCTCATGCAAGAGCACGCAACCAAACAATGCCAGGATGAAGACCATCCCGTTCAACGCCGCGTCCAGGCTCCTGCCGGCGATCCAATGGCTCGCTCCCACCCAGCCGAGCAGCAGGAGAAAGGTGAGGTGTATGCGCGTTTCAATTCCAGCCAGTGTTCCGATCTTCCACGACCACTTCATGTTCTTTGTTTTCCTTCCAGAGAGTGTTTTCTGTTTTGCTCCGTTTTGACAGGAGCGAGAAGAGAATGGATGCGGCAATCACAACGCCGATGATTCCCAGGGACCAGCCGATGGGGAACTTGCCGCCGAAGGCGTCATTCAGCCAGACCATTTTCAAGCCGACAAACACCAGCACCAGCGCCAGGCCGTACTTCAAAAGGGCGAAGCGTTCGACCGCCCCGGCGAGCAGAAAATAGAGGGACCTCAGGCCAAGCATCGCGAAGATGTTCGAGGTAAATACGATCATGGGCTCGCGCGTAAGGGCGAAGATCGCCGGCACCGAGTCGACGGCGAATATGATGTCGCTGATCTCGACGAAGAGCAGCGCCACGAACAACGGCGTCGCGTACAGGACACCTTTCAGCCGGACGAAGAACCGCTGCCCGTGCAATTCGGGTGTAACTGGCACGAAGCGCCGGAAGAGCCGGATCAGAGGATTCCGGTCCGGTTCAATCTTCCTTTCCGGAGCGAACATCATTTTCAGACCGGTCAGAATCAGCAAACCACCGAAGACTAAAATCACCCAGTGATACTGGAGCAGCGCCGAGCCCAGTGCAATGAAGATGGCCCGGAAGACGAGTGCGCCGACAATTCCGTAAAACAGCACGCGGTGCTGGTAGATGGCCGGAATCGCGAAGAACGTGAACACGACCACGAACACGAAAATGTTGTCGAGCGACAAGATCTTCTCCACCACGTAGCCGGTGAGGAATTCCAGGCCGACCTGCCGCGACGCCGACTCCGGATCAAAGCCCGGAATCTGCAAAAGCCGGGGATCCCGGGCGAACTTCCATGCGGCGTACTGGTAAAAGCCGAAGTTGAAGGCCAGCGCCAGGCCGATCCAAACGACGCTCCAGATACTGGCCTCGCGGATCGAGACGGCGTGAGCTTTGCGGTGGAAAACGCCGAGATCCAGCGCCAGCAGCGCCATAACGAAGCCGGCGAATCCGAGGTAAAACCACCAGTAATCCGAAAATGGGAAGTAAGTCATCGTTCCTCGTCCTTTGAGCTAGTCGAAGTCGAACATTTCGCCCAAGAACGACTTCTTTTTTTTGCCGTGATAGGGTTGCCGGTATTCTTCGGCCCGGTACACTTCCTGCGCCTCGCGGACGGGAGCGCCGGTCTGCGCCGAGCGCTCGATGATCTTGTCGAGTTCACCTCGGTCCAGCCAGACACCGCGGCACTGCGGGCAGTAGTCGATTTCCACGCCCTGCCGGTCCGCCATCTTGAGTTCAACTTTGCACGTTGGACAGTTCATTCTTGTTCCTTGCTTGTGTCAGAATTCCTCGGTCTTCCAGCCAGGCCCGGCCGGAGCGGATCAGCGGGTGATCCCTCCCGAGCATCGCCGCGCCGGCCGCAATGAGTGGAATGCCCGGTATCACCGGAATCGGGATCGCCAGCACCCCCACCGCGATCAACACGATTCCGCATGTTCTGCGGATATCCGTCAGCATGGTGTACTCTCACGCCGCCGCCGGCTGCCGGCCGGATGCCATTGCCACCAACCGGGCGACCCGCTGCTCAGTGGGAGGGTGAGTGCTGAACAGCCTCGCCACGCCGTCCACGGTGAACGGGTTGTAGATGTACAGGTGCGCCGTCGCCGGGGAACCGGCCTGCATCGGGATTTCACGGCTCCACGCTTCGATCTTGCGCAGCGCGCCGGCAAGGGCAAGCGGTGTTCCTGTGAATCGCGCGGCCGCTTCGTCCGCCATGAACTCGCGAGCCCGCGATATGCTCATCTGCACAAGCGTGGCGGCTATCGGAGCGATGAGAACGCCCAGCAGTCCGGTCAGCGGGCTGCTTCCCTCTTCGTCTTCCGAGGACTGACTCCCGCCATACAGCGAGCCGAACATTGCTGCGTTGGCCAGCATGCTCAACGCGCCCGCGAAGGTAGCGGCGATTGCCATGATTAAGGTATCGCGGTGCCTGATATGCCCTAACTCGTGCGCGATAACGCCGGCGACTTCGCGCCGGTCGAGAATTCGCAACAGTCCTTCGGTTACCGCCACGACGCCGTTGCGCGGGTTGCGGCCTGTAGCGAAGGCGTTGGGCGCCTCTTCCGGAATGATATAGACCTTCGGCATCGGAAGATTCGCACGCACCGCCAGGTCCTGAACCATCGCATAAAGTTCGGGAGCCTGGAGCGGAGTGACTTCCTGCGCATGGTGCATGCGCAGCACGATCTTGTCCGAGAACCAGTAGGCCCCAATGTTCATAACGGCGGCGACGGCCAGCGCAAACCAAAGTCCGGCAGCCCCGCCGATCGCCTGACCGGCCCACATCAGTAAGGCGGTTAGCGATGCCATCAGAACGATTGTCTTCAATCGGTTCATCTTGTTTGTCCTCCGACCTTGAGTCGGGCTCATTTTCCTTTCACTGCATAAGACGGAGCACGCCGCCAATAGGATGTATAGATAGATCAGAAGCAATACATCGGGTTTACGAATGTATTGCGCAGCTGCTCTTGCTCCGCTCCCTGGACTGATTGGAATCGCGACTACTACGTGGGTTCGGCCTGGCAGAAGCTCGCCGCAAGGCAAGGCAGTCAGCGCCGTGACGGGCGGGGGGATGTCGGTTTGCCGCCAAAACCTGTGCGGTGATGCCGACGCTGGTCGCAACCAGGGCCGCTCCCTCGGCCGATTTCTGGCGCCCGTCGGCTTTGCGGCACTCGTTCAGGACAGAGATCTTCCCATCCAGGCGCAGCGTATACGTCGCCGTAGTGTTGCCCGCGCAATTAGTGCTGAAAGCGGTTCGGAAGACGGGCGATTTCATGCCACTGACCGGCGTATCTGTTGAGGTCCAACGAAGGCACTACGTCAAGGGGTGCTTCACTCTACCTACTTCCGTGTGAAGATGCGCTTGAGTTCGGGAGCGAACTCCCGGATCAGATTGAAACCGCTGCTCACGCCCAACTCCATGCCTACGCCACGCAATGCCGTCGAGGCGTCGCCATAGCCGGCCGGCATCCAGAGATTGCCCGTGAACTCGGCAGCGAACGCGGATCCTACTCGAGCCACGTGCGGCGCCCGTCGTCCATTCCGGTCATAGGTCACGAAATTCGCGCTCAGTGCGTGAGCGGCACGCGGAAGGAAACCGGTGCGCTTGCTGCGAACGTAGCGTACTTCGTGTCCGAGCGCCGCCGCTCCGGCGGCCTCGAATGTCTCCTTTAGGGCGAATCTGCCGAACCGGTTAGCGAACCGCTTACTGTAGCCCTCCGCGCCCTGTCCCCACGCCGGCGGCTCGTTGTTGAGTTGCGCCCCAAGTGCGGGGCCCGCCGCCCGGAAGAACACACCCGGGCTCCAAAAGGCGTTGCGTAGATACAGATTCCAGCGCTCATTCCCGCTCAGGGGTTGGTAGCCGACGGGACCGATCGCCGTCGAAAGCGTTGGATGGCCGTCATGAACGACCTCAGCTTCCGGCGCCTGGGCTGCGATCACGCCTGCCTTGCTGGCATCCGCCTGAGCGCGAGCAGGCACACCCGGAAGGAACAGCGCGATCAGGCAAAATACCGTTGCCTTGTCTGGTCTCATAAATTTCCACCGAGCAGGCGCGCGGCCGGGAGAACGCGCTCAGGGTCCGGGGCGGCGGACGCCAGCTGGCAGCCGGTCTCGTGGCCGCCGCCCTTTTCCACCGAGCCGGTCAGCTCTCCTTCTCCACGCGTAGATTGTTGGTGACCGAGAACACACCGGACACACCGTTGGCCTGCACGTTCGCGATGTTTTTCTGCATCTCGCTCGCGACCACGCCTTCCAGCGTCACGTTCCCGTTCTCCACGATGATGTGAATCGGGGGGACTGCGCGAATGGCCAGCGTCTGGAGCGCGGTGTGCCCGTAGATGGACCGGTACAGGGCCAGGCGCAGCCCGTCATCGTTGGGCGAGAGAGGCAGGACCTCGATCCTGTTACTGACCTTCTCGACGCCTTCGATTTTCTTGACCACGTTCTCGGCGTCGCTCTTGAGCGTCGGCCGGCTCACCTTGCCCATCAGAGTGACCGTCTCGCCGTCCACGCGGAACGCAAAATGGTCAAACAGGCTGTAGTACGGCAGCGTCACGATTTCGCGCCGCACTTCGCGCTCGATACGGCTCATGCCGCCATCGTTCTTTTGGTTTTCCGCAAATCCCAACTGCGCCGCCAGCAGGCTGGCGCCCAGGATCATTCCAGTCCGCAATCGTTTCGTCATGCTTAAAGCTCTCCTCGTTGTGGTGTTTTGATCGGGCCTGCAGGTTTGCTTGTGGCCCTCTCATGTACAACACTAGAGGCCGCGGACAAATTTGTCTAATAGATGTTTTGGAATTGATCAATCGCATAAGCCGATGTTTGAAGAACTCCTCACGGGTGTCCCGAGTGATTCGCAAAGAGCTTTTCGCGCGCTGCATCGGAGATCGTGACGACTGCGGGGTGCTTCAGCTTCCTTTCGGCGGAGATGGCGTAGAAACGCTCGATAATGGAATCGACCCGGCCAATCGAAACGACCCGGTACTGCTCGTGAATTTCTTTCTCGATTGCCGTGGGGCCTGCAAAAATGCCCGCGCCCGCCTGCCCGAACGTGGTCATCAGCGCCCTGTCTTTGAATTCGCCTATGACGGCAGGGCGGATGTTCTCCGATTCGAACCACTGTTCCAGCGGACGCCTCAAGCTGGATTCGTGCATTGGCAAGAGAAACGGTGCTCCATCAAGGCACGCCGGGAAGTTCTTCCGGTAACGTGCGGCCAGTTGCGGCGCGGCGAATATGCTGGCTGTGGACGTTCCGAGCAGGTGGTTATATGCTTTCACGGAAACGGTCGGAGGGATCGGCGCGTCCGAAAGCACGACGTCCATGCGGTGCTCGGCGAGCTCTGCCAGCAGGTGCTCTGGCGGGCCTTCATCGCAGATGATCTGCACGGGTTCGGGCATCTCAAGCGCGGGCCGCAGGACCCGGTAGGCGATCAGCTTCGGAATCAAGTCTGATACACCGGCGAACAGCCGGAGCGGGCGTCCTTGGGGCCGGCCCTTCAAGACGTCCTGCAACTCCCGCCCAAGACCGAAGATCTCCTCCGCATACCGGTACACGACCTGGCCGACCTCGGTCATCGCAAGTCCTCGCCCCTGCTTGACAAATAACTTCTCGCCCAGCGTGTCTTCCAACAGCCGCAACTGTCCGCTGATGGTCGGCTGGGCCAGCCGGAGTTTCTCGCAAGCTCGCGCGACGCTGCCCTCTTTCGCAACGGTCCAGAAGTACAGGAGGTGATGGTAGTTGAGCCATTCCATGCTTCCACTGTACATCGGTATAAGCGATCTGACATTACGGAACTATCTATTTGTCGATGGGTCCGGATGGCCCGTATAGTGAGCATGTCGATGCGAGCGACGAGGATCACGAAATGAACATGCGATTAGCGGCACGCGGAATCGAACTCTCCGGCGATTTTAAGGACTACATCAGGCGACGGGCCCATTTCAGCCTGGGGCGGTTCGCGGCAAGGATAAGATCCCTCTCCATTCACCTAGCTGACGTTAATGGGCCACGTGGCGGTGTGGACAAGTGTTGCGACATACGAGTGGACGTGGGACTTCGTCAGCAGGTGATTGTGCGCGAACGGCAGGCCAACTTGCATGCGGCTGTCGCGTTCGCGATGGAGCGGGCCGAGCGTGCCGTTCAACGGCAACTGAAGTCCGCAAGCGCTGGCAATCGTACGGACACCGTGCCGGCGCCGGAATCTGGAGATTGAGGAGTAAACGAAATGACAGGTAGTGAGATCAAACGTTACGAGGAAGCTCTCTCGAAGAAGATGGCCGAGCTTTCGCAGACGGTCACGATGGAACCTCGCTAGCTCAGTATCGCAGGAACGCAGGCGTCTTCCAAGACGGCGGCCGCGCCGGCAGCGCCGACCCGCCGAATTCGGCCAGGGCACCCAACCCGTCCACATAAACCGTTGCAACGACGGCGGTTGTTCGCCGGCCTGCAAATTCACGCAGCTTCAATGTTTGGCCAGACAAGACGAACGCGCCACGGCGTATATGCCTTCGCCGTTGGGACGACGGGCTTCACAGTGTTCCAAGTTGGGTTCGCCATCGGTCGGAGCGCCGTCGACCATTGGCCAGTTCCGGAGGATTCGCCGGAAGCGATTGATTCGCAGGGCTTACCCAAATCGCCCGCCAAAAAATCCCCCGAGCCATGAAGGGCTTCATCCTGCCGGGACTTTGTGGAGTCACAGAGGGCACAACGATTGCCGGTTGTCCTTCAGTGCACGCCAACATCTTAAGCCGCAGCCACCCTCGCTTCCCGAAAGAAACTGTCCGGCATCGGTTTCCTCAACTGCCATATAATCGCGATCGGGTTGCTGCCCACATGCGACACATAATCTGCGGCGCCGAGGCATGTGTAGGCCGCGGCCCGGCCAGCTTCATGCTTCCGGTGTCGAACAAACAAAAGAACATGAGTGCCCCGTGTTCGATGATGAATGTATCTCTGGCCGGTAGGTGATCCTTCGGAAGTTGTCCACTGGGATTCCCAGTGAAATCGGTCCGGAGAGATCGCATAGTCGCGATACCTTGTCGTGGGTGAGTAGTGGGACTCCGCCTTTTCGAGCGTGACGAAGAACAGGTCGGATGCTGTGACTGGATCAAAGTCCACTCCCTGGCGTAACCGGAGGGGACGTTCTAGTGACATCCGACCAAAGGCAGACAGAATCTCGTCTAATGACGCCCTCGAGTGCACCGCGATAGGAACCTGGTGGCTCCACTGCATGTGGCGATCCAGTGGCTCCGTGAGGTTCTGCGCCTGGTCATCCAACAAGACGAAGAGCTCAGCCAATTCCCCTGCAAAAGCGGGGTTCGCAAGGAGGCGCTGGAAGGACGATTTGAGTGTGTCGAATTCGCCAGCGGTGCCCCACAGCGCGAAATGCAAGCCCATCAACGCACGCCCAGACGGACTCAGGGGGTCCAGTTCCCACGGCGACAACTCGCCCCTTACTGCTCTCCGGTACAGTGACAGGCGATCAGGATCATCCAGATGAAGCAATCTTGGTATGGCCCGAGACAGTCGTTCCTCGTCCGCGCTCTGGGGCAGGGCGGATAAGCCAGCCTCGCGTCGAAGCCGCGTCCAGGTCCAGCCGCCGGACCTGTACAAATCCTGAATTTCAAGGGCCGCGTCGTGCAGGAAGTCTCCGAGCCCAATTTCATTTGGATCCCCTCCCTCGCGGCGCCGGACCTCCGCGACGGCCCGTAGCTCCGTAACCAGGCCGGAGAAGTTAGCACCCACGGACTGCCTTACGTTGTCCAGAACGATCCTGGACGCAACCCGGTCCAGTTGGATCGTACATCCCGAGGGGAGTCGTGGGAAGCCTTCTTCTATCTGCTGGATCAGTTCCGAACGGTGGCCACCGAGCAACGCACGGAAACGCTGATCGAAACGGAATCGACGATTGGCTCCCCCAATGAAATCCAAGACTGTGAGGCAAGACTTGCCGTCGGATCGGCGTAGTCCCCGACCGAGTTGTTGCAGAAACACGAGGGAACTCTCGGTCGGTCGCAGGAATAGCACGGTGTCGACCTCCGGCACGTCAACCCCTTCGTTGAATAGATCGACACAGAAGACCACGTTGATCTTGCCGTCTCTTAAGTCCCGCAGTGCGCCTTCGCGCTCGTCGATCGAACTGTCAACCGACACGGCTGTCGCCGGTAAACCCTGCCGGGAGAACTCTCTTGCCATGAAATGTGCATGCGCAACGCTCAAGCAGAAACCCAGGGCACGCATTGATTGCGGGTTGGCTACCTTTTCGCGTACAGCTTTCAGCACGAGTACCACACGCCCCTGATTTCCGGTGTACAGGTTCTCGAGTTCAACAACATCATATCCGCGGCGCGACCACTGAACACGGCTCAGATCGGTGTTGTCGTGCAGTCCAAAATACTGGAATGGACATAGGAGCCCACGCTCGAGGGCATCCCACAAACGCAACTCTACCGCGATTCGACCATCAAACCACTTGAGAATGCTCTGTCCATCCGTCCGCTCGGGAGTTGCGGTGAGCCCCAGCAGAAAGTGGGGTTGGAGATGCGTCAGCAGGCGCTCGTATGTCGATGCGGCAGCATGGTGAAACTCGTCGATCACGACCACGTCGAACCCGTCTGGAGGTATGTCTCCCAGAGGAACTTGGGCAAGCGACTGGATCGACGCGAATACATGCCTGCCTTCGGCCGGCCTATGCCCGTCGACAAACAACTCGCCGAACGCCCCGTCCCGCAGAACTGCTCGATATGCGTTCAGACTCTGGAGCAGGATCTCGCGACGGTGAGCGACGAAGAGCAGGCTGGCGTTCCGCAGGCGCTCTCGTATGCGGCGGTAATCGAATGCAGCGACGAGAGTCTTACCAGTGCCTGTGGCGGCAACAACGAGATTTCGGTAGCGGTTATGTCGGTTCCGCTCGGCATCGAGATGCTGCAGCATTTCGCGTTGGAACGGCCACGGTTGCAGGTCGAAATGGAAAACCGGAGATGCGGGAGTGCTCACGGGACCGCGTATGGCTCGATCAAAACGGTCCGCATCTCGCGCGGGATCGTAGGGCTCATAGTCCGGATTCTCCCAGTAGCTCTCGAACGCTGCTTTGAACTTCTCGACGAGATCCGGAGTCGATCCTTGCGCAAAACGAACGTTCCACTCTACTCCCTCCAGCATCGCGCTGTGAGTCAGATTTGAAGACCCAATGAAGGCCGTTGAAAAACCGGACAACCGCTCGAACAGCCAAGCTTTTGCGTGCAGCCGGGTAGTCTTGGTGTCATAGGAGATCTTGATCTCAGCGCCAATTGACGCCAGCCAGTCGAGGGCCCGGCGTTCTGTAGAACCGGTGTAGACTGTCGTAATGACCCGCAGCGGCTTGCCGGCTCCTCGATGTGCTTCAAGCGCTGGGCAAAGGATGCGAAGACCATTCCAGCGGACGAAGGCGCAAAGCAAATCGATACGATCGGCTGAGTAAATCTCGCGCTCGATTACTGAGCCAACGGACGGTTCGCCCCTGGCGTTGACAAGCAGGTCTGCTGAGGATAATGGAATCAAAGGTTGCGGCGTGGACGGCGCGAATCCAACTCCCCGGCCGGGTGATCTGATCTCACGAAGCACCTCGACCGGGACGGAGAGCGCATCATCCGGGTTGACTGAACCGCGAGCGGCCTGTTGTTCCAGCCACAAGATAAGCGCGTTACAAAGCTCCGTTTGGCCGGTCAGCCGATGTTCTTCGGGTATCGCTCTGAGGACTCGCTCAATCACTGCTCCCAGGTGGTCCGAGATCGCGACGTGGGCGTCAGCAGCGTCTGGGGTCTCAAGCGCGATTCGCTCAGGGGCCAAGCGTTCCAGCGCACGCTTCAACTCTCGGGTGACCAGTTGGTCGTAGAGACCCGGAACGGTATCCATAGACGAAATGATTGAGTTCTAGTGTAGCCAATTGCGCTAAGGGTTCCCGTTACTCGCGCTCATTGTGTTTTGGCCCCGGTCGATGTCCCGGTCCGAAAAACGCAAACCCGTTCCAGCGCGTCCCCGTCGCCTCAGTGACCGCCCGACTCAAGGATGTGTAGATCCTGCCGTTACACTCGAAGCCACCGTCGGCGCGGACATGGGCGATGATGTCTTTCCCCTGGAAGCGGCGAATCGGCGGCGTACCAGGCAATGGCAGCCTGGGATCGAGCGCCGGTCTGAGCCGCGCCTCAACCGTGCGCGCTTCGTCCAGGGGTTCGCGCAGGAAGTTCTTGGGCGCGCGAATCCGCAGGTCGGAGTCATGAGCGATCTCCAGCGCTCGTTGACGAGCGCGTTCGGACAGGCCGCCCCATGCGTTCGCATGGATGCGCCAGGCGATGCGGCGGAATAGAAACTGCTTGTGATTGGATCTTGATTGCTCTCCGAAAACCTCGCGGTACTTTTCCTTCAGCTGCAGCGTGGTCAGACTGCGGAGCGCCTCGATCTCTTCTCGAATTTCGGTCTCGTTCTTCATGGCGTCAACCAGCAGTCCCATCAGGGCTCTCTGTCTCCAGGAAGTCAACTTCTTCACCGGCAGGATCGGGGAAGAGAAGACGGACGAGTGCATCGCCGAGGAAGGCGGCGACTTCGGGAATGGCTTTGTCGAGCGCAGCATCGTGATCGCGCATGGGCGGTCTCCTTTGGAAACCACCCACGACGATCTCCGCTTGGCGGTCGAGTCGGCGTCTGGTGGAAGTAATTGGCGCGGCGTGTTGCCGTGCGTTAACTATATACGCCGCGCCGGTTCACTTTGTCCGCTTTGGAATACCATGGGAGTTCAAATATGAGCGATCCTGTTTCGGAACTACAAGCGTTAGGCCGAGAACTGCAGAGTTTTGTTAGGTCGGCTGAAGCGCCAGAGGTAGCCAATCCGTTGAAGGCGTTGGAGGCTAGGGGTGCGGCGAACTTGCGAGAATCGCCCTCGCTGCCGCCTCCCATTTGGAGCGCGTGGCACGGAGCCAGCGAAGGGCCGACAGCATTGGAACCAATGTGTTTATCGGCCACGGCAGATCCTTCGCATGGAGAGACTTGAAACCTCGGGGGACACCCAAAAGCGGCCAATGGGGGACACCAAAAATCCGGCCAACGAAAACGACACTTCCCTTCGCCCGATGATCGCCAACTACTCCTCGCTGGAGAACGCGTCAAGGCTTCCCTGCGGCTTGCTGACCGCTGCGACCTTGACCCGTTCTCCAGCAAGGAGTTGGATCTTAGACACAAACGAAGGGAAGCGTCGGAAGTCTCCGCTGGATGAGAGCCTCCTGGGCGCGACGGCAACGTCATTTTCATAGCAGTTCCGTTGGCCGGATTTTTGGTGTCCCTCGTTGGCCGGATCGCAGGTGTCCCCTGATGGAAAGACTTCATCAGCGAGAGAATGCGTTTGCCTTGGGACGAGTTCAACCGCGTGCCGGTTGCCGGCGTAACGAACATTGCAAGACTTTCGGAGATGCTGGACGCTGCAGCAATTGCGCTAATAATCATGACGGCAGAGGATGAGCAGGCAGACGGAACACTGCATGCTCGCCTGAACGTGGTCCACGAAGCCGGCCTATTTCAGGGGCGACTCAAGGCCATCCTCTTAATCGAAGATGGCTGCGAGGAGTTCAGCAATGTACAAGGCTTGGGCCAGATTCGTTTTCCAAAAGGCAATATTAAAGCGATATTTGAGGAGATCCGACGTGTCCTTGAGCGCGAGGGCCTAGTCGAGTCGTAGTTGGACCACCCTGAATCGCGTCGACCAGTTTTTTGTGGATGATGCCGGAATCGTCGTCGTAATTAGATCAACGGCATATGCGACTAGTGCGCATGCTCGACTTCAGATCGTCCTGCCTCGGTCCTGACAGAGTTCCTCTCCCGTTAACCCACTCCTGGTTTCCAGGTGGAGACGGGGAGAGACGGCCTCCGGCAAACGTCACCGGGGCGCACGGCTGGCGGTTCAGGTGGGACGCGGCTCGAAACGGAGAGACTCGGAAGTGCCGAAAAGACGGCCAGTTGCGGAGTTGCGGACGGAGAGAGGCGTTAACGAACGGGCTGGTGAAGGTGCTGAAAAAGAATTGGCTCCTCAGGTAGGACTCGAACCTACAACCCTTCGGTTAACAGCCGAATGCTCTACCATTGAGCTACTGAGGAGCAAGGTGTGTGATTCCATTTAAACAGACGCCCCTCCGTGCTGTCAAACCGTCTCGACGGCCGCGAACTTCGTTTTCTCGTCCGCACGCACCCGCGTGAACGCCGTGTCGCAATCGTGCGCGAAGCCGACCAGCCATTTCCCTTCCACCGCGCGGGCCAGCCACTCCGTCCGCGTTGCGATCGTCTCCAAAGGAAACAGGTCGAACGCCGGCACCCAGGTCGGCTGCAGGTGAGCCGCGCTCGGCACCAGGTCGCTGAGGAAGCAGAACGTCTCGCCGCGGCTCTCCGCCGTCACCACCATCATGTCGCGATTGTGCCCCGGCGCGCCATGCATCCGCACACCGGGCACGACCTCGTGCCCGTCTTCCACCAGCGTCATCCGGCCGCTCTCCACCAGCGGATCGTAGTTCGCATCGATATAGCTTACGGCGTCGCGCACGTGGCGCTCGTGGGCGTGCTCCCATTCGCCGCGCGGCGCGAAGTACCGCGCTCGCGGGAACGCCGGAACCGTGCCGCCCGGCGTCAGCACCGTGTTGCCGCTCGCGTGATCCCAGTGCAGATGGCTGTTGATGACGATGTCGATCGATTCCGGGTCGATGCCCCGCGCCGCGATCACGTCGGGCAGTCGCGAGGGTTCGGGTGGCATCTTCATCCGTTCGCGCGCGCGGGCGTCCATCTTGTCGCCGCCGCCGGTCTCGATCAGGATGGTGTGCTCCCCGGTGCGGACCAGGTAACAGTTCAACGCCAGCGGAATACGGTTGAGTTCGTCCGCGGAGACACGCCGGCTCCACAGCGTCTTGGGCACGACGCCGAACACCACGCCGCCGTCCCACCAGTAGGCGCCGTCGCGGATCAGGGTAATCTCAAAATCGCCCAGGCTGACCGAGGACACTCCTCCCCCGGCCCTCAGCCGCGCACGAGTTTGCGGCCGCGTTCGAAGAGATCGGCCGCGTCTTCCACCAGTTTGCGCCCGCGCTCGAACATCTCGCGGCTGGTATCGGCGATGTTCTCGCCCGCGGTCTCCACGGCGTCGCGGCCCTGCTGCGCGCGCCGGGAAATGATATCGCGCGTGTCCTTGCCGCTCTTCGGCGCATAAAGCAGCGCCACAGTAGCGCCGAGCGCGGCGCCGGTCAGGAACCAGGCGATGCGGCTTGCGCCCTGATCCTCGGCTTGGTGCTTATCCTCGCGGTAGTCAGACATGAGAGCGGGCTCCTCGATCACATTCTGCGATATGCTTGAGGCATGGCGCAAGATCCAGGTCAAGACGAGGTACTGAATACCCACGCGCTGGACATGGTCACCCTGCCCGGCGGCTCGGTCAACACCGAAATGGAAGCCGACATGATCCGGGGAGTTCTGGATGCCAACGGCATCCCCTCGCTGCTGATCGCCGCTCCGCAGTACCCGAATCTCGGCTACGAGGTGAAAGTGCCGCGCGGACGGGTGGTGGAAGCCGAAGCACTGCTCGCCGAAGCTCAGGCGGCCGGTCCCGCCGCGGCTGACGAAGCCGAAGCCGCGTCCGAAACCAGCGGCGAAACGGCGCAGTAGCCCGCCGGCGACTATCCTCTCTCTCACTTTCCCGTCCCGGGGTGATACCGTATCTTGCATGATGCGATTTTGCGCGGCATTCACGATGCTCACGGCGGGTGTGCTCCTCGCCCAGACGTCCAACCTGCCGAAGGGAGAACCGCTGTGGCCCAACGGCGCCCCCGGCGCGCAGGGCGACGAACCGGCCGATAAGCCCATGCTCTACCCCTACGTCGTCCCTGCGGGCCGCGGCGTGGGAACCGCGGTAGTGGTGTGTCCCGGCGGCGGCTATGCCCATCTCTCCATGGAAAAAGAGGGCAGCGATATCGCGCGCTGGCTGAACTCGCTCGGGGTGAGCGCGTTCGTCCTGCAATACCGGCTCGGGCCCAAGTATCACCACCCGATCGAACTCGGCGACGCTCAGCGTGCCATCCGCATCGTGCGTTCCCGTGCCGCCGAATACCGCGTCGGAGCCGACCGCATCGGCATCATGGGCTTCTCCGCCGGCGGACACCTGGCTTCCAGCGCCGGCACCCACTTCGATTCCGGCAACGCCTCCGCCGCGGACCCGATCGACCGCGTGGGCAGCCGACCCGACTTCCTGATTCTCGCCTACCCGGTAATTTCCTTTGGGCAGTACGCGCACCAGGGATCGAAGAACAACCTGCTGGGTCCGAACCCCGACCCGAAGCTGGTGGAAAACATGTCCAGCGAACTGGCGGTCACGCCGCAGACCCCGCCCACGTTCCTGTTCCACACCACCACCGACGCCACCGTGCCGGTGGAGAACAGCATCCTCTTCTACATGGCGCTTCGCAAAGCGGGCGTGCCCGCGGAAATGCACATCTATGAGCGTGGTCCACACGGCGTGGGGCTGGCGCCCACCGACGAAGCCCTTTCCACCTGGCCGCAGCGGCTGGCCGACTGGCTGCGCGTGCGCGGACTGCTGAATTCCGCGGTTCGTTAGCGCAGCAGGTTTCACTTGCGCTTCACCGCCCCTTAACGTTGCTGTAACCGTGGCGCTGGTACCCTTGCCATGGACGGCAATGAAGAAGATCTTACTGATTGAAGACGATTCCGACCTTTTCGCATTGCTCAAATACAATCTGGAAAAGGAAGGATTTTCCCTCACCGGTCAACAGACCGGAAAGGGCGCTCTGGAACTCTGCCGGCAATTCAAACCGGACCTGGTTCTGCTGGACATCATGCTGCCCGATTCCGACGGGCTGGATATCTGCAAGGCCATCCGCAAAGACCCCGATCTCGCCGCGATCCCGATCATCTTCCTGACCGCGCGCGCCAGCGAGACCGACCGTATCGTGGGACTCGAACTCGGCGCCAACGATTACGTCGTCAAGCCGTTCTTCGTGCGCGAACTGATCGCGCGCATCAAGCTTCAGTTCCGCAACCAGACCACACCCCCGCGGGTGCTCGAATCCGGCGGCGTGGAACTGGATCGCACCAGTTGCCAGGCACGCGTCAATGGCCAACCGCTGGCTCTCACCGCCACCGAATTCCGCCTGCTCGAATTCCTGATGAACCGTCCGGGCGTGGTGTTCAGCCGCGAACAACTGCTCAACGCCGTATGGGGCCAGGACCGGGCCATTACGGACCGCGCCGTGGACGTGTACGTTCTCCGCCTGCGCCAGAAGGTGGAACACGATCCGGCCAATCCCGTGCTGATCCACTCCGTGCGCGGCTTCGGCTACACTTTCGAGCCGCGGCGCAGCATGGCCGCGGTCTAGCGTCCCGCCCATTTCAGAGGGCGCGCGCAGTGCGAAGATGTATGTCAGGTGACTGTCTTGCGCACTGCCGCTATCTTTCTGACTTTCTCCGCCGCGCTGTTTGCCGCCGCGGAATCGCCGCTCGCCGACCGCGTCGGAGACACCGGGTTTGTCCAACTCCAGGTGGAGAGCTTCGCTTCGCTGCCGCCGCGGGAGCAGGTGGTGGCGTATTGGCTGACGCAGGCGGCAATCGCCATCGATCCCATCAATTACGACCAGAACTCGCCATGGGGGCTGCGCCAGAAGCGCCTGATCGAATCCGTACTCCGGCACCCGCGGGGCGTGGATCCGCGGGTGCTCGGCAAGGTCACGGATTTCGCCAAGCTCTTCTGGGCCAATCGCGGCAACCATAACGAAACCACGGCGCAGAAATTCCTACCCGGCTTCACCTACGAAGAACTCAAGGCCGCGGTGCAACCCGCGCAGCGCGCCGAAGTGGAAGCGCTGCGGCAGTCGCTGTTTGACGCGGGCTTCGAGCCCACCATCACCGCCAAGAGCCCGCGGGGCGGGCGCGACATTCTCGAGTCCAGCGCCAACAACTTCTATTCCGGCGTGAGCCTCGCCGATCTCAAAGGCTTCACCGAACGATATCCGCTGAACTCGCGCCTGGTGAAGGAGCCGTCCGGCAAACTAGTGGAACAGGTCTGGCGAGCGGGCACGCCGGACGGCAAGGTGCCCGCCGGGCGCTACGCGGCCTATCTCAGGAAGGCCAACGAATACCTGGAAAGAGCGCGCGCGGCCGCCGAACCCGGGCAGGCCGCCGCCATTGCCGCTCTTATCCGCTACTACCAGACCGGCGAGTTCAACGACTGGCTGGCCTTCGACGCCGCCTGGGTGAAAACCAATCCGCGGGTGGATTTCATCAACGGTTTCATCGAGGTCTACCGCGACGCGCGCGCCGCCAAGGGTACCTCCCAGGCTTTCGTCAGCGTGACCGATGAAAAGATGAACGCGCTCATGCTCAAACTGGCGGCCAACGCCCAGTATTTCGAGGACCACGCGCCGTGGGCCGCGCAATATAAGAAGCAGGGCGTGCAGCCGCCGCTGGCCAAGGCCTGCGAAACCATCGTCGAGACGGGCGACTTCCACGTGACCACGGTCGGCGACAATCTGCCCAACGAAAACCAGATCCGCGAGAAGTACGGCAGCAAGAGCTTCCTGCTCACCGGCAGTTCGCGCGTGCTGCGCCAGGCCAACGGCGACGGACCGCTCGAGGAGTTCGCCGCCTCGCCCGAGGAAATCGCCATCGTGAAAAAGTACGGGGAGGAAGCCAGCGACCTGATGACCGCGTTGCATGAGATCATCGGGCACGGCTCCGGCAAGCTCAGCCCGCGCCTTTCCGGCGGTGCCGAGCCGTACTTGAAGGAGTACTTCTCCACGCTCGAAGAGGCGCGCGCGGACCTCATGGCGCTGTGGAACGTGTCCGACCCCAGGCTGCGGCAACTCGGGCTGGTCTCCAGCCCCGACGTGGCCAGGGCCATGTACTACAACGCGGTCCGCACGGTGATCACGCAGTTGTTCCGCAATCCCCACGGCGACACGCTGGAAGAGGACCACCAGCGCAACCGGCAGTTGATCGTCAACTACATCATGGACCGCACCCATGCCATCCGGAAGGTGGAGCGCAACGGCAAGACCTACCTCGCACTCGAGGATCCAGCGAAGTTCAAGGAGGGCGCCGGCATGCTGCTCAGCGAGTTGATGCGCATCAAGGCGGAGGGCGATTACGCCGGCATCAAGGCGCTGGTGGACCGCTACGGCGTCCGCTTCGATCCGAAACTGCGCGACCAGGTGGTGGCGCGCTACGCGAAACTGGACATCCCCAGCTACTGGGCGGGGATCAACGCGGACCTCACGGCGAAGTTCGATGCCGCGGGGCGCGTGACCGCGGTCGCGGTTTCCTACCCGCGCGACTACGTGAAGCAGCAACTCGGCTATGCTGCCATGTACGGAGTAGAATAAGGAACCTTATGGCGGCCCGCCTTCAGCCCCGTCCGCCGGAGGTCGTGGACCTGCGGCGTCTCGGCGCGCGCGATCTCGACGCCCTGCTCGAGGAGGAGTGCGCGGCATGGATCGGTGAACTCGCCTGGGATTTCGAAAAGTCCGCGGACCTGGTGCGGCGCTTCGTCGATATGCGCGCGCTCAACGGAAGCGCCCTCATCGACGACGACGAGGTGGCGGGTTACATGTACTGGGTTCTGGAGGAGGAGAAGGGCCTCATCGGGGATCTCTACGTGCGGCGCGCGGTGCGCACGCCGGCGCTGGAGGATATGCTGATCGAAGCCGCGCTCGAACCCATTATGATGACTCCGATGGTGACCCGCATCGAGTCGCAACTCATGATGATCCCGTGGGAGCGGGGCCGGAAGGCGCCGCGGGAGGAGTGCGCCGCGCTGTTCGCGCGCAACTTCATGCGGATCGATCTCACGCGCGCCGCGCTTGGCCGGGGGCACGTGCGCCGTCCGATCTACGTGGAGAAATGGCACGACCATTACACCGACGACGCGGCCGCGCTGATCGCTTCAGCCTATGCCGGGCACATCGACAGCCGCATCAACGACCAGTACCGCAGTCCCGCCGGTGCGCGCCGCTTCCTGCACAACATCGTCCAGTATCCCGGATGCGGCATGTTTTTCCGCCCGGCATCCTGCGTGGCGTTCGACGCGGCCACGGGCCGCATGGTCGGGGCCTCGCTGGCCAGCATTGTGGCGCCGGACACGGGCCACATCACGCAGATCTGCGTCTCGCCCGCGGTGCGCGGAACGGGGATCGGCCACGAATTGTTGCGGCAGTCGCTGGCGGCCCTGCGCGAGATGGGCTGCCGCGGCGCGAGCCTGACCGTGACCGCGGCGAACGAAGACGCGGTGAAGTTGTACGAGCGGGTCGGCTTCCGCATCGTGCGGCAGTTCCCGGCGTACGTGTGGGAAGGGTTCTAAACGCCACCAGCTAAAGCGGCTACTTGCGATGTACCGCGAGGTACACCACGGCTCCGATCAACACGATGATGAGGCCGGGCCAGGTGGTGGAGGTGCGGTAGGCGAACAGCATGCACAGCACCACGCTTGCCAGGAGGATATATAGCGCGGGCAGCACAGGATAGCCGATGACCTTGTAGGGACGCGGCAGGTCGGGACGCTTGCTTCGCAGACGGAACACCGCCGCGATGGTGAGGATGTAAAACAGCAGCGCGGCGCTGATGACCCAATCGAGCAGATTGCTGTAGAGGTTGCCGTATTGCCGGGTCGCCGGATTGAAGGTGCGGGGCAGAACCAGCACGGAGGCCCAGATGCCCTGCGCCACCAGTCCCCATCCGGGCACGTGAGCGGCGTTGAGTTCGCCGGCGCGCGCGAAGAACAGCTTGTCCCGCGCCATCGCGTAATAGGCGCGGGCGCCGGCCAGCACCAGGCTGTTGACGCAGCCGAAGGTGGAGATCATGATCGCGATCGCCATGATGGTCGGGCCGTAACCGGGGAAAATGGCTTCGAGCATGGCGGTGGCCACACGGTCGCTGGGCGCGTTTTGAATCGCCGGCAGCGGCAGCACCACCAGATAAGCTACGTTGGCCAGCAGGTAGAGCAGGATCACGGCGCCGCAGCCAAGCGTGAGCGCCAGCGGAATGTTGCGTGTGGGGTTGCGGACCTCGCCTGCGACCACCGTGATGTCGTGCCAAGAATCGGCCGAGAACAGCGATCCCGATTGCGCCACGCATAGCGCCACAAGCAGGCCGAAGCCGCTGGCCGCCGCCACCCCGAGCGACGGATCGTAGGAGCCCAGCCGGAACATATCGGTGAAGTTGGTGTGCACCGCCTGCCGGTTCCAGCCGAGGAAGAGTCCGGCGAGGATCAATCCGGCGAGGGCCACGGTTTTCGCGCTGCCGAACAGGTTCTGCACGATCTTGCCGTACTCCAGGCCGCGCGTGTTGGTCCAGGTCAACAGCGCGATCACCGCGATGGCCACCAGTTGCGCGGTAGAGAGCGAGACGGCGTAGCCCTCGGAGAGATGGATGGGCGGGATCAGGTAGTGCGATTCGGAGACCGGGGGGAAGAGGATGGAGAGGAATCGCGCGAAGGCCACGGCGACCGCCGCGATGGTACCGGTCTGGATGACCATGAACATGGTCCAGCCGTAGAGGAAACCCCACAAGGGCGAGAAGGCTTCGCGCAGATACACGTACATGCCGCCGGCCTGCGGCAGCATGGCGGCCAGTTCGCCGTAGGAGAGCGCGGCGATCAGGGTCAGGACGCCGGTAAGCACCCACGCCATGAGCATCCACCCGGGGCTGTTGATGAGGCGCGACATGTCCGCGCTGACGATGAAGATGCCGGAGCCGATCATGACTCCGATCACCACCATGGTGGAATCGAACAGGCCGAGTCCGCGGACGAAACCTTGCTCCTGGCGCGTGCTGGTTGCGGCTTCAGGCATTGCAGGGAAGCGTAGCGCAACGGTGGAATCGCCGTCAAATCGCGCCGCGCCCGACGCGATCCCAAGGTGGCGCGCGCGCTTACCGGTGGAACTGCTCGCCCGGACGCCAATCGGGCAGCTTGTCCTGATTGGCGATGTCGCTCCCCAGCAGGAACCCGAACTCCGCGGCCTGCTGCAGGGCTGTGAAGTCCCAGTCCTCCTGGAATTCGTCCGAGGGCTGATGGTAGTGCTTGCGGTTGTACTCCTGGTAAGCCTGCGTGCCCCATCCTGCCGGTTTGCCGGCGAACTCGGTGGCGTGGCCGATGCTGAATGCCGGGATTCCGGCGTGTGCCAGCGAGAAGTGGTCGCTGCGGAAGTAGTGGCCGGCTTCGGGCGCATCGTCGGGCGCAATCGCCAGGTTCAGCCGCCTGGCGATCTGTTGCGCCATCGGGTAGACGGTGGTCCGCTCGGCGCCGGTGAGGACCACGTCCTTCGCGCGCCCCCATGGATATAACGCGTCGTAGTTGAGATCGATCGCGGTCCTGGCCGGCGGCACCAGGGGGTGCGCCGCGTAATACTCGCTGCCTTTGAGCCCGCCTTCTTCCGCGGTGACGGAAAGGAACAGTGCGCTGCGCTTCGGCTTCCGCGGCAGCGCCGCCCACGTCCGCGCCAGTTCCAGCAGCACGGCGCAACCGGTGGCGTTGTCGATCGCGCCGTTGTAAATGGAATCGCCGTTCACGGGCGTTCCCACACCGAGGTGGTCCCAGTGGGCGCTGAAGATCACGTACTCGTCCTTGAGCTTCGGATCGCTCCCGGGAATTACGGCGGCCACGTTGCGCGTCTCCAGTTCGCGCACCTTCGACACCATCCGCCCGCGGATCTGGATACCGAGATCGATCGGTTTGAAATCCGACTTCTCGCTGGCCTGCAGGAGTTCCTCCACCGTGTGGTTGGAAAGCGCCAGCAGTTTCTCGCCGGCGCCGCGCGATATCCACCCCGCGAACGCCAGGGCCTTGCCGTCGGGCGCGAGCTTTACGTAGGGGTTCTCGCGGCCCCACGAGTTGCGCACCACGTCCCAGCCGTAGCTGGCAGCCTCGTTTGTATGAATGATGATGCAGGCCCGCGCGCCGCGGCGCAGTGCTTCTTCGTATTTGTACGTCCAGCGCCCGTAATAGGTCAGCGCGCGGCCGTCGAAAAATTTGGGATCGGTGGACGAGGGTTCGCTGGTAAACAGCAGCAGGATCTTGTTGGTCACGTCCACGCCTTTGAAATCGTCCCATCGATACTCGGGCGCCGTGATTCCGTGCCCGACGAACACTACCTCGCCTTCGAATCGCTGGCTCGGGCGCTGGTTCAGGTTGACCCCGATGAACTCGTCGCCCCACTTGAACTCAATGCC
>JAFDVU010000053.1 GCA_018268835.1 Acidobacteriota bacterium | reverse complement strand
GTGTTGGGCACGCCGCTGAGAAAGCTGATGCCGGAAACGCTGGTGTAGGTCTCCACCGCGGGCATAGCCTTGACCACGTCCTCGATCTTGCGGATGACCACATCGGTGCGCTGCAGCGACGCCGCGTTCGGCAGTTGTACGGAGAGCAGGAAGTAGCCCTGGTCCTCTTCCGGCAGGAACCCGGTGGGGATGCGGCTGCCGAACCATCCCGCCAGGAAGGCACAGGCCCCGAGCATCAAAAGGGCCAGCGCCGATTTGCGGATCAGCGCCGCGCACGTGGCCACGTAACCGTTCCGGCCGCGATGGAACGCGCGGTTGAACCCGCGGAAGAACGCCGCCAGCGGTCCCCGCGATTCGCGCTTGTGGCGCAGAAGAAGCGACGCCAGCGCCGGGCTGAGCGTGAGCGCGTTGAACGCCGAGATCAGCACCGAGGTCGCCACCGTGATTGCGAACTGTTGGTAGAGCTTTCCCGTGATGCCCGGCACGAAGATGGTCGGCACGAAGACCGCCGCCAGGATGATCGCGATCCCGATCACCGGCGCGGACACTTCCTCCATCGCGCGCAGCGCCGCCGCCTTGGGCGCGAGCCCCTCCTCGATGTGGCGCTGCACGGCCTCCACCACCACAATCGCATCGTCCACCACCAGCCCGATCGCCAGCACCAGCCCGAAAAGCGAAAGCGTGTTGACGCTGAATCCGAAAATCGGGAAGAAGATGAACGTGCCGACCAAGGACACCGGCACGGCCAGCAGCGGGATCAGGGTCGCGCGCCAGTCCTGCAGGAACAGGTACGTGACCAACGCCACCAGGAACAGCGCCTCAGCCAGCGTGAGGACGATCTCGTCGATGCCTTCCGTCACCGGCAGCGTGGTATCGAGCGAGACCAGGTAGTCCACGTCGTCCGGGAAGCGCTGCTTCAGGCGCGACATGACGCTGCGCACGTTTTCCGCGGTATCCAGCGCGTTGGATCCTGGCAACTGAAACACCGGGATCACCGCCGCCGGCTGCCCGTTCACCCGCCCGTAAATGTTGTAGCTCTCCGCCCCGAGTTCCAGGCGCGCCACGTCGTTCAGCCGCAGCACGCTGCCGTCGCGGTTGGCGCGGATCACGATGCGGCCGAACTCTTCGGCGGTGATCAGCCGGCCCTGCGCGCGCACCGTGTACGTGAACTCCTGGCCCTCGGGCACAGGCTCGCTGCCGATCTGCCCCGCCGGATTCACCGTGTTCTGTTCGCGCAGCGCGCGGACGATGTCCGCCACCGTCACCTGCAATTTCGCCAGCTGGTCGGGCTTGACCCAGATGCGCATCGCGTAGCGCCCGCCGTAGACCATGACATCGCCCACGCCGGGCGCGCGCGCCAGTTCGTCCACCATGTTGATGTAGGCATAGTTCGCCAGGAAATTGCGGTCGCGCGTGCCCTTGGGCGAGTATAGCGAGATCATCATCAGAGGCACGCTGGTGGCCTTGCGGACCACGACTCCGAAATTGTTGACGTCGGCCGGCAACTGCGTCGCCGCCAGCGCCTCGCGCATCTGCGTCAGGATCAGGTTGGTGTTCGGCTGCGTCCCCACTTCGAACGTCACGCGCAGTCCCATACCGCCGTTGTTCGAGTTGGTGGAGACCATATAGGCCATGTTGTCCACGCCGCTCATCTGCTGCTCGATCGGCGCGGCCACGGACTGCTCGATGGTCTGCGCATCGGCGCCGAGGTACGTCGCGCTGACGGTCACTTCCGGCGGCACGATATCCGGGAACTGCGCCACGGGCAGCATGAGCATGGCGATCACACCCACGATCACCGTCAGGATGGCGATCACCATCGCCACGATCGGCCGGTTGATGAAGAACCTGGACATGGCGCCTACCTTCCGTTCGGACCCGCCGCGGCCGCTTTCGGATTGACCACGGCGCCGGTGCGCACCTTCTGAAGGCCTTCCACGATGACGCGCTCACCGGGGCGCAGGCCTTCATCCACCACCCACATTCCGTCGGCGCGCTCGCCCATCCGCACGGTACGGATCGTGACCTTGTTGCCGTCGTCCACCACGGCCACCTGGTAGGATCCCTGCAGTTCGTTCACGGCCCGCTGCGGGATCACGGGCGCGTCCTTGCGCACCCCCATCACGGCGCGCACGCGCCCGTACTGGCCCGGCCGGAGCACGTTCCCCGGGTTGGGGAAGAGCGCGGCCACGCGCAGCGAACCGGTGCCCACATCCACCTGGCGATCCGCCATGAAGAAGGCGCCCTTGTGCCCGTAGACCGAACCGTCGGCCAGCACCAGTTCGAGGTTCTTCGCCCAGCGGTCCGGTCCGCCGGCGCGCTGCTGCGCAAGGTACTCCTGTTCGCTGATCGTGAAGTAGGCTTTGATCGGATTCACCGTGGAGACGGCGGTCAGCGGCGTGCCCGAGGGCGAAACCAGATCGCCCACCTGGATCGTGGCCAACCCGGCGATGCCGTCTACCGGCGACGCGATCTTCGTGAATCCCAGCTTCACCTCGGCGTCGTAGACCGAGGCCCTGGCGGCGACGACCGCCGCTTTCGCGGTTGCGATCGCCGCTCGCGTCGTCTCCACCGCCGCCTGCGCCTCCAGGCGGCTCTGCATCGCGTTGTCCATTTCCTCCTGGCTGATCGCCCTGGTCTTCACCAGCGGCGTGTAGCGTTTGACGTCGAGTTCGGTCTTGCCGAGGCGCGCCTGGCTCTGCGCAAGGTTCCCTTCGGCCTGCTGCACGGCGCTCTCCGCCTGCGCGAGTCGGCCGTTGGCCTCGTTCAACGCCGCCTGAAACGGCCGCGGATCGATCTCGAACAACAGGTCGCCCTTGCGGACGAACGAACCTTCGCGGTAAACCTGCCGCATCAGGTAGCCGGTGACCTGCCCGCGGATCTCGGCGTTGACCAGGCCGTCGAGCGTGCCCACCCACTCCTTCACGATGGGCACGTCGCGGGCGGTGACCGTGGCCACCTGGACTTCCATGGGCGGGGGCGCGGCCGCCGGTCCACCGGCCGTTTGCGTCGGGCGGCAACTCGCCAGCAGCAACGGCGCGAGCGTCACGAACAGGCGCGCAACAAACGGGATTCGCTGCATAACCTCTCCTGACCTGCTTGACCAACATTGAACGTCAGGCGCGGGGCGCAAGAAGCGGGACCGCTGTGCCCTGGCGCAGGCCAGTATCGAGGCCCGGGCCGGCCGCCCTGAAAGCGGTATTACGAACCTTATTATCTCTTTTCTTGCGCGAACGGTATAGACTGTTCGCAGGCGCGCCTGTGCCCTTGAGTTTATTGGCGTTCTGTTTCCGCAGCCTGTACCGTCGGTACGGCTCGGAATTTTTCGTCCGGGTGATGCTGGCGCACCCGGTGGCGACGGCACGCGGCATCGCGCGCTACCTGCGCGGAGAAACGTCGCCACCCCGCCCGTGGCCCGGCGGAGCGGGGAGCCTCGTGGGCCTCGGCTTCTGCCTGAAGCCGCTGGCGCCGGCGTGCCCGTCGGGACGGGCGAACCATCGCTGCGCGGTGATGGACGGCACGGCGGATGCGGCCGGCGCACCGTGCGGCGACTGCCTGATCCTGGCGCTGGGGCGGCAGGCGCTGGCCGGCGGCAGCGCGGTCTACATCATGACGTCGGCGCGCGACATTCTGCACGATGTCCTGCTGCCCGCCCTGCGTCATCGCCGGTTCCGCAGCGCCGTACTGGCGATGTGCCGCTACTCGTTCGAGCCGATGCGGTTGGCGCTGGAGATCTGCGGAATCGAAGCGCGCCTCTTCCCCTTTTTCCACGGAGACTGCCGCGACTACACCACCTGGCGCCGAGCGGATCTCGGAGAAAAGTCGGAGCAGACCCTCCTGGACGAAAGCAGTTTGCGGGACCTGGCCGCGGACCTCGCAGCAGCAACAGGATCGTCATCCGTGGGATTCGTCAGGGTGGGGAACATCTACGAACCCGCGCGGGTAGGCTCTTGATCAAAAACGGGGGAATTGGCGTACCCAGCCCTTGGGGGTTTGCTGGGAGATGGGGTGGGTAGTGGGATTCGATATTTTTAGGCTTGACAGAATCACGTAAGTTCTTTAAATCTGTTGCGCGACCCTGCCATTTTCCCCACCGTGCCCGTGTTCCATTCCCCACCATTCCCCACGGGCTACTTCTGGCTCACCGGCCGACCGGGGTTGAAGAGTCGGTTGTGGATTCGTTGCGCGACCGGTGCAGGGATGCGGTAGCTGACACGCTTCCCGCGCGTTACGCGGCACACGTCGGGCTCCCTCATGACCAGGAGCCGCACCGTCTCTACGCCCAGGTTCCACTGCTCGGCGAGTTCGGCAATCGTGTAGTGCCGTTCGAATGTCGTGTCACTCATCGCCCTTCACCCGCATCAGATATCCCAGTCGATTTCGTAGGGCACAGCCAGAGCCGTCGCTGTGGCTGCCAGCACATTGGTCGGCGTGCGATCCGCGCCCCGCATCTCCTCGAAGTTGTCGCACACAGAGAGTCGGCGAGAACTGCTCGTTGCGCCGCCTCGTGTATACCGCCAGTTTGCCCCCTTGCGGTCTGGAACACGGCCACCCGAGTCCCATTCTCGCGAATCGTCTTGGGCGCGCATCCCGGCTTCTACACCTTCACCGCCCACAAGAGGGACGCCTTTGAACGACTTCGTCACGGTGGATGACAAGTCTTCGTCCCAGTAGGTCAAACTAATCTTTCTCATCGGATATCTCGAAACCAACTCCGCGTAGAGACACACGTGTCCTGAACGCGCCGTTGAGGCTGTCGGGGATTTTCGTTCGGGGCTCCCGTTAACAGGGACCGCCTGAAGAACTGCTCAAAATGGTAACCGATGGCTCGCTGCGCGTCAAGATGGAAGTCGCTGAAAATAAATCGGTTATGATATTCGCACGCCCAAATTCAAGAACCTGCGTTGTCCCAGCCATTTAGCGCGCGGACTCGGTGGGAGATCGTAAATGACCTCCGCTCCACGCCCGGCGTTCGCCCCGGCCCGCAAGGGGTACGGCGTTCGGTGCTAGGAGGGCTCCGGGCGCGCGTTCGACACCGCGCACGGCGCGGCACCGCTCCACGGGCGCACCGCCTGCCTATACAGGTAGGCGCGGCTGGGGAGGTGGCACGCAGATGGGCGCGCCGGGGAACAGCGCGTTGTCCGGGCTCGGTTAATCACTCCTGGCGACCAGGCGAGCCGTACTTGGCCGCTACCGGCCTCCGCACCTCTCCGGTGCCGAGAGTCGCCGATGCACCCGCTGCACGACCGACTCTGGGATGCGGAGCGTGGTGTAGCTCCGGCGACCCCGGCGCGACTGCTCCCGCGCAATCTTCAGGACTCCCGGCTCGTCGCGGAAGAGGCGGGCAACCGTGTTCTTGCTCAACCGCCACAGGTCGCCGACGTCCTGGACCGAGTAGTGCCTCTCCAGCGCGACGTTCGGGCCAGCGACCTCGGCGATCCGTAGGTGTTCATGCCCGAGGCGGGGTGCCATACGGTCCCGCTCATTCCGCTGGCGCATCTCGGCGGCGCGCCGCTCAAATTCGTTCGACCACATGGCCCCCCAATCCGCCCCCACACGTGAAGATTAGCGTGACGGCTGCCTACGCCGGAGATGTTCGGCGACGGCGGCATCGACCCGACGCTGCGGCAGGAAACTCTCGATTTCGATGTCCCGTCCGAAGCTGAAACAAGTGTCCCCGTACTCGATAAAGAAGTTCATGACGGTGCCAGTGATGCGCCGCACACGCCCGGTCTGGATGTTCAGTACCATATCGCGATCTCTCATGCCGGGCCTGATCCGCCACCACCAATGTTTCGGCACGACGGTATGCCACACTTGGATCACCGAGCCGTTTGGTATCGCGCTCTCCTCCGCGCGCGTCCAACGTTTGAAGCCAACGCCACAATGGCCGTACCAGTCACGGTACGCTTCGAGCACGTCCAGCAGCATCTCCTGAGCCACTTCGCCCTCGAAGTCGAAGTGAACCCACTCCCGAATGAACTCCTCGGGGTTCGCCCGGCAGTACGTGCCCAACAAGTTGCAGACCGCATCATGGCCGCTACATCCCCACTCGCCCACGATCCGCGCACTGATCCGCCACTCCCAGCCCTTGTCTTTGCCCACTTCTGCGAACAGTTGCTCGTACTGCTCGTGAGTCAGGACGACGGGGTTCCCGTCGATGAAGCAGTAGCCCATGCCTATGCCCGCCCGGCCGCCGCGATCTGAGTTGCGATCTGATACGCCCGCACCTTCACGCTCGCCCCGCCGCCGAACCACACGTGCTCTAGCCGCGCGCTTTCGTCCCGCTTGGTAGGCGCGTGGTCCACCAGTTCCGCGACGCCGTTGTACGCGGCCCACAACGTTCCCGCCACGCTCCTGAGCCTGTTACCCGCGCCGTTCTCGAACAGAAACGCGGCCCGCGCCCGTTGCTTCTGGACGCGCTCGACGGCGCGAGCGTTTTCGCGGTCTGCGGGATCGGGGAACACGAGGCCGAAGTACGTCATGAGCCGGGCCCGGTCCATCTTGACGCGAACCATCTCGCGGAAAGCCGCTTCTATCCGCTGGTAGCGCGTATCGATGATCTTCAGGTTCTGGCGCGCCAGCGCGAGGCGTCCTTTCAGGTCGCGTGTATGCGCGACTCGGATCGTTGCGCCGGGCTCCCGCAACGCTTGCCCGAGGGTGTTGGCGCAGACGACCCGGACCGGAGTGAACCGGACCTGCACCGAGCCGAGCCCGTCATGCGAGTTCGACAGCAGCAGGTACTTGTCGGTGATGTCCTCGTCCGCGACCTGGATGCACCCCGGTAGCTTCGCGAGCATCCAAACCCGCTCTCCCTGGCCGAGCGCGCCCGCCGTGTGGTAGATCGCCGCGCCCTCGCCGACGATGCCGTCGAACCAATCGAAAGCCTCGACGTTCTGTAGCGGCCGATAGCCTTCACCGACCACGCCGAAGACCGGGCAGCCGGGCTCGCCCCACTTGTGCGCGGGAACAATCGCGTACTCGCCGTGAATCCTGTCCGATGCGCGCTCGTCCGACGCGTACGCCGGGATCTTCTGGACCGTCCAGTCGAGGTTCGCGGCCTTGATCGCCTCGGCGGCGGTGGCGGGATGGTCAAGTTTTGTGCCGAGCCCGTGCCAGGGTGGCGTTCCGGCGTAGAACATGGCAGCTTCGCCGTCCTCAATCAGGAGTTCATGTGCCATGCTTCAGACTCCTCCATCCGAAACGGTAACACATGTTGTTACTTATATTCTGTGGACTCATAAGATGCAGACCGCAACCATGAGGGGTTGAAGCGCGAAGAGAAGATCGTTCGGCACTTTGCCCTTCGGGTACGCGAACTGCGCGCGCAGAAGGGCTGGTCCCAAGAACGTCTTGCGGAGGAGGCCGGGATTCACCGGACGTACCTGGGCGGGATCGAGACGGCGCGGCGCAACCCGTCGCTGCGCAACATCATCAGGATTGCCGCCGCGCTGGGCGTGTCGGTTAAGGAACTGTTTCAGGAGTAGAGGCGCGGCTTCAGCCTCCGCCCTGCCAGCGTGGCGGTGACCTCGGGGAGTGGCAAACGGCGGCGGCCGGTGCCCGGCGCGGTGAGCGTTGATATGATGGCTGGCCGATGGTGAATCAGGAGCACCTGGACATTCTGAAGCAGGGAGCAGTGATCTGGAACAAATGGCGGGGCCAGCCGTAGGATTCCCTTGTCACCCCCGACCTGATGGGCGCGAATCTGCGCGATGAGAACCTGAGCAGTGCAATCGAGGCGTGCCGGGGCGAGGGCTCAGAAATCAGTTTCTGCGTCGCTCCAAGAGCAAGTGGGCGGAAACTGTCGGAAAGCTTCTGAGCCCAGTGTTGAATTGGAGAATCGTTTCAGCGCGCGCAATCGATAAAATGATGCCAGGGCCGAACACCGGATGATAGATCCGGTCACCCGCAGCAAAACCGCCAGATAATCGCCGATTACTCTTTACCGGATGCAATGGGTTTCGGTCAAGGGCGTACGCCGAGGTCGCTGAGCCGCCACCCCTGTGCTTGCCCTTCACGTCCATCGGGAAGGCGGCGTGTCCGTAGTCCGATGCTTTGTAGGTCAATCCGCCACTACTGGTGAAGGATGGCCTAAGTATTGTCTTGACTTCCCGGAGAGGAACCCATGTCCGTTCCTCACGGGAAGCACGCTCAGCACGCTCAAGTTGCAGAAGTTCGTTGTGCTTGATGACATCTTCTTCGCTCATCGCGAAAGCTGCCGCCGCACTCCGGCAACGGTTTACATGCTCCGCCCAAGATCGCGGCCGGATCGCCTGACCGCATGTGGGGCAAGGGCGGGGCGGACTATTCCTTGACATACTACGTCGCCCAATCCTTGCACAGCACTTCCGCTTGCTCCAGCACCGTGATCGTCGCCCGCTCCTGCTTGTCAGGCGGGTAGCCGTACTTTTTCAAAATGCGCTTCACCATGACCCGGATCTCGGCGCGCACCGATTCCTTGATCGTCCAGTCGATCCGCGCGCTGCGCCGCACGGCTGCCACAAGCTCGCGCGCGATCGCCTTGAGGGTCGGCTCCCCGAGCACCGCTACCGCGCTGTCGTTGACCTCCAGGGCATCGTAGAACGCCAGTTCATCGCTGGTAAGGCCGAGATCACCACCGCGCTCGTTCGCGGCCCGCATCTCCTTCGCAAGCTCGATCAGTTCCTCGATCACCTGGGCCGTCTCGACCGCGCGGTTGTGGTACTTGCGGATCGCCGCTTCCAGCATCTCTGAAAACTGCCGTGCCTTGACGATATTGGTGCGGGTCCGCATCTTGAGTTCATCGTTCAGCAGCTTGCGCAGCAGTTCGACTGCGAGGTTCCGCTGCGGCAACCCCCGTACCTCGGCCAAAAACTCTTCGGACAGGATCGAGATGTCGGGCTTCTTGAGCCCCGCCGCCGAGAACAGATCGACCACCCCGTCCGTAGCGATCGCCCGCGACACGATCTGCCGGATGGCCTGGTCCAGATCCTCCTCCGATCTGCCCGCCCCGGTCGTGGACTTCACCAGCGCAGCCTTCACCGCCTGGAAGAACGCCACGTCGTCGCGGATTCCCAGGGCCTCGGGGTCCGGCACCGCCAGGGCGAACGCCGCCGACAGGTCCGCCACCGCTTTCACCAGCCGAGCCTTGCCCTCCTCCCGCGCCAGGATGTGTTCCTGCGCGGGCGGCAGCAGCCCGAGCTTCTGCTGGCCGGTGCCGCTTGTCCAGAGCGACCAGTCGAAGCCCGCGAACAGGCCACAGCAGATTTCGTGCTTCTCCAGCATGACGGCGACGGCCTCCGCCTTGTCAATTGCCGTCTTGCCCTGGCCGCCGCTCTCGGTGTAGGTCGCCAACGCCGCCTTCAACTGGTCCGCGAGCCCCAGGTAATCCACCACCAGCCCGCCCGGCTTGTCTTTGAAGACGCGGTTGACGCGGGCGATGCCTTGCATGAGGCCGTGGCCGCGCATGGGCTTGTCGATGTACATGGTGTGCAAGCACGGCGCGTCGAACCCGGTCAACCACATGTCGCGCACGATCACGATCTTGAACGGATCGCTCGGCTTCTTGAACTGCTTGCGCAGTTCCTCCAAACGCGCCTTGCTCCGAAGGTGCGGTTGGTAGTCGTCGGGGTCTGATGCGGAGCCCGTCATCACGACCTTGAGCGCGCCCTTGTCGTCGTCCTCGTGGTGCCACGCGGGCCGAAGTTTGACCAGCGCGCTGTACAGTTCCACGCAGATGCGGCGGCTCATGCAGACGATCATGGCCTTCCCGTCCAGCGTCTCCAGCCGCTGCTCGAAGTGCCGCACCAGGTCGGCGGCGATCAACTCGACTCGCTTCTCCGCGCCGACGATCGCTTCCAGGGCGGCCCACTTCGACTTGAGCTTCTCCTTCCGGTCCTGCTCCTCGGTCTCCGTGACCTCATCGAAGGCCGCGTCCACCTGCGGCAACTCCGCCGTGTCCAGATCGAGTTTGGCGAGGCGACTCTCGTAGTAGATCGGCACCGTGGCCCCGTCCTGGACGGCGCGCTGGATGTCGTACACGCTGATGTAATCGCCGAACACGGCCCGCGTATTCTTGTCGGTCAACTCGATCGGCGTGCCGGTGAAGCCGATGAAGCTGGCGTTGGGCAGCGCGTCGCGCATGTGCCGGGCGAACCCGTCGATGAAGTCGTACTGACTCCGGTGGGCTTCGTCGGCGATAACGACGATGTTGCGCCGCTCGGAGAGGAGCGGGTGCTTGTCCCCCTTCTCCTCGGGGAAGAACTTCTGGATCGTCGTGAACACCACGCCGCCCGACGCCACCGCCAGTAGTTCGCGCAGTTGCGCCCGGCTTTCCGCTTGCACCGGCTTCTGGCGCAGGATCTCCTGGCAGCGGGAGAAGGTATCGAACAGTTGACCGTCCAGATCGTTCCGGTCGGTGAGCACGACGATGGTCGGGTTCTCCATCGCCGGATGGACAATGATCCGCCCCGCGAAAAACACCATCGTGAGGCTCTTGCCGGAGCCTTGCGTATGCCACACCACGCCGCACCGCCGATCGCCGCCCGGCCGCGAGGCGGCGACTGTGGCGTCCACAGCGGTCTGCACGGCGTGGAACTGGTGGTAGCCCGCCAGGATCTTGGCCAGCCGGTCCTTGTCGTCCCGGTCGAAGACCACACCGTAGCGGACTAGATCAAGGAACCGCCGCTGGTCGAAGACGCCGCGCATGAGCACTTCCAGTGCCAGCATCCCGGCCGGAGCCACGTCCTGCCCTTCGATCGTCCGCCAGGGCATGAACCGCTCCTTGTCGGCGGTGAGGGAGCCGATGCGCGCCTCCAGGCCATCGGAGGCGATCAGGGCCTCGTTGTAGGTGAAGAGGTCGGGGATCTGCGCCTTGTACGTCTGCAACTGCTGGAAAGCCTTCCAGACCGTGGCCTCCTCGTCGGCCGGGTTCTTGAGTTCCACGACCGCCAGGGGCAGCCCGTTGATGAAGATCACGATGTCGGGGCGGCGGTTGTGCTGGCCGTCTACCACGGTGAACTGGTTCACGGCGAGCCAGTCGTTGGCGGCCGGATCGTCGAAGTCGATCAGCCTGACCTTGTCGCCCGCGATGGTGCCATCCGCACGTCGGTACTCCACATCCACGCCGTCCACCAGCATCCTGTGGAAGGCCCTGTTGTTGGCGACCAGCGTCGGGTGCTCGGTGCGCAGGGCCTTGCGGATCGCGTCCTCCTGCGCCTCGGCCGGGATCGCTGGGTTGAGTTGCGCGACGGCGGCGCGCATACGGCCCTCCAGAACCACCTGGTCGTAGGAAGCGCGCTCGGCGAGTACCTCACCGGGCGCGATCGTGGGGCCCGCCATGATCGTGTAGCCAAGCGCGCAGAGCCACTCCAGGGCGGCGGTCTCGACGGTGGACTCGGCGATCACAAGGCCGCCTCGACGGTAACTTTGGCGTCGCGGACGCGGATCTCGCCGGAGAGGAGTTTGGGAAGGAGGGCGTCGCGGAGAGCGGCGAGCGTCACCGCCTCTGAATCGTTGGCCTCCCGTTTCTTGAACAGTGGTCGAATCAGTTGGCCCAACGCCCGCACAACCCCGCTAGAAGGTAGGGTTACAGGCAGGGCATAAAAATCATCGCGGCTAGTGGAGGGGATCGCCGATCCCGAGTCCATTCCGTTGATGTCAAGCGCAAGGATCTCATAGAACGCCCAGATTAGATCGAGGTCCAGCTTCGGATTCAAATAGAACGCCGTGTCGATCACGAAGAAGGGTGCTGACGAGAAGTGGACCCCGCGATACGCGCCCTTTCGGCCAATGATGATACCGGGGCGCGGACACAACGGCTCGCTGTGCCAGCCAATTGGACCGTTGGTCCCATAGACCCGGTACGATCCGCCATTGTCGCTATACGTGCGCAGGCTCTTGCCGTACTCCAGAGTGGCAAGATCACCCCATTTGCACGGCCGCCACCCGGAGGGAATGTGACCGGCCGGAGATGACGTGAAGCCAGCCGGGAACAACGCGGCCGTCTCCGCGTCCATCCCCACAGGCTGCCGCCCCTCCGCCTTCGCGCGCACGGGATCGAAATCGACGAACCAGGACTTGAAGATCGCGCGCGCCATGCTCTCCAGCGTCTCGTTCATGCGGCGGTTCAGGTCGATCTTGCGGTCGAGACTGGCGAGTATCCCAGCGATCGCGATTTGCTCGCTGATAGGTGGGACACAGAGGTGAATCCGCCGGAGTTCACTCTGACGGATGCCAAGGACCGTCGTTCCCGTAGCGCGCGCTAGGATCTGGTCTTGGACGAAGGCTGATTGCATAAGGTACTTAAGGTACGTGTTGTCGAGGAAGCCGCTCTTACCCCTGAGCGTAATCAGTCGCTGCGCCAACGCGACCCTTCTTCCGTCAAGTTGGGCAACTTCGCCAAGAGGGGCCTCCGTGGTCATCACGACATCACCGGGTTCCGGCATACCGCGCCGCATCCAGGCGTCAAAAGCGTCGGCCGCGATGAACTCATCCGGTTCGTTAATATGGCCGCCCTTGACGACTTTGGCCGTGATAAGGGGGATGCCGAACGGTGTCTTCTGAGGACTCTTGCCGCGATAGTCGATGAGTGCGGCCATGCAGTCTTCTAGCGGGAGGATGCGCCAATCCGCTGGGAAATCAGACAGCATCGTGGGCCCCCCGCAGACGGTTGCGGATCTCGCTCTCCAGCCGCGCCGACTCCGCGAACTGCTCCTCCAGCTTCGCCGTCAGCCGGTTCATCTTCTCCTCGAACGGCTCGTCATCGTCTTCCACGTCGGCGGCCCCGACGTACCGACCCGGCGTCAGCACGTACCCGTGCCCGGCGATCTCGTCCGTTGTTGCCGCCTTGCAGAACCCCGGCACGTCCATGTGCTTGCCCGCGCCTTTGTCGCCGCGCCAGGCGTGGTAGGTGCCCGCGATGCGCTCGATCTCGGCGTCGGTCAGTTCTCGATGGATGCGATCCACAAGCACGCCCAGCTTCCGCGCGTCGATGAACAGCGTCTCTTTGCGGCGGTCGCGGAACTTCCCGTTTTTCTTCGCGCGTGCTAGGAACCACAAGCAGACCGGGATCTGCGTCGCATAGAACAACTGCCCCGGCAGCGCGACCATGCAGTCCAGGAGGTCCGCCTCCACGATCGCCTTGCGGATCTCGTCTTCCCCGGATTGATTGCTCGACATGCTGCCGTTGGCGAGCACGAACCCGGCGATGCCGGTCGGAGCCAGGTGATGGATGAAGTGCTGAACCCAGGCGAAGTTGGCGTTGCTCGCGGGTGGCGGCCCGAACTTCCAGCGGGGGTCGTCGCGCAAGTTCGCCCCGCCCCAGTCGCTGTCGTTGAACGGCGGGTTCGCCAGCACGTAGTCGGCCTTGAGGTCCGGGTGCAGATCGCGCCGAAAACTGTCGGCGTGCTCGCCGCCGAGATGGGCCTCGATCCCCCGGATCGCCAGGTTCATCTGCGCCAGCCGCCACGTGGTCGGATTCGATTCCTGGCCGTAGACGGCGATGTCGCCGATCCTGCCGCCGTGCGTCTCCACGAACTTCTCGCTCTGAACGAACATGCCGCCCGAGCCACAGCACGGATCGAAGACCCGGCCTTTGTAGGGCGCGAGCATGGAGACGAGCACCTGGACCACGCAGCGCGGCGTGTAGAACTGGCCGCCCTTCTTGCCCTCCGCGCTCGCGAACTGGGACAGGAAATACTCGTACACGCGGCCCAGGATGTCCTTGGAGCGGTTCTCCCTGTCGCCCAGGCCAATCTTCGCGATCAGGTCGATCAGTTCGCCCACGCGTTGCTTGTCCAGCGCGGGCCGCGCGTACTCCTTCGGCAGCACCCCCTTCAGGGACTTGTTGTCGCGCTCGATCGCGAGCATGGCGTCGTCGATGACCTTGCCGATGGTGGCCTGTTTCGCGTTGGCCTGGAGGTTCGCCCAGCGCGCCTCCTTCGGCACCCAGAACACGTTTGCGGCCCGGTACTCATCGGGGTCTTCGGGGTCGGCACCATCGGCGGCGGCAGCCACGAGCGCGTCGTGCCGCTCGTCGAAGGCATCGGAGATGTACTTCAAAAAGATGAGGCCGAGCACCACGTGCTTGTACTCGGCGGCGTCCATGTTGTTGCGCAGCTTGTCGGCGGCGGCCCACATGGTCGCTTCGAAACCGAGGTTCGCTGCGCTGCCGTTGCCGTTCGGGGCCTTCTTGGGTCGGGGCATGGTGGACCCACCATGTTACTCGACTGCCACTCAAGGGGATAGCGGCAGCGACTAAATTGGGTACCACGCCATCTGTTATCCTGTTTTCCCGGAGCCGCTCCATGTACCGCATCCTGCTCGCCCTGCTCCTCGTAGCCCTCGTCGCCCCGGCCGCCAACGCGCGGGGCCGCAGTTCCAGCCATTCGTCTACGCGCAGTTCTTCGTCGCGCGCATCACGCCCCACGCGCACGGTCAAGCCAAAGGCCAAGGCCGCATCGCGTTCGTCGCGCTGCGCGACATGCGCCCGCGACTCGGAGGGCCGCATCGCCCGCAGCAGCACCGCGAAGCACGACTTCCAGAAGTCGCATCCGTGCCCGTCCACCGGAAAGACGACTGGGGCCTGCAAGGGCTACGTGATCGACCACATCACGCCGCTCAAACGCGGCGGCGCGGATTCGCCGGGGAATATGCAGTGGCAGACGAAGGCGGCAGCGAAGGCGAAGGACAGGGTTGAGTAGTACGCAGGAGACATAGATGAAGGACGTGTTCGCAGCATTTGGGTCCGAAGTATTCCGGCCAGTGGTGACGTTGCTCCTGCCAGGGGCCCTTGCCCTGTCTCCGTGGGTAGTGGCTGGGATCTGGTCCAGTCAAACGGTAGCTAAGCTTGTAATTGGATATCGAACGGAAGCGTGGGTCGCGGCCATCCTGCTAACGCTGTTCATCGGTTTGGTATGCGAAGACATCGGCTCACATCTGGAAGGCCACTTCGATGATCGGGTCGAGCGGAAAACTGGAAACCACAAGGTAAACTGGCGCGCCTACTGGCGCGTTGCATACGAGCGCGAACCAATCGGGCATCACTATCTCCGCACCATCTTGCTCCGACTGAAGTTCGAGCTTGGTTGCGCCGTCGCCTGCCTCGTTGGCCTCTTGGGTCTTTGGTGGTTGCCGACTTCGTACGAAGCGCGGGTCGTGGCTTCGGCTATCACGCTGGTTGTAGCAGCTTTTTTTGTGTACGAGTCGCATGAGAGTCACCATCTGCTCGGCGAAATTCGCGCCGAGCTACTCCGGGGTATTGTCGAAGCTCCGACGCAAACGGCCAGCACCGCGCAGTCACGCATCTAAGCGTTCCCGAGTCGCACTCGCACCAATGCCCCTCACCGTCTTCGACGTTAAAGGCATCCCCGGCACCCGCCGCGAGCGCGTCGAGGCCGCCGTCGTCGCGGGCGGCAAGCACACCACCGATCCCTACGAGGGCTGGATCGTCGCCGACCCGATCCGGGGCGGTGTGAAGGTGCTCATCACCGGGGCGCACGGATTCCAGCGCACCGTTACGTTCGCGCTCGGCGAGGACGCGGCCGTGATCGCGGATCGGGTGCGCGAGACGCTGGAGGAGTAGCATGCTGCGGGCTATTGCTCCAGTCGCTCCCGCCGATCATTCCCACATGGCTGACCTGGAATGCACGGAGGCTACTTGAGGCGATTCTTTGAACTGCTCGCGGACCGGGGTCATCCCGAGTGAACAAGCGCGGGCAGCTTGGCGGATCGCAAAGCAGAGCAGAACGCCAGCACCAGCTACGGCCGCTACAGATTCCAATATCATCAAGACTATTGTGTGGCGGCTAGAAGACCTTGCACAGTCCCACCGGGACGGGTCCGGTAAGGTAGCGTATAGTACCCGCACGCGGAGCGAGTGGGTCACCTGCCTCCCGCCGCGCGCGCGGTGGTATTGCGGAGTCGCCGTGTCGCGATTTTCAAGGTGCGGACATAGTTGAACGCTTCGGCCGCTGCCGCCGTGCAGCGATTGCACACCAGCAAGTGCTCCTCAAAGACCGCAGCCTCTGCTCGGGCCAGCGTACCCATGACGAACGCTTCGGCGATCTCGTTCACGTCGGCCGGGCAGTGAAGATCGCGGAGCATGGGTTCATGCTACGGCGACAACAGCGCGATCTCAATAGAACTCGCCGGATTGTGGGCCCAGAACCTCAAGTACTGGTGTGCGGTACGGCCTTGTGCGCGCTCTCCAACAACGGCGCGGGCCGCACGCACTCCAGTTAGGGTTGCGGTTTGCTTCTGAGTCTGCGCCGTTGCGCCGGGCGGCGCGAGCGGCTTAGCGGGAACCGGACGCTCCGGCCGAAGCGGCACGGCGTGGAGCGCGCGCCCGGATCTCTTTCGCAGCGGAGCGGATCGCCGCCACGTACTCCGCCTGTTTCTGGAGCACCGTCGCACAGGCGTCACACGCGACGTAGTGGTCTTCGAAGGCAGTTACTTGATCCTGGGGTAGACGGCCCATCACGTACGCTTCGGCGACTTCTTCCGGGTCTGCCGGGCACAGGGCGGGATCATGCACGTTCCAATGGTAAGTTGGCGCAGCGTTGGCGGCAAGGGGACTCCGGTACCACGTGTTCATGGTGGAGTAATAGGACTTATCGCGCCCGCAAAGCCCACGACACGCATCTGGATCGTCGCGGAGCACGCCGTGGCGTTCGGGGCCGACGCGCCCGTCGCCGAGGGACACATCGTAGTCGCGCCGAAGGGGCACCGGGCTCGTGCCCGACGCGGGCTTCAGCATCGGCTTCATGGATGAGTTGTCGGCGGCGGTGCCCGTGGACCAGGCGGTCGTCCACATCGTCCCGCGCCGGGCGGGCGACGGCGTTGCGCTGCCGGAGTGCGGCGGTGGATCGCCGACGATGGTGTACCCGCGTCGTAACTGGCATCAATTGTCCCTGATCGTCGCGGATTGTCTCAGATAGACACCAAAGTGCATCCGGGGTTTGTTGTCGCCGGGCGAAGATCGCCGCCACGGCGCGCGCGGGGGAGTCGTCCAGAGTACGCCGCCGCGCGCTCTGGGACCCGCCAGAGCGTCGCCGCGCCGGGGCGCGATGTGAGGGAGACCCCCGCGCGCAACGGGAGCGACCAGAGGGCCGAGATCGCGCTGGCGGAGGGCCACAGCACCCGAGCCGCCCCTGTCCGCACGAGGCTTGGCGACAACATCAGGCATCAACGCTTCGAAGTTGATTGGGGCGAGCCTGCCGGACGAAGGCTCCGGCCGAGCCCTTTTTCTTTGCCCGTGTAGCCGTGGCTACACGGGCCCAGAACCCGCTACACGCTTTTGCGCAACACCCCTATATAAGGGGGGGGGGTACATCTACCACAAACGATTCAACATTCGCGCGCGCGCACCCCTCAACTTGTGATCGAGAAATCAGTCTGTGTAGCCGTGTAGGGGGGAGGGGGGGGTACAAAAAAAAATAGCAACATCAATTTTGGCTCCCTATATAGGGGTCCTCTGCACGGCGGCGCGCCGAGGCGTAATTGTGGCCGAAAGTCGCCGAAACGCCCTGAATGACCCGAAACTGGATCAATTGGCCGCAAAGTGCATTGGACTCGGCTGCGCCGGACGTGGGCCGCCTCCAGAGCGGCACATGGTCCCGGCTCCGCGCGTTCTGCTGCTCACCACTGCGATGCGCGATGCGGGTAGGACGCAGAAGGACTGCCGCGCCCAGCGCGCGCGCCTCGGCCCTGAGAGCGCGCAGGGCGACGGCTCTGTCGGCTCCTCCACCGATTGACATCCTGACCCACAGCGTCACCTACTACGCCACGGTCCCCCGTGTGGCCGGTGCCCGGCATCCGCATCGACGGCGTGGCGTCGTACACGCCGCGCGGTTCTGGATCTCGGCGTACGCGGGCCCCTTGGTGGCGTGCGGCATGATAAGGGTGGCGTTGCGGCAAGTCGAGTTCCGGCGCGAGACCAGAAGCACCAGCCAACGACGCGCTCCGATCTGTTACGCCGCTTCCCGCAACGCCCTCTTACCGGCTGGCTCGGTGATTGCGACCGGCTTCGATGCCGATTCGATCCGGTCGAGAAGGCGTGACACTCGCGCTCGCCGGAGACAGAGCGCAACACCTTCGGGCGAATAGCCGCATCCCCACCCGCCCGCCAAGCGGCGGAGCAGTTCCGCGTGCGCGGCCGAAAGAGCTTGGCGAACCTCTTCGGCGTCGTCGCTGCTCAACTTCAGGGTCATGCGCTTCTCACTCGACTTGAAGATGCCTCCAGGGAGGTCGATTGTTACGCGACGGGGCGAAGGTTTAACGATCTTTACTGAACGTGCGATCCGCTTGGTGGTTCGTTCGAGAATCCGGCAGGGCGCGCTGCCCTCGATGCTGCGCGACGCGATGCAGGAGGGTTACTGTTGCCGGTACGCACACAAGGGGTCCTGGCCCGCCGTAGCGGTCGGCTAAGTTGTACACTCAAACCCTGATGGACCTGGAGCGACTCCTCGCCGGACTGCGGGCGGAGTGCGCGGAGCTTGAGACGGCGATTGCCGCGCTGGAACGATTGGCGCGCTCCCGAGAGAACAGTGACCACATCTTCCCATCTGCTTTCCCGGTGCAGCCACAGCCCGCTGGTGACGCGGAACAGGAGGCTGACACGCGAGGTCCAGGGCCGGGTAATGCAGCGCGCAAGGAGCCGCCGCAGGACGACTAACCGGGCGTTGTCACCAAGCCCGCGCGCTGCCCGCGCATCACAAATTCCAGGACATCGGCCCCGTCGTCAAGCTACCGGCCGACTTGGCCGGGCTCCCCTGTCGCGTCGGGATCTACCTTGGTTTCCTCCGGCTTCCCGACCTTCTTGTTGCCCTTCACCACAGCCCCGAGAACGACGGCAGCGGGAATGGCCGCCAGGAGCGCAAACTTCACTTTCTTCTTGCGCGCCATCGGCAGCTTCGGCGGCACAACTCCGGCGTCATGCGAGTGGTCGATTGCCTTTCCGATCCGCATCTCGTTGAAGTCGTACTCGAACTGCTTCCCGCAATCCAGACATACGACGTAGCTCTGACTGTGAGGTTGGCCCGCCTTGGTGATCGGCGCGACAGGCCGGGTGAGGCGGCGGTGGGGACATCGGAAGAGCAGATTCAGAACCGTGTCAATCATACGCGCTCCGACTGAACTTCACCCACATCCATTTTCGCAAGGCGCGGGGAGGTGCGCGACATTGGCCGCTACAAGCGCACCGTCGCGGAGATCATCCTGCCGGATGGCCGCAACCTGAACCAAGAAGTTGTCCGCGCGGGGCTGGCGTGGTGGTATCGGACCTACGCGAAGCACGACGCGGTGCTCCCTGCGCTGGAGGACGAGGCGCGGGCGGCGAAGCGCGGGCTGTGGGCGGACCCGTCTCCGATGCCGCCGTGGGAGTGGCGGAGGTGTGCGTGTGCGACGAGAGAGACATTTACCGTCCGTATACCTTCACCGCTAATTCGGCCTCCAGGTCAAGCTCCGAATACCGATTCGTCGCGTCGATGATGCGCGGCAGTTGGGCGGTTCACAGACCGCATGGACGGGGCAGGCTATAGCACGACAACTCCTGCTGAGGAAATCGTGCGGGGCCACGGGCTTTTGAATTACCTGTCTCGTTACATGGCGGTCCGCGCAGGACGCAAATGCCCCCTGCCGCACTCCACGGAAATGTCCTCAAAGTTGAGTACCATAAGAGCACCACGTCACGCAGAGGTGCCTCAGCAGGTTCCTCTCAGTCCTGGCCGCGACAGAAAGGAGGATTTCATGTTCAAGCGCACGCAAGCGCGCAATGATTGGCGCACGTTCAAGCAACATTTTCCAGAGGTGGAGGGGACTCCTGGCTTTGTCAAGGGGTTTGGTCAACGGCTAGACGATGCCGATTCCAAGGGAAAGGCTACAATAAGCGCATTAGAACAGTGCGAGCCTGTTCTCAAGGGGCTCGTCGCTGCACTCGATGCCGAGATTGCATCGCTCACGACTTTGGCATTTGCCGTCCACGCCAACGCTGATGTGGTGAAGAAAGCCGATACCGCGAACCCGGGGAAGGCCATCCTTCGAGCGTGGAACCAATTCGTCTCCAACTGCGACCTCAATGATGCCGCTGATGCTGCCGTCAAGCTGAAAGAACTTCGCAAGAAGGCGGATGATGCCACCGGTCTCATGAAGACAGCGCACGGGTTATATACCCGCGGCTGAAATTTGTTGCTCTCCCCAGAACACGCGCCAGTGTGTCGGCGAGCGGCACCCGTAAGTCCGTAATCGTAACGCCATCATGCGGTACGACGCACGTTACCCCCGGTGGATTTGGCTCTTGACGTGCCCGTGCTCAACGTTTACCACTCATAGGATTACCCCGCCCCCCGTCGTACGAGGTGGGTGGGGTGGGGTTCCGGCCACGACCTTCGCGGTGCCGCCCCGCCTGGGCTACCGCGCGTCCAGCACGTCGCCGCCGCCTTCGTGTCGCGCGCTGACCACTTGAACCAGGAACTTGTCCGAGGGGGGCTGGCGTGGTGGTATTGGACCTACGCGACGCACGACGCGGTGCTCCCTGCGCTGGAGGACGAGGCGCGGGCGGCGAAGTGCGGGCGGTGGGCTGCGGTGCCGCCATGGGAGTGGCGGAAGTAAGCAAGATCTCGCAGCAGGCGTATAATTGGCGGGAGCGAAATGGACGAGACAAGTTGTTTCCTGTGCGGTTTAGTAGCAGAAAAATCATGGCATGTTTTTGACCTGGACGCCTACAAGGTTAAATGTAAGCGGTGCGGCCAATACACCATCACTCGTGAATGCTCGTTCAACGTGCGAAGCACCGACGGGAGGACGCTGGCTGCGATTTCAGCGGCAACACGACAGGCGACACTGGGTGGCACAACGCTACTGTTACGCATGGACAATTGGAATACAGTATCGGCGGCGCACATCAATACACCAGTCCGACAGAAGGTAGCCAAGCTTCTACGATACATCGCACGAAAATCAGAATTCCCCGGAGCCGCGATTAAAGTCGAGGAGGAGACCGATTACCCCGCATTTGATGCAGCCTCATCGACCGAATGCAGTTTCCTGGTTCGGCACATCTTCAAGAGGGGATACCTCGATAAGCGCGGGGATGACGCACTGACGCTAAGCGTCGAGGGGTGGGAACAGGTCGATCCCCCCGCTGGCCCGGCCGGAATCCCCGGCAGGTGCTTCGTCGCCATGTCGTTTGCTCAAGACCTCGACGAGGCGTACAACCTCGGCATCAAACCGGCCATTGAGAAGGACTGTGGGATGATGGCAGTCCGAATGAAGGAACTCGAACACAATCAGGACATTTGTGATCGGCTACTAAGCGAAATTCGGCAAGCTCAGTTCCTTATCGCGGACTTCACAGGCCACAGGAACGGCGTCTACTATGAAGCGGGGTTTGCTCGCGCCATCGGCCGCGAAGTCATCAACTGTTGCCGGGACACCGACTTCGCGGACCTCCATTTTGATACCAATCATTTGAACCACATCAAATGGGAGGGGATCGCAGATTTGCGACAGAAGATTGCCAACCGGATTCGAGCAACAGTAACCGTTGTCCGGTAAGAACTACCACGAGCGCGGGATGCCCCGCCAGGGTTTCGGCCCGCCAGCGTCAGCCGTCCCGCGCCGAGCGCGCCGTACCCGCACGCCTTAGCATGATTCTGTCGATATGCACGAGCGCGGGCGCGTTCAGGTCACAGTGGTTTTGTCCCGGTGGATTTTGGTTTCAAACTGGTTGCATTCGGCGTCTACCACCCATACGCTCTCTACCACCCCCTCCCCCTCGTGCGGGGTGGGGTGGGGGTCCTGCCCGGCCGCGACCGTCGTGGTGTCCAGGGCTACCGCGACGCGCCCGGCTCCGGCTTCTTCTTCCAGCGTGTCGCCGCCGCCTTTCCTGGCGCGCGCCGATTCGCCAAAACATTTCTGTTCTCAAATGTTCGGAAAAGGTGTACGCTTTAAGTATGAGAGTCGGGCTCTACGCCAGGGTAAGTACGAACGATCAGAACTGCGAGATGCAACTCCGCGAGCTTCGGGAGTACGCCGCCGCGCGCAAGTGGACCGTCCACGCCGAGTACGTTGACACCGGCTGGAGCGGCGCGAAAGCGAACCGGCCGGAGTTGACGCGCCTGATGCAGGACGCCAGAAAGCGGCGGTTTGACGCCGTGCTGGTCTGGAAGCTGGACCGATGGGGCCGGAGCGTGGCCGACTCGATCAAGGGCATCCAGGAGTTGGCATCGCTCGGCGTGCGGTTCATCGCGGTGACCCAGAACATCGACACCGATGAGTCGAATCCGATGGCGCGGTTCCTACTTCACATCATGGCCGCGTTCGCCGAACTGGAGCGCGAGATCATCCGCGAGCGCGTGGTGGCGGGCGTGCGGGCGGCCAGGGCGAACGGGAAGACGCTCGGGCGGCCGAAGCGCGTGTTCCGGCGTGACGCGGCGGTGCGGATGCGCGAGCAGGGGATGTCGTGGCGCAAGATCGCGGCCGAGTTGGGCGTGCCGGTGACGACGGTGGTGGAGGCGTGCCGGTAGGGGGATTCCGTAGATGTACGGTCATTACCTTGCCACAAAGATCGAAAGTCGGCTGATCGGGCCGATCACCGCATTCCGCGAGTACGTCTTCCGCGATGTCTTACCCGCATTCGGTAACCTGAACGAACGCGCATGTCAGCTCGCGAGCGACTATTACCATAGGGCTGGTTCGATGCAAGCCGGGCCGGATGACATCGACATGAGCGACGTTGCGGAAGATGCCCAAGAGCACGCGCACGACTGGTACGCCATGATGGTGTCGCTGCAACAGACGATGCGCAACCTGCTCGCGGCGGGCTTATTTCACATGGCAGAACAGCAACTTGCGATGCTGTGTCGCGACGCGCGTTTTCCCGTCGCGCCTCCCCACGACACGAAATTGGCTGTTGTGAACCGCTGGTATAAGGCAAACCTGCGCCTTGATCTGATGACCCTGCCGTCATGGAACATTCTCGACGAGCTTCGGCTTGTTGCGAACGTCGTGAAACACGGGGCGGGGGCATCAGCGAACGAATTGCAGTCGATGCGTCCCGAGCTTTTCAGGAATCCAGATCTCCAGGTCTTCTACGACAAGGTCGGAGAAAACACCATTCTCCTGCGTCGTGGTGAAGTGGTTGCGCCCTTGGCCGGTGAGGACCTCTTTGTCACCGAAGCGGATCTTCGTCGCTACGCTGAAGGCACAGAACGATTCTTCATCGAGATCGCGGATCATCTCAGATCACGCCCTGATGAGTGTTATTGACGGTCCGGCCTCGGCCGGCGCACCCGTGCGGAAATCGTCCCGCCGATCACGTGCGTCGCGAGTGAACGCGCCTTGAGTTTGAAACGCGGACCGGAGTGTTCGCCAACCACCAGTTTTCCGTACGGGGCTTTCCAGAACGCGCGGGCCGCGCCCTGCAAGTTGACGAAGAAAGCGCGGGCGTGGATCCCCTGTTGGCGGCCGTTCCACAATCTGAAGGTTCTGGCAAGCTGGCACACCGCGCCGGGGTTGCCGCGTATTATGCTCTGTACCATGTTGGACGAGCGCGAGATTGACGCCCTATCGAAAGAACTGCTTAGCCGGTTCTCCGGCACGCGCACTCGTAGTGATTACAGTTGGCCGTCGCCGCCGCTGAACGTGCTGGATTGCGTATTGTCCCTGAACCGTAGGTACGACTCCTTCGTCCTACCCCGAGTCGAGATGTTTCGGGGGAACCATCCGAACCTCACCACTTTACGTGGGCTTGCCGCTTTGATCCGACAATATGCCACACCACTCCATTTCAGCAAAGCGGAACTGAACTATAACGACCGGGCTCGCGCTCAGACCCTTCTTGGGGTGACGGACTATCTCATCTCAGCACAACTATCACATCCCGGAGAAACAGAGGACGCCCGACTGAAGCGATGGGCCGGATCGGTTCGGCCCTATGAGTTCATGGCGGTAGGTGTGCGCGGCTTCGGTCTGGCGGGCTTCCAATACCTCCGCATGTTGTTCGGTGTTCAGACGGCCAAGCCTGACGTACACGTTTGCCGGTTTGTGTCGCGAGTTGTGGATCGAAGGCTAAACGATTGGGAGGCCCTGGAGTTGCTCGAATCGGCCGCGCAGCGTGTCCGTCTACCCCTCCGCGAGGTAGATGGCGAAATTTGGGATGCGGCCGCCCGCTCTTCGGGAAGCTGACCTGCTTTCTTCCGCCCCTGGACCCTGGAGCCGCGCTCTGCTACTACTCGGGCATGGCACGCATAGCGGTTCACTACTGCGCGTACTGAGTGACCGGCCTGTACGCCGCCCGTGTGGCGGCGCGCCTTCGGCGGGACTTGCAGATCGACGTGGACATGGTCGAGGGCCCCTACGGCCAGTTCAAAGTCACAGTGGACGGTCAGACTGTCATCGACGGCGGCGCGGCGGCGTTCCTGGAGGTAGTGCGGCGCGGCAGCGCGTCCGACTGCTCACGCGGACGGACTGAGTGTGCGCCGCGCTCGGTATGAGCGTGCGCCACCCGATTCAATGCGGCCTCCGGGCATCTCTTCTACGCCTGGACTTCGGCGCGAACTCCCGCGACGAAGTCCAGCAGCCCTTGGTCCAATTGTCCGATGGCCTCTCTTACCCTGGCACCACCTTTCGATAATGCGATATGCGGCGTCGCTTCAATCATCTTCAGGTGCTCATGTACCGACCCAGTTGCAAATATGTGAACGGCGGCGACTGCCTGAGTGAAGCTGGGCAGAAACGCAGTCAGGGCGTCCATCGCACCTGTAAGTCGACTATGAGGGTCCTCCATTATCGAGCGGTCGCCCGTGGCTGCAACTCTGGCGGTCGCTACATCGTAATCCTCTGTTGCAAGGGCAAGGCCGACTAAGACGTGCCGTAACGCCGCACACGAGCTAATCAACCCGACATATGCGTCGATACGTTTGCCGAGGTGGAATTGTCGCCGCCAGAGTTCATTGCTAATCTCGGCCTTAATCTTCTCGGCCGTTGTAGTAACCGCGCCGAGCTCTCGGAGAACGTTATCGATGTCTTCATGTGTGGCTAGCCGTTTTCCACGCTCCTGTTCATAGGCGCGCTCTCGTTCCTGCTGGAGCACCTCGGCAAGGGCAGCGCGGACCGCGGCTAACCGACCCTTTTCCTGGAAACGGCCCGAGAGATAAGCCCCGAGCGCGCCTCCTACGCAGGCCCCTAGCAGGGAGCAAATCAGGGCAAACCGGTCCAAACTGGACGTAAGCACCGGAACGTCCGACAGTTGCATATCCCGCCAGTGTAGCGGGTATCTCACGGCGATGGTGCGGTTCCCATTGCGGTGGAGAACCGGTCCTTGAGAACGCAGCGTTGGCCGCCCAACGTCCCTCTGCGCACGGAACCGAAACGGTTCGAGCCTCTCATTCCGGGGCGCGCGCATGGGTGCAACTTCCCGGCCGCGCTGGTCGAGGCGTTCGTGGCGTTCATCGGCGGCGTGGGGTTCGGCGTTCACGGCGAGCCGATGAGTTGGCCGCCGTGGAGCGGGGCGCGGAGGGCGTGTGACGGACGGGCGTGCTCTCCTGCGGAGGCGTCCCCGGAGTGGCTGCGACATTAGCCAGTGCCCGGAATCCCCAATTCTGCGCGGGTTGCGGACGCAGTGCGGCCTTCTTGTGCATCCGTTTCAACGCTCACGCTTGCCGAAGAACCTGATGAACCGCTCGACACGTTCGGTGAGTGTCTTCATCATGTCCTCCTGCGCATCTTCGAGACGCCGGTAAGAAGCCCGGTACTCTCCGCTGTCCCATGACGGGTAAACCACCCGTTCGTCCTTATGGAGGTACTCGGTTTGGACGTGAACCGTCACCACCCACTGATCCGGTGCCGATTCATGCACCATCCCAAACACTGAAAGGAGGATCGGACACGCAGGGTCATTGTTTAGTCCGGCCTGACTAAGCCGATCTTCCAGACCATCGGTGTACGCGTCCAGACGTCTTTCAGTGGCGGCTGCGAACGGGTCCGGGTCGTTCGGCCCGAGCCCTGGGAAAATACGGGGAACACCGACGGCTATGTTGAAGGTGTCCCGCCCGCAGATCGGTTCCACTGCGCTCCCGTGCGGGGGAGCGGCGGCTGGAGTGCCCTTTGCCGAGGGTTGTACTGTGGAGGGCGCAACCTTCATCACAGCAATCGCCACCATGACGCCCAGAGCGAAGCCTGAAAGAGAGTCGCGCATTGCAGCCACGGGTGTAGCGTAGCCCCTTCCTCCAGCGGGCGCAAGCGCGGAGCCATGTAACAACGCTGCTCGTGGCCCGACACCGCGATGCTCCACAGGTCCATGAGCGATACTCGCCTCCCCGCACCGCCGAGCGCGCAACTCAACGTTGTTGCACCACCCCGACGCCGTCACGTACGCTGTCGGGATGGCTCACCCGTGGAAGCGCACGCTACTGGCCCTGGTGGTGTTCGGCACCGCGTTCGGCTATCTGGAAGCCGCCGTGGTGACGTACTTGCGGCAGGTGCACGAACCGGCGCGGCAGCGTTTCCACCCAGGCCGAGCCCCGAGCGAACTGTTCCCGTTGCTCACGCTGGATCAACTGCGGGCGGGCGGTGCGGAGCAGCAGCGCACCCTGGTCACCGAGGTCGGGCGCGAGGTGGCCACAATCGTCATGCTCGCAGCCGTCGCGCTCGCCGTGGCCCGCAACGCGGGGCAGTGGGCGGCGGCGTTCGTGGTCACGTTCGGGATGTGGGACATCACGTTCTACGTGTTTCTGAAGCTGTTGCTCGGCTGGCCCGCGTCGGTGTTTACCTGGGACATCCTCTTCTTGGTCCCCGTGCCCTGGGCCGGGCCGGTGCTGGCCCCGGTGCTCGTCTCGGCGGTCATGATCGGCGCGGGCGTGTGGCACCTGCGGCGTGAGGCGCAGGGAGAGCCGATCACCATCGCCGGGGCGCAGTGGGCCGGGGTCCTGGCGGGCGCGGGCGTGATCGTGACCTCGTTCGCGATGGACTACCGCAACCTCATGGCGGGCGGGATGCCCCACCCGTTTGACTGGGGCGTGTTCTGGGCCGGGCTCCTCATCGGCGTCGGGAGCTACGCCTGGGCGGCGCGCGCCGCTCGGCGCGGAGCAGGACGCGCTCGGGGTGATGGAGAGCGCGGGCGTGGCGCGGTGATCCTGGCTCCCGGCAGACACGTCATAGGGGCTTTGAGGGGCGCGGAAACCACACCCCAATCCACCCCCGAATACCCCCAAAAGGGCATAAACGTCACCCCGCATGACCTCTCGGAATCCGCGCTGGGGCGCGCTACTGTTTGAAGCAGAGGGAAGCTGTCATGCTCAACATCGCCACCGGACCCGCGCCAGCGCACGGCAACAACAAGAAGGCGATCACTTGCACCACGTGCGCGCTCAAGAAGTGCGTCGGCCGGTGCCACTTCGAGCGCGCCAACTCGCCGCGCCCTGCGAAAGCGGCCTGAGCGGTGCACCGGTGCAGTCCCGCCGTCTCACTCCCGCAGCAGTCGCCGAACCCCTGATCCAGATTCGCCGCACGTACACGGCGACTGTGGGCCGCGTTCAACTCACGGTCGAGGGCGACGCGGACGGCTGGACGGCACGGGCGATCGAGCGCGGGCGCGTGCTGTACTCCGCACGGCGGTGCAGCGCGGCGGCGGCCAGGGCGGCAGCCACAGAGTTCGCGACGTTCGGCACGGCGGGGTTCGTGGGCGCGATCTGCTGGACGGAAAGCTGGTAGCGGGAGAATTCGAGGCGGTGGGGGCCCGGCTTCACTCCGAGCCCCGGAATCGATTCAGCGTTCGGTGCTGCCCTGATTCCCGCCACTTCCCGCGACTTCCCGCAGATGTTTGGGCACGAACTGCGCCAGCACATCGGCGAGAGCCACGCGACGCGGGAAGCCCCACGCCGCCAGTTCTCCGCGCCGGACGCGGCGGCGGAGAGTTTCGGGATTGACGCCCGCAACCATGGCGGCTTCGGAAATCTTCAACAGGCCGAACGTGGGCGCAGTGCGCAGCAGTACCTTCTTGGCTTCATTCATCTCCATGACGGTGTCCTCCTCGGTCTGCGGCAATTCTTGGCCGCCGACCTTCTTTCAGGGCCGTCCACTCGCTCATCTCCGGCCCGTACCACGCCACCGCCGTAGCCTGCGCGTGGCGCAGGGAGGGGCTGGCGAAGTCGGCGCGGCGCAGTCGCCGACCGGCACGGACCTCCCACATGAGCCAGCGGCTCTTGCTCTCGCGCCGCAGTTCGATCTGGACGCCGCCGCCGAAGGACGCGGCACAAGCATCCGGCTCCGGGTCCGGGGCGTGCGGGCGGAAGCGTTCCAGGGCATCTGCCTCGGTGCGGTACCAGGGCAGCAGACGGAGGTCGAACGGATCGCGCCGCCAGACGGCCATGTTTACCAGGCAGTGCGGAAACTCGGTGCCGTCCTGGCCGGAGCGATTCGCGTCCCGCAGATGGTGCTGAACGAGGGTGAGGCGATACTCCTCCTTTCCGACGCCCACCGCCACCGTCTTGAAGCCGGTTGGTCGGCCGTAGCGGGCTAGGTCAACAGGCTGGAAGGTGAGCCCGCCGTCAGGCCCCAGGCGCGCTTCGATCAACGGTTTCCGTTGTGGGTCTGGAACAAAACCCTCAAAACCGACAAAACCTACTTCGGTTCTTGGATCGGGCTTGGAGGTAAAACCATCGGAACCCACAAAACCCGGAGGGCTAGCACTCTGGTCAGAAGCGCGTCCAAATCCCGCTACCTCGTTCGCGAGCGCGGTCAGGGTGCTGGTCACAGCGGGCGACCTCGGCGTGGGGATCTGTTCCTTCTCGACCTCACCACCCGCCTCTACGCTGGTGGCGGCAGCCGGAGGTTTTGTAGGTTCTGTAGGTTTTTTTGCGAGGTCGGGTCTCCTTCGTGAGAGGGAGCCCGAAGGCCCCCACTCACGCCAGCGGCTCGGGCTAATCATGGTGCACCGCCGGGTTGACAACATAGTCCTGGGTCGGCCGTCCGCCAACCGGCAACTTCGGCCGGGGTACCGCGCGAATCCAGCCCGCATCCTGGAGCACCCCCAAGGCCAACAGGACCGCCTCGTGTTTGGTCAGGTTCGTCCAGCCGTGCGTTTGTACGTCGCGGGCGGAGAACCGCGTCCCAAGGGCCCCTTTACTAATGCGCTCCCCGAGCGTTGCCGCCGCGCGCTCCGCGAAGCCGGTCACGCAGGAGTACACTCGCAAAGCGTGGGACTCCAGGTAACTGCACCAGTCGGCCGCACGCTGCGCCTGAGCGAGAGGGACTTCGGCTCCCTCGCTTCCATCCGCGATATGGAGCAACAGCGCGATGGATGGCATCAGGCTGCGGTACTTCGCCAGGTGAGACTCCAGGAAGCGGGGCAGTTTGCCCTTGCGGACCCGCGTCTCCAGTTCACCGCGCCAGTCGTCGAATAGTTCCTGGGCGTCGTCGCTGAACCGCGTGGCGAAGGGTTCTGCGGGCGACATTTTAGTCACTCTCTGGAATACCGCGTCCACTGCCGTAGCGGCTACCCTATCAGGCTCGCGGTCAACATTCCGAAAATCTGTTTCCTGGTCCGGCCAAAGGATTACCTGGAGACGTTGAGCGAGCCCGTCGTCACCGCCGCCGCCAAGCACCGCGTCGGTCAGGTAGCCTTGGAGCCGCGCCGGTTGGATGCCGCCGAAAACCGAGATGCAGACATACTCGACGTAGAGCGTGCCGCGCCCGATCCGGTCAATTGTGTAGCCGCCGTCGCCGTTCCAACCCTCCAGGAAGAACGGCCGCTCCCGCTCGCGCCCTTTTGTGTCCAGCCCGGCGAACCAGCCAGCAAGCTCGTCCCGAAACAGCAAGACGCCTTGCGGGTTGTCCTCCAAGATCACGTGCAGCTTCTCAATCGTGGCGTCATTGATGATGTAGCGGGTACCGGGCGGTCGCTCGGGTTTTGGTTCCTCGAAGGCATCGCCCGCCTTAAAAGCCGCCTTCTTCCGCGCCTCCCAAGCCTCTAGTTCCAACTCGTACGCTCCCATCTGCTCCTTGTGCTCAGCTATCGCCGCTTTCTCCAATTCGCGAAGGGGGCGTAGGACTGCGGAGATCAGCGGGCTCTTGAGATTGCCCGGCCTGGAGACGATGCCACCCCAAAGGTTGGGCACGACGACCCAATCGCGGTCGTGCCGCTTGGGCCTGATCCGCGCTCTCCTCCCCGTAGCTCCCGCCAGCGCGACAAGCAGCGCAGCGGCGGGAAAGTCGAGCGGCACTTGCATCCGCTCTGCCACGTCCAGCGCGTAAGCACGGAACGCGACCGGAAGTAGATCGGGGTCGAAAGCCACCACCGGGGGCAGCGTGGTACTCAGCGGCTTCGGCTGCGGCCACTGCCCCTGAACCCAGGGGACAGGAGTGGTCGTTGGCGCGGCCGGGGCACTTGCATTTTCTGGTACCGGCTCTTGGACTGGCGGCAGGGGGGCCCCAGGCGCGGGGGCAACTCTGCCCACCGAATCGGTGGTCTCAGGCGGCAGTAGCGGTGCGTTCGCTGGATCGGGCGCGAGGTCCATCGGGCTAGTGTCTACAGTGCCGATGGTAATCGGCGATTTGATCAGTCCGGCGCATAGGCAGCCTTGGCAGTAGGTGCCGCCGGTTTCTTCGGCCACCCGGGCGCAGGTCACCGGCCCGGCGTCGGTGAGCGCATGGCGCAACTTCCTGTCCGCCTCGCGGTGCGTGTACTTCGGGTGGGGCTTCGACCACTCGTGCGCCAAACGCTCGCCGTCCGCGCACCGGCCGATGATCCCCAACATGCCGTACCACTCCGGCTCCCGCAGCGTCTCGGCGTCGTCGTGGCAGTGCCGCATCCAGGGGCAGCCGGTCATGATGGGCTCGATCCTGGCGGGCGGGAACTCCTGGTTGCCCACATCGTCCTGAAGTCGGTCATCACCGGAGCCCTCCTGCATGACAGGAGTTTCGCCCGCCGCGAAGTCAGGATCGGGTGGCGGAACAAAACCCCCAAAACCCACAAAACCTCTGCTGCCTGCCGCCAGTTGCTCGGCGATGTGCTGCTCGATCTCCTCCAGGGAGTACCTCCTGCCGGTGTACTCGAACGTCACGGGCTTCGGGTTTTGCGGATCCTTCCAGTTGATCGTCCCGGCCGGGCGCAGAATGCGCGCCAGATCCGCGACGTTGTCAATGGCCCAGCCGCGTCGCTGCGCATGGGCAGCATTGATCGAGTGCAGGGCGGCGGCGGTGCGCTGAACGGTCTGCCGGTTGTTGGCGTCGATGCCCAGCGGCTTTTCAAACAGGAGGTAGCCGTGCAGCCCGTGCCCGCTGTGGACGATCATGCTCGGCTCCATGCCCGAGGAACAAAGGACTTCCATAGCGGCATCCTCGTTCGGCGGCCGGTTCTGCTGGACGTGGGCATCGGCGTGCCGAATGTCGATATCGGCGTAGAGGCCAGGGAGCATGATGATGCTGCTCGCATCACCGCGTTTCCCGGCTTCGAGTTTGTCACCCCGGAGGCCGACGCCGAAGTACACGTCCGCTGCCGTCGCGATCTGGCACGCGCGTGCCGCGATCTGATCCATCGTGAGCGACAGGATGTCTATGAAGTTGCACGCCATGCCACTCGCGCCCTTGTGCAAGAGCGTGAGGTAACCGCGCGGCGCGCCGGAATAGAGGAGCCGGAGGAACCTCTCGGCCTGGAGCGGGTCGGGGCTCACTCGGGCTACGGATAGAGGGGGCGCACTGACCACTGAGAGATCGGTGTAGGGCGGCATCAACGTGTCCCCCTTGTCTTGCCGCCCCGTTGCCGAGTGGCAAGCCATGCTTCGATGTCTGTGATTCGATAGCGGACAGCACGCCCGACCCGCAGGAACTTAGGCCCCCGCCCGAGAAATCGCCACTTTCGTAACGTGGCGGGCTTTACGTTGAGTTGTGCCGCCACCTGACGCTCGTCCACGCACACTGAACGGTGCATAAAAACCTCTGGATGTTTTGGATTTTTGAATGCGCCGACTTACCGTCCCGTCTGTGCGGGAGCGGGCTTACGGGGGGAGCGTTCTTGGCGGCAGCCGTCTGTGTATTTCGCCAGAGCGGGACGCCTCAAGGCAGCTACCAACATCATACAAGGGCATCCGAAATAACGCAAGATCAACAGCCGGGAGTTGCCGGGAGTCAGAGGTCGCGCGGGACTACCTCAGCCGAGGGCTGCTCTGGCGGTTTGTGTCGGGGCGGCCCGCGCGATCTTTATCCGTTCTTCGGCATCGACACCACGCGCGCCCGCCATTTCTTCTTCTGGTTGGCCTCGTACGTCTTCTTGAGGATGTCGGTGAGGCGCGCCTGAAGCTCGGGCACCCACGGCGCGTAGTGTCTGCGCAGCATCTCCGGCGTGTCGCCGATCAACTCGGCGACATCTGGCACCGGCACCCCGCGTTGAAGCAAGATGCGTGCGAAGGTGTGGCGGAAGCGGTGAGGCGTCGCCTTTTCCTTGAATGGCCCGGACGCTTCGAAGACCTTCGCGAGCCTGTCGCGCCAAACCTCCGTCTTGTGCTGGAGATCCTTGCTCGGCAGATCGAACGGCATCGCGCCGTGCTTGAGCGCGAGTGTCTGGAGCCGGGCGCGTAGGTCGGGGTTGATCCAGGTGTAGAGTGGCTTGCCGGTCTTGTGCATCCTCAGGAAGCAATCGCCCGTATCCAGGTTGACGCGGTCCGCGACATTGAAGCTGCAAACGTCGGAGATGCGGAGTCCAGTTTCGGCCGACAGTAAAACGAAGGCGATGACCTGTTCCCTACTGGCCATGCCGTGATGCCCGCGCCCGTCGTGCCACTCGGTGTCCGTCCAGTCCTCGGCCGCCGCGACGATGCGCTCTAGCTCCTCGTCGGTGAAAGGCATCTTCGAGTTCGGAACCGAGTATCCCACGGGCGGCTCCAGAGCTTCGACCGGGTTATCGCTGATCAGCTTGCGCTTGCGGCAGAATTCGAAGAAGCCCTTCATGCGCTCCAGTTTCTTGCCGCGCGACTTCGGGCCGTCCGTCCACGATTCGTAGAACTCGTCGCCGTTGAGCACCGTGAACTGATCGAGGTAGACGTACCCCTTCTTGTCGGTCCACGCCTTCAACTGGTTCGTGAAGCCGGTGTACTTCTTGACGGTATTGGGGCGGACGCCTCTGCTGCGGCGATTATTCAGGTACAGTTCGATGGCGCGGTCAATGGTCGTGCGCTCCTTGCCGTCGCTCGGCGCGTGCGGCGGCGACGCGGGTGACGGAGTGTCTTCTCCGCGCTCCCAGGCGGCGACGACAAATCGCGCCTCCTCCCAGGTCACGCGGCCGGTATTCTTGCGGAACTTCGGGTTGCCGTTGAGGGTACCGGAGGCGTAAATCGGGCAGCCGCACTTCCGCCACTTCGGGCGAAGCTCGTCAGACTCGTAGCTCTGCGAGTCGGGCGCATGTCCTCCGGCGCACCGCGCTTTCTGTCGGAAGTGACGCCGGTACAGGTGCAGGGGCATGCCCGGATCGTAACACGGCATTCCCCACCATTCCCCACCGGCTTTGGTTATCAGCTTGTAAGTGATTGAAAATAAAATGGGGTGGGTAGTGGGATTCGAACCCACGACATTCGGAACCACAATCCGACGCTCTACCAAGCTGAGCTATACCCACCGTGAGGGACTCCCCTATCGTATCAGGACGGCTCCGCCCCTCGCAAATCGCGCACCTCCGTCGCCGGCCCCGATCACCGGGACGCCAGTTGCTCCGCCCGGGCCTGCGCCTGCTGCTCCATATCCCGCACGTGCAACCGCGACGCCGTCGCGCGGATCCGGTACCAGGCGCGCGAATCCGAGTTTCCCTCGCCCAGTTCGAACATCCGCTGCACGTACGGCCGCGTGGACTCCTCGTCCACCGTGTACTGCTTGGCGTAGTCCACCATCTGGTCCAGCGTCGCCGCCCGCATCATCTTCGCGGTCACCATGGCGTGCAGTTGCCGCTCCGTGTTTTTCGCCGGCGAATCCGCGGCCGCGGGAAAGACACCTTCCGCCGCCCGCATCACCAACAGCAGTTCCTTCCCGTTGGCCGCCCGTTCCGCCATGCGCAGAATCGTCCTCTGCTGTTCCGGCGATTGCGGCGCCGCCGCGCTCACCACCATGTAGAGGTCCTTCAGATTGTTACTGATGACCTGCTCCGACTCGGGAGCAGGCGCCGAGGCCTTCTTTGCGTCCATTTGGCAGGAGGCCATGCTCCAGGCGGCCGCTACGACCAGTGACACGCCTGCAAGACGCTTTCCCATGAATCGGAGCGTACATCGAAATCGAATTTATGAACAGTCTTTTTTCACAGCTTGACGCGGAATTCCACGCAGTATAGGATTAATTGGTCTTTTAGTCGGTTATTTGTCATCCAGGCTGTAGAAAAGTACCTCAATCATGAAGGGCGCGAACGTACTCCGGGGCGCTGCCATTGCACTCATCCTGACCACCTGTTTCCGGGGCCAGAGCACTCCACAACTCAAAACGGAGGACTGTGCCGGCTGCCACGACCCCGGCACAACCGCCCGGCGCGAGCCGGGAAGTCCGCCGGGATATCGCGCGGCGGCGCTCAAGGCCTCTCCGCACGCCGCCCTGGACTGCACCTCCTGCCATAGCGACATCAAAGAAGTCCCGCATCCGGATAAACTCGCCCGCGTGGACTGCGGATCCTGCCACAACGACGAAGCCGCCCAGTACGGCGCCAGCGTTCACGGCAGGAAGGCGGCGCAGGGCGACCGCTTTGCGCCGGGCTGCAAGCTCTGCCACGGCACGCACGATATCCTCCCGCCCTCCAACCTGAAATCGAACGTCGCCACCATCAACGTGCCGCGCCTCTGCGGCACCTGCCACCGCGAGGACACCGAAGTCAGCAAGACCCGCGCCATCCCGCAGACCAACATTCTCGAAAACTACAAGGACAGCATCCACGGCCTCGGGCTCTTCCAGAAGGGGCTCACCGTGACCGCGGTCTGCACCAGCTGCCACACCGCGCACAACGTGCTGCCCCACACCGACCCGCGCTCCTCCATCGCCAAGCAGAACATCGCCAGGACCTGCACCCGCTGCCACGCGCAGATCGAAACCGTCCACCGGCAGGTGATCCGCGGCGAATTGTGGGAGAAGCAGCCGCACCTGATCCCGGCGTGCGTGGATTGCCACGAGCCGCACAAGATCCGCAAGGTCTACTACACCGAGGGCATGTCCAACGGCGATTGCCTGAGTTGCCACGGCAATCCCGGGTTGCGTCCCGTCACCCCGGGGCGGGTGGGATCGCTCTTCGTCGATGCCGCCGCGCTGGCCGGTTCGCGCCACTCGCGCATCGCCTGCGTGCAGTGCCACACCGGGGGCACGCCATCCAACGTGCGCGCCTGCGCCACCATCAAGACGAAAGTCGATTGCTCCATCTGCCACGAAAAAATCGTCAGCCAGTACAAGGAAAGCACCCACGGCACGCTGGCCGCCCAGGGAAGTCCCGACGCCCCCATGTGCCAGGACTGCCACAACCCGCACGGCACCCTCGGCAAGACCGATTCCGCCTCGCCCACGTTCTCGCGCAACATCCCCACCCTCTGCGCCAAGTGCCACCAGGCCGGCCACAAGGCCGCGGCACGCTACACCGGCAAGCAGGACCATATCGTGGAACGCTATCGCGAGAGCATCCACGGCAAGGGACTTCTGCAGAGCGGCCTCACCGTCACCGCCAACTGCGCCGACTGCCACACCGCGCACCACGAACTGCCCGCGGCCGACCCGCGCTCCAGCGTGAATCGCGCCAACCTGCCGGAGACGTGCTCGAAATGTCATCGCGGCATCTATGAGCAGTTCACCGCCAGCGTCCACAGCCCGCGCCTGACCCACAGCGGAAAGCCGCTGCCGGTGTGCGAAGACTGTCACTCCGCGCACAGCATCCAGCGCACCGACCTCACCGACTTCCGGCTGAACATCATGGAGCAGTGCGGGCGCTGCCACCAGCAGATCACCGCCGCGTACTTTGAGACCTTCCATGGCAAGGTCTCCAAGCTGGGCTATCTGAAAACGGCCAAGTGCTACGATTGCCACGGCTCGCACGACATCCTGCCGGTGAACGATCCGCGCTCGCGCCTGAGCCGGGCCAATATCGTGAACACCTGCGGAAGGTGCCACATGGGTTCGCACCGGCAGTTCGCCGGCTACCTCACCCACGCCACCCATCACGATCCGAACAAGTATCCGTTCCTGTTCTACACCTTCTGGGGCATGACCACGCTGCTGGTGGCAACCCTGGTCATCTCGGGCGCGCACACCGCACTGTGGCTGCCGCGGTCGTTCGAGTACCGCAAAGTGGCGAGGAACGGCGGCCCGGAAAAGGGCGCGTACGTGCGGCGCTTCCGCCGCTTCCACCGCAACCTGCACCTGATGGTGGTCACCAGTTTCCTCGGACTGGCCGCCACCGGCATGACGCTCAAGTTCTCCTACGCGCCCTGGGCCCGGGTCATCGCGCGCCTCGTGGGCGGCTTCGAAGCCGCCGGCTGGATTCACCGCTTCTGCGCCGCCCTGACCTTCACCTACTTCGGGCTCCACCTGTGGGACCTCGCCAGGCAGCGGCGCGCCAGCGGCAAGACCTGGTTCCAGTTCATCACCGGCGAAGACACCATGCTCTTCAACCGCCGCGACTGGCACGAGTTCGTCGGCTCGATGAAGTGGTTCTTCGGCCGCGGACCGCGTCCCGACTACGGCCGCTGGACGTACTGGGAGAAGTTCGACTACTTCGCCGTGTTCTGGGGCGTCGCCGTGATCGGCGGCACCGGTCTGCTGTTGTGGTTCCCCGAGTTCTTCACCCGCGTCGTGCCCGGCTGGGCGGTGAACGTCGCCACCACAATCCACAGCGACGAAGCGCTGCTCGCCGTGAGCTTCATCTTCGTGGTGCACTTCTTCAACACGCATTTCCGGCCGGAGAAGTTCCCAATGGATACCGTGATCTTCACCGAAGGCACGCCGCTCGAAGAGTTCCGCCGCGATCGCCCGCGCGAATATCAGCAACTCGTGGACAGCGGCGAACTGGATTCCGTCCTCATGCCCGAACCGGCGGAGCGCGACGTGAAGTTCTGGAAGCGCCTCGGATTCACCGCCCTGATCATCGGGCTGATGCTCATCGCGCTGATCATCTACGCGATGCTGTTCGGCTATCGCTAACCGAGCGCGGCGCGCAAGCGCGCGAGCCCCTCGCGAAACGCCGCGGGCTCCGTCAGCAGGCTGACCACGAGGTACGCCTCGGCTTCGAAATCGTAGAAGTAGCCGGGCTGCACCAGCACCCCGCGCTCCAGCAGTTCCAGCGCCCATTCCTCCTCGCCGCGGATGCGCGGCACCTGCAGGGTCGCGTACCATCCGCCTTCCACGTGCAGCAGGTTGGCCGCGGACCCCGCCAGCGTCTCGCGCGCCAGGGCAAGGTGGGCCGCGGTGCGCTCGCGGATCTGCCGCTGCACGGATTCTCCGGCGGCGAGCAGGCGCGCGGCGGCGCACTGCACCGGCGCGCCCACCGAAAGGTACGTGTCGGCGATCCACTCGAGCTTCTCCATCGCCTCCCTGCTCACCGGCGCCGGACCGCTCACCACGATCCACCCCAGCTTCATCTGCGGCAAGCCTGCCACCTTGGAAAGCCCGCTCATGGAAAACGTGAGGCACTCTTCCACGCCGGCGAGTGTCGCGGCGCGATCCGCGTCGGCGGTGAGCGCGTAGTCCGAGAACACCTCGTCGCTGACCAGCGCGATCCCGTACTCCAGGCACAACCGCGCCAGTTCGCCGAGTTCACCCCGCTTGACGTAGGATCCGGTCGGATTGTTCGGGTTCACCAGCACGATCGCGCGCGTGCGCGGCGTAATCGCGGCTTCGACGCTCGCCAGGTCGATGCCCCACGTCCCGTGATACGCCAGCGAATACTGCCGCACCGCGACGTTCTCCATCGTCGCGAGGAATTCGAACAGCGGATAGGAGGGCCGCGGCACGAGCACTTCATCGCCCGGATTCGCCAGCAGCTTGAACAGGTACGCGTACGCCTCGCTCGTGCTCGCCGTGAGCAGGATGCGCTCCGCCCCGACCTCGCTGCCGCGCGCGCGGTAGTAGCCGCTCACCGCCTCGCGCGCGGCGGGCGATCCGGCGGGCGCGGGCGCGTACGCCAGCAGGCCTGGCCCGGAGAACGCCCGGGCGATCTCCTCCGGGTAGGCCAGCCCGGCGTGCGTGGGGTTGGATTCGGTGAGGTCGAGGACCTCCTGCCCGGCGGCGCGGCGCGCCCCCAGCGCGAGCGTCAGGCGGTTGGGGCGAAAATCCCAGTGGAAGCGGGCGGAAAACATGGGAATCGTCATGGTAGCGCCACGCGGACGCCGGCGGGGCTACAATACGGCCATGAAGGGGCTGCGCTGGACGGGGTTGGGAATCGTCCTGGCACTCTGCGCGTTGGCGCAGGGGCCTCTCGCGGTGCCGCGCCCGCGTCCTTCGGCGTCGCCCGAACCCTCGCGCGCCAACCTGCGGGTGGATTCGCAGCTCGTGCTGGTCCCGGTCACCGTGCACGACAAGCTGAACCGCCCGGTCTCCGGTCTGGAGAAGGAAAATTTCCGCGTCTACGAAGACAAGGTGGAGCAGCCCATCCTGCAGTTCGCGATGGATGACGAACCGGTGGCGGTGGGGCTGATCTTCGATACCAGCGGCAGCATGCAATACAAGATCGGCCGCAGCCGGCAGGCGGCCGCCGAGTTTTTCCGGGTGGCCAATCCCGAGGACGAGTTCTTCCTCGTGGAGTTCGGCGATTCACCGCGGCTGCGCGTGCCGCTCACCGGCAATACGGGCGAGATCGAAACCCAGCTCGCCTTTTCGATGGCCAAGGGCTCCACCGCGCTGCTGGACGCCATCTACATGGGGCTGCACGAAATCAAAAAGTCGAAGAAGAACAAAAAGGCGCTGCTCGTCATCTCCGACGGCGGCGACAATCACAGCCGCTTCAGCACGAGCGAGGTGCGCAGCCTGGTGCGCGAAAGCGACGTGCTCATTTACTCCATCGGCGTCTTCGGCACGTTCGGCACGCCGGAAGAAGTGAACGGTCCGGGCATGCTCGCGCGCATCAGCGAAGAAACCGGCGGCCGCATGTTCGAGGCGGACGTCAACGAGTTGCCCGATATCGCGCGCAAAATCGGTATCGAACTGCGCAACCGTTACATCCTGGGCTACTCGCCCAAGGAGCAGCCGCGCGACGGCAAGTATCACCGCATCCTGGTCAAGGTAATCCCCCCGCGCGGGCTCCCTCAACTCCGCGCCAACTGGCGCCTCGGCTACAACGCCCCGGTAGAGTAGCGCAGGCCTCCCGGCCTGCAAAAGCCGCACCTGTCCGAGCGGCGAACCTGGTACCGCCGGCCTCCAGCCAAAACACCGTACAACCTCACCTCTCCGCGCGACGAACCGGGTACCGTCGGCCTCCGGCCGACCTTTGGATTGAACCGGAATCCGCGCCGGCACCCCAG
>JAFDVU010000052.1 GCA_018268835.1 Acidobacteriota bacterium | reverse complement strand
AGGGTGGCGGCGATATCGGCGAGGGCGAGGTCGTGGGTGGTGATGAGGCCGGCGGCGCCGCGTTCGACGAGTCCGCGGACGAGGGCTTCGGCGCCGATTTTGCGGTCGTGGGAGTTGGTGCCGTGCAGGAACTCATCGATCAGGAAGAGCACGGGGAGGCCGGCGGCGGTGAGGTCGAGGATCTGGCGCAGGCGGAGGATTTCGGCGTAGAAGCGGGAGATGCCTCCCTGCAGGGAATCGGAGACCCGGATGGAGGCGCCGAGAGCCAGCGGGGAGAGGCGCAGGCGCTCGGCGCGCACCACGCTGCCGGCCTGGGCGAGGATGGCGTTGGCGCCGAGAGTGCGCAGCAGGGTGCTCTTGCCGCTCATATTGGAGCCGCTGACTACGAGGACGCGGAGTTCGCCGCCGATGGCGACATGGTTGCGCACCACGCGATCTTCGGGGAGCAGGGGATGGCCGATGGCGGTGGCTTCGAGGAGGGGGCCGCCGGGGACGAATTCGGGGAAGGGATCGGCGGGGTGTTCGAAGGCGTGGCTGGCGAGGGAGCAGAGCGCCTCCATGCGGCCGGCGGCATCGAGCCAGCGGCGCACGGCGGGTCCGGATTCGGCGCGCCAGTCTTCCAGGCGGAGGGCGAGGTGCGGGGTCCAGAGCAGGAAAGGCTCCAGGATGCGGACGAAGACGTTGTCGCGCGAATCGAGGTACTCCATGAGGCGGCGCAGGCGGGCGAGGCGGCGGGAGGGCGGTTCAGCGGCGGAATCGAGCGAGGCGCGCAGGGCGGCCAGCGGGGGCGAGGTGAAGCGCTCCTGTTCGAGGCGGACCAGAACTTCGGTGAGCAGGCGCAGTTCGGCGGCGGCGGCGTCCGCGGCGGCGGTGACGGGACCCACGACGAAGCGCCAGCGGTAGAGGGTCCAGGCGTTGAGAGCGAGGGCGGCGAGGAAGAGATCGCCGGAGAGGGCGGCGGCGGCGGGAGAGAGGCGGAGTGCGCCGGCGGAATTGGCGAGGCTGATCCAGAGGGCGAGGAAGCCGGCGAGTCCGAGGGCGGTGAAGAGGTAAAGCCGGGTGCGAAAGCCGCTGGAGCGTAGGCCGGCGGGGGCTTCGCCCCAGGCGGCGAGGGCATCGGGGTGGACGGCGGAGCGGATCTCTTCGGCGAGGACGGCGAGGTCTTCGCGGAGGTCGGTGCGGGGCCGCAGTTCCTCGACGGCAAGCTGGCGCTGATGGATCTCGGCGGGTGGGGCGGGGGACTTGAGCCAGGCGGCGAGGGTGTCCTGGCCGGGGAGGGTGCGGGCGGTGCAGAGGAGTTCGAAGAGGCTGCCCTTGCCGAAGAGGTCGAGGTCGAGGGCGTAGGGGTGTTCGGGGTCGTGGTAGCGTTCGCCGGATTCGCCGGTGCCGGGCCAGCGTCCGGCGAGACGGGCGAGGCCGTTTTCGAAGAAGCGGGCGGCGCGTCCCTGGCGGCGGATGGCGGCGAGCACGCGGTCGTGGAGCACGACCAGGAAGACAAAGGCGGCGGCGGGAAGGAGCACCCAGAGAATCAGGGAGGCAGCGCGGGTGAGGGCGAGGGCGACGATCGCGATGGCGAGCACGGCGGCGGCGAGTTTGGCGTAGCCGAGCGCGCGATGGCGGCGCTCGAGGGCGGCGGCGACGTTGCGGCGCTCGTCGAGGAGCCGGGAGTAGGTGGAGCGGGGATCCGGAGTCATCGGACTTCCCTATTGTCGCGCGTGCCTTCGCGGCCGGGCGGAGAAATCCATTCTCGCGGGGCTATGCCGAAGGCAGGCGGTTTACGGTACCTGCGCGTGGACGGATCGGGGGGGCCGGAGGATTGGCGGCGGCGCTGCCGCGCCGCCCGCGCAGGCCTTGGGGGTCTGGGCAGGCGGTTAGCGGAGCGGGGCTTTGCCGTTACTCGACGACGACGACGCCGGAAACGGTGTTCAGATATGGCGAGGTCGAGGATGCCTGGATGAAAGAGTTGCCGACGAGGCTTAGCGTATTGGAGACGATGGTCGCGCTCTGGCTGTTGCCCGAGCTGCCGCCGGTATAGTTGAGGGCGGCGGAGGGGAAATACAGGATGCCGTTGGTGAGTTGGCTGGCGCCTCCCACCAGCGACGCCGTTTGGGTATTGGTGCGCTCCTGATACATCAGGATGCCCTGCCAGGTCCCGCTGGCGGGAGCGCTCAGGCTGGAGTTAGCGCCCCCAGCGAAATTCACCGTCCCGGTCTCGAAGATAAGGGTCACGCCGGCACCGCTGATGGCGCCCTGGCCGGCGACGGAGAGGCCGCCAGTGGTGCTTCCCTTGATGATGTACACCCCTGGGCTGAGGTTCAGGGTGCCGCCGCCTTTGACGTTGATGTCGCCGCAGTACGTGCCGGGTCCGATGTTCGTGGTCTGGTTGTTGTTCACCGTAACGCCCCCCAGGCAGGTTCCATCCGTGGGTGGATCCATGCCGGCCAGCGGGTCGCCGGGGGACGTCACTCCGGTCACCGGAGCGGGTGAAATGTTGGCCGGGTTCGGGCCGTAGTTCACGCCGCCGACCACGTTGACCTTGGATCCGCCGGTTGCGGTGATGGATGCGTTGTTGCCGCTCATCGTAAGCGCGCCGGGATCGTTCGAGTTGACGTAAACGCCGCATCCGGTGTTCAGCGCGGTGTTGCCGTTCATGGTCATGGAGACGCCGGTGGGACTGAGTACGTAGATGCAGCCGCCGCCGCTGGCGGGAATGTAGCCGACGCTGGAACGCGCGGTAAGGCTGAGGAGGTTGTTGCCGAGGACGGCGGAGAAGAGTTGCGGAATGCCCTCGCTCACCCTGGCCTTGGCGTAGTACGTTACGGTGATGCCGTTGACCGAGCCGGTGCCGGTCTCCAGCGTCACTTTCTGCCTGCCGGCGGTAGCGAATCCGTTAGCAGCGGCGTACAGGCAGGCCTTATCGATGTTGGTGGTGCCATAGCCGGTGACGGAGGCAGGGCAGGCAGTCTCGCTTTGGCAGACGACGTTGTTGGCGCCGCACACGATGGTGCCGCCGGATGTGGCGAAGGCGGCCTTGACGGCGGCGCCGGCAGCGGCTTGCGCGGCAGCTTGGGCCGCTTCCTTGCGGTAGTAGGCCCAGCCGATGTCGGTCACAAGGCCGAGCATCCCGAACAAGACCACGGATCCCACGGTGAACATGATCGCCGTCTGTCCGCACTGTCTGCGACGGAAAGAGTTTTTCATAGACCCTCAGAACTGCATGATGATTTTGGATGTGGACGGGAACGTGACGCTACCGATTCCGCTGCTTCTGGCACCGGGCCAGATGATGGAGATCGCCGCGTTGGAGGTATAGCTTGAGGTCACAGTGGTAAAGCGGCCGGGCGCGTTGTCCAAGTGGGCGACGGGAGGCCACTGGGTGGTGTCGTTGAGGCAGTTGCTCAACGGATTGCAGGTGTAGACCGTGCCGCTGTTGGAGGTCAGGGTCAATGTCGCGCTATCGGGGGGGATACCGATGGCCAGGGATTTGAAGAGGGTGGCGATGTTACCCACCGTGATGGTGCAGTGGTTTCCGCCCTGCGAGCAACTTCGTCCGTGCACCGAGATGTAGCGGTTGACTTCGTGGGTCGCGTAGGCCAGCGTGTGGTAGTTCCACATGCCCATGGAAAGCCGGACCGTGCCAATCAGCATCGTGACGCCGGCGATGCCGGCGAGCGCGAACTCGATCATGGCGGCGCCGCGCCGCCTGTTGCGGGTACGCATGGCTAGGAGAACCTCATCTTGACGACGCGGGTGATGGTGAACTGTCCGGCAAGGAGTCCGGGGATGGGGATCAGTTGCGGAGTAGTGTAAGTGAGCGCCACCTGGACCGCGGTTGCGCCGTCAACGTTGGTGATCTGCGAAGCGCTGACGACGACGGGCGCGGCGTTGCAGGCGGTGACCGAGGTGCCGACATTGGTCAGCGTGGAGAGTTCGGCGAGTACCGTGTTGCAGGCGTCGGTGCTGTTGATCGCTGTGGTGGCCGGCGTGGTGGCGGCCTGGGCCACGATTGCGGCGGCGGCGCTTCGGGCCGCGGTTTCGACGCTGATCATGGAGTAGGCGTAGAAACCCCAGTCGAGCGCGCCCACGAAAAGGAAGAGGACCCAGGGACAGAGTAATGCCAATTCCAGCACAGCCCCGCCGCGGCATTTGTGTTTGTTCGAAGTGGCCATAGCGCCACCTAGAGTTTCCGGCATGGTACGAGGCTGGTACAAGACTGCGGAGGTTATGTAAGTACTGCTAACCGAAGGAAGGGCAGGAAATTACCGCCGGGACGCGCGTCGCTTCCGGGCGCCGAGGAGAATGAGCGCGAGGCCACCGACGACGCTGAAGACGGGACCGGGTTCGGGAATCGAATTGACGGCGAAGGTGCCGGTGCCGTAATTCGTGCCGGTGCCGAAGCCGAAGATGACAGAGGTGACCGTCACGGTGGGCGTGATCGTGGGGAGGCTGATCACCCACGACGGCGCGCTGTTGATGCCGGCGAGAACGCTGGGGCTGGAGTAGCTTGCATTGCTGCCCAGGATAAAGGGATTGTGAGCTTTGTTGCCCGCGATCGATCCGCCCCCATTCTCGGCACTGGAATAGACGCCGCTTGCGGCGGGACCGCCGATGATGAGGTCGTGGTTTCCGCCGGCGGCGCAGACCGTGCAAAAGGCCATCGTGGTGCCGCCAATGTTGGAAACATTCCAGTAGTTGGTGGAGACGCTGTCGGCGTAGGGGTTGCCATTTTTGTCAATGGCGAAGGTGGCGAAGTTGGAGGATTGGACCGTGCCGGTGGGGTCGCTACCGGCGTTGGTGAGCGTGAAGCGGACCGAGCCGAGCACGGAGGTGACGCCCGCCGGGTCGTTCTGGAGGTTGAGGAGCCTGATGGTAACGGTGTGAGCCGTGGCGTTGAAATCGAACTGAGCGCTGACGTTGACCGGCGCTCCGCCGACGGTGGCGGGGCCAGTCGAGAAGACGATGGTGCTGGAGTGGCCCGTCGCCAGAGATACAAAGAAGAGGGAAAGAAAGGCCGCCGCTTGTGAGCGAATAAAATTAGAAAGGTTGATCAAAGTCATTTTACCTGTGGCCCGTAAGAGTCTCGAGCTGGAGACGTTCCGTACATTTGTCCTGATGTGATGTTTGCTTGTATCGTATTGATTTTGAAGTGCCAGTGGTATGGGGGCTATCCGCGTGGTCCCAGTACCGCAGTCGTGGCTACCGATCGGGAGAAGTCTTGATATCGGTACGGGATGCAACCGAGAGGTATAAAACCATTTTCTCCGTAAAACACCCGATGTTTCTGCCCAGAGTGCCGGAATGTTCCCCAAAATTGGACAAAATGACTCCGGATAGTTTCCCGGGGACAGTACTTCCTCGCCCACGACGGCGTCGCGTGAGGCGACGGTACCGAAGGCGCCCGGAGACTGGGTTGCGAAGCCCTCGTTTGCGGGGTGTGTGGGACAAATCCGGTTGCGGCAGCCGCGTGTTATAGTGTGGCCATGCCCGCCGGGTATCTGCCTATCTTTATCTTTGTGGCGATTGCGCTTGCTTTTCCGGTAGTCGCCATCGTGGCGGCGAAGCTGATCCGCCCCTCGTCTCCGTTCCAGACGAAGCTGGAGGCTTACGAGTGCGGAATCAAAGCCGCGAGCGATTCGCGCGGACGCTACACCGTGCGGTTCTACATTATCGCCATCCTGTTCGTCATATTCGACGTTGAGACCATCTTCCTGTTTCCGTGGGCGGTGCGGTATCACCAGTTGAGCTGGTTCGGCGTGGCGGAAGTATCGGTCTTTCTCGCGATCCTGGCGGTCGGGTACATCTGGGCGTATAAGAAGGGTGCTTTGGAGTGGGTTTGACCAATCGTCGTCTTCTCGCCGTCTGGCTTCTTTTTCCCGGTCTGGTTGTAGCATCTCCCAAGCTAAGACTTTCTGCTAGCACGGTAGGGCCGGTGTCGATAGTGCAGGGTGCCAACGGCGCCACGCAGACCGTGGAGGCATACAACATCGGGGACGGTTCGTTCAACCTCACGGTGAGCAGCACGGCATCGTGGCTGGCGGCTAGCGTGGGCGCGCAGCGCACGTGCACGTCGCGCGCGGGGACATGCACGCCGTTGAGCTTCGCGCTGAACACGTCGGGTCTGCCGGCAGGGATGGCGACGGGTATCGTGACGGTGAGCGATCCCAACACGGTGGATGCGCCGCAGACGATTACGGTGACGGTGCAGATGGGCGGGGGCGTGCCGGCGAGCGTGGATGTGTACGTAGCGGCAGGCTCATCGCGCGACGTGACGTTTTCGACCAACAGCCCGCTATCGGCAAGCACGAAGACCAACGACGGCGGCAACTGGCTTTCGCTGACGCTGGACGGAGTGGGGAGTTTCCGCTTCACGTATCCCTACCGGTTGCGCGTGGCGCCTCCGGCGGGGATGGGGGAGGGCACGTACAGCGGGTCGGTCACCACCAGCGGCTCGAGCTTCCCGGCGGATAACAAGAGCATCGCTCTGACGATGCGGGTGACGTCGCAGCCGATCGCGGTGGCTTCGGCGAACGCGGTGAACGTGCAACTGGCGCAGGGCGCTCCGGCGAACACGACCGCGGTGGCGCTGAATAATGCGGGCAGTGGCACCCTGACGGTAAGCGGCGTGACCGCGACGGGCGGCGCGTGGCTGACGGCTACTCCGTATTCCGGCGGTGCGCTGCTGAAGCTGGACGCGGGCACGTTGAGCCCGGGGACTTACACGGGATCGGTGGCGGTGGCTTCCAACGCGGTGAACGGCACGATCACGGTTCCGGTGACGTTCGTAGTGACGCCGAAGGGCGCACCGGTAATCCGCTACCAGGGGGTGGTGGACAATGGAACATTTGCCGCCGGCGAAGCGGCGACGGGCGGCGACGTGATGGTGGTGCTGGGCGAGCAGCTTTCGTTCGGAGACCTTACCGTGGGGCAGGCTCCGCCGCTGGCCACGACGGTGGGCGGGGCTAAGGTGCTGGTCAACGGCACGGAAGCACCGATGTACTATTCCAGCTACGGACAGCTTGCGTTCCAGTTGCCGTACGGGCTTTCGCCGGGTTCGGTGGAAGTGCAGGTATCGCGCGACGGGCAACTGAGCAACAAAGTCAGCGTGGACATCGCGCCGCGGGCGCCGCGCATGTTGCTGATCGGCAGCACGGGCTACGGGGCGATCGTCAATCAGGACGGCAGCCTGCCCATGCCGGTGGGGGCGATTTCGGGCGTGAACACGCATCCGGCACATGCCGGAGACACGCTGACGATCTATGCCATCGGTTTGGGGGAGACCAGTCCGCTGCCGGCGGCGGGGACTCCGGCTCCGGCAGCCGAGCCGCTGGCGCGCCTGACGGCGGTGCCTTCGGTAGTTTTCGGCGGCGGCATCGGCGCGATCACGGCGACACCGCTATTCGCCGGGCTGACGCCGACCTATGCCGGGCTGTACCAGGTGAACGTGACGATTCCCGATGGCGTGCCCAAGGGGACGCTTGGTCTGACGCTGGTGTTCCCGGACTCGGTGAGCAACGCGGCCTCAATCGTGATCGAATAATCCCGCCGCACGGCGAGCGGCAATTCCTTTGGACTCGACGAAGCCATCGCGGACCCAGTGGCGCGAGATTTATCTCGCGGTCGCGCTCACCGCAATGGCCACGCTGCTGCTGGAACTCTCGCTCACCCGTATCTTCTCGGTAGTGTTCTACTACCACTTCGCGTTCCTGGCGATTTCGATCGCGCTGTTCGGTCTGGGACTGGGCGGTGTGGCATCGTATTTCGTGGCCGGGTGGGACGCGCCGCTGTTCACGAAACTGGGGCGGCTGAGCTGCGCCAACAGTCTGCTGGTGGTGTCTTCGCTGGCCGTGGGGGTTGGCGTTGGACCACGCGGCGCGTGGGGACTGGCGCTGGTGTACTTCACGGCGGCGTTGCCGTTCGTGGTGTCGGGGGCGATCGTTTCTCTGGCGGTCGGGGCGACGATCGAGCGCGTGGGCCGGGTCTACTTTTTCGATCTGATGGGGTCGGCGGCGGGGTGTTTCCTGCTGCTGGCGCTGCTTCCGCTGGGGGGCGGTCCGGGCGCGGTGATCGGCGCCGCGGTGACGTTCGCGGCGGCGGCGGGAATCTGGCACAGCCTGGAAGGCGACGCACCGTCGCGCGCGGGCAGCGTGGCGCTGGCGCTGGCCCTGATGGCGTTCCTGGTGTACAACCAGAAACACTCGGTGTTGCACGTGCGCTACGCCAAGGGCAGGACGCTGGCCGAGGCGGACGAGGTATTTCACCAATGGAACAGCTTCTCGCGGGTGGCCATTCAACAGCGTGAAGACGGCAGCCATGCGATCGCGGTGGATGGGGACGTCTCCAGCCGGATCGCGCGCTTCGACTTCGCGCGCCTCACGGCGTTGGAGTCGCGGGCGCTGCGCGGCGGCGGTCCGGCACTGCCGTTCCACCTGCGGCCGGCGGCGAAGACGCTGATCATCGGGCCGGGCGGCGGATGGGACGTGGCGCGCGCCATCGCCGCGGGAAGCAGGGATGTTACGGCGGTGGAGATCAACCCGATCATTTCGCGGGTGATCATGCGGGAGAAATTCCCTGACTTGAGCAAGGGCCTGTATCTGAGGGACGGCGTCCACGTCTACGAGGAGGACGGGCGCAGCTTCGTCAGGCGGTCGCCGGAGCGGTATCAGGTGATCGAGGCGACCCTGGTGGACACGCGGGCGGCGGCGGCGGGAGCGTTCGCGTTCTCCGAGAGCACCCTCTACACGACGGACGCATTTCGCGATTATCTGGCGCACCTGACTCCGGATGGGGTGCTGGCGGTGGTGCGCTGGGGGCTGAATCCGCCGCGCGAATCGCTGCGGCTGGTCGCGCTGGCGATGGAAGCGCTGCGGCAGGATGGCGAGCACGATGCGTGGCGGCACGTGGCGGTGGCACGGCAGGCAGCCGGTTCGGCGGGGGAAGCGGCGCAGGATACCGTGCTGGTGGCGCTCAAGCCGTTCAGCGAAGAGGATGTGGGGCGCTTGCGGGCGGCGATGGCAGCGGGCGGCCTGGAAGCGATGTATTACCCCGGCAGCACGGCGGCGAATCCGTTTCACGACCTGCTGCTGAGCGCCAATCCGGCGGAATACGAAGCGGCTTACCGGTTCGACATCAGCCCGGTGAGCGACAACCGGCCGTTCTTCTTTTACACCGTGCAACCGCGCGACCTGTGGCGCTACATGACGGCGGCGGTGAGCGAGGGCGGAGACCACGGGGTCAACCAGGCGGTGCCGCTGTTGTTCGGGCTGGCGGCGATCAGCATCGTGGCGACGCTGGTCGTGCTGGTGCTGCCGCCGCTGGTGCTGGGCGACCGGCTGCCGTCGCATCCGGGAGTACGCGGCTTCCTGGTATATTTTCTGCTGATCGGCGCGGGATACATTCTGATCGAGGTCGGGCTGATCCAGAAATTCGTGCTGTTCCTGGGGCATCCGACCTACGCGCTGGCGGTGGTGATCTTCGCGCTGCTGTTGTGGACGGGGGCGGGGAGTTTCGCCAGCCGCGGGCTGCTGGGCACCGGGGAAGGGCGGCTGATCAAGGTGCTGGGCTGCGTAGCGATGCTGACGGCGCTGATGGGCGCGGTGCTGCCGTGGTTGCTGAACGCGCTGGTATGGCTGCCGCTGGGACTGAAGGTGGCGGCTACGGTCCTGCTGATCGCGCCGCTGGGGTTCGCGATGGGGATGCCGTTTCCGGCGGGGCTGAAGCGGCTGGCGGGCTGGCACGCGGAGAGCGTGCGGTGGGCGTGGTCGTTGAATGCGGCGTCGAGCGTGATGGGCAGCGTGACGGCGCTGGTGTGCTCGATCTACCTGGGGCTGGTGCAGACGCTGATCATTGGGGGCTTGTTCTATTTGGGGGCCCTGGCTGTGATCGTGCGGGTGCGGATCGGCGGGGGAGAGCAGCGGGAGCCCGGGCCGCACCGGATCGTGCTGGCGGGGTAGGGAACGTTTGACATATATCCGTAACGGATATACCATCGGGGCATGGCGAAGAAGAACGCCGCGCAAGCGCCGCTGACCCCCGCTGTGCTGCACATCCTGCTGGCGCTTTCGACGGGACAGCGGCACGGGTACGGGATCATGAAGCAGGTGGAGGCGGACTCGCAGGGCAAGGTGAAGATGGGTCCGGGGACGCTGTATGGCTCGATGGGGCGGATGATGGATGCCGGGCTGATCCGGGAAAGCCACAAGCGGGTGGATCCGGAGATGGACGACGAGCGGCGGGTCTATTACGAACTGACCGGTGCGGGACGGGCGGCGCTGGAAGCGGAGCTGAAGCGGTATCGCGGCGTGGTGGCGGTGGCGGAAGGACGTTTCGCGTATGGCGGGTGACCGTGCGGGACTGCGTTGCCGGACGTGGTATGCGAATCTCCTGCGGCTCTATCCGCGGCCTTTCCGCGAGCGGTTCGGCGAGGGGATGGAGCAGACATTCCACGATATGTGCCGGGAGCACGGAGGCGCCGGGCGGAGACTGTACGGGCTCGCGCTGCGCGTCTTCTTCGAGACTTCAGTGGCAATCGTAAAGGAGAACACCACTCATATGACGCAACCGGGAAAGACGACGCTGCGTGTGGCGATAGGAGCGCTGGCCGCGTTGATGGTGCCGCTGGTGGCGTCGCAGGTGGTGGAGGGATGGAACTGGCCGGCGGGAAGTTTCGTGCTGGTGTATGTCCTGTTCTTCGGGACGGGGATGGTGTATGCGGCGATCGCCAGGAAGATGGGCGTGTGGTCGTACAAGGCGGGCGTTGGCGTGGCCCTTGCGGCCGGGTTCTCCCTGGCGTGGTCGAACATGGTGCATGTGGCCGACTCCGGGAATCCGGCCAACCTGTGGTACTACAGCGTGCTCGTCGTGGGGGGCATTGGAGCGTGCCTGGCGCGACTGAGGGCACCAGGATTGGCACGCACGTTGTTTGTGATGGCGGCGACGCTCGCGCTGATTGCCGTGGTGCTGCCTTCGGGCGCGCCGCCCGACATGGCGCGGAATATGGCCATCGGGCATGGCGTGTTCACGGTGTTGTTCACGGCGTCAGGGCTGCTGTTCCGGCACGCGAGTCTGGCGGGAGCGGAGTAAGACCGAGGGCGGCTGCGGTTCGACGATCGTCCCGCTAGGCGCGCGCGGGCGCGAGTGGGATCAGGGTCCCTCTAAGGCCGGCCGGGGGCCGGCGCTACCTTCCCGCGCCTTCTTTCAGAGTCAGGATGCGGTCCACGCCGGGGACGGGGAAGCGCTCGCGCTCGCCCGTGGGCCAGCGGACCGTGATGGCCGCCGCCGCGGCGTCGCCCAAGCCGAAGTGCAGGCGCAGGTCGCCGGCGGAGAGGAAACTCGATTGGCTCAGGACGGGCTGGGCCTGGGTGCGGCCGCCGGCTTGCAGCGTGACGGTGGCGCCGATGGCGGCGCGGTTGGATCGGGTACCTTCGAGGCGGACTTCGAGCCAGTGGTGCGGGGACTTCAGATCGTTGCGCAGCAGGCTGGGCGGCTCGTTGCGGTTCCAGACGACGATGTCGGGGTCGCCGTCGTTATCGAGATCGGCGACGGCGAGTCCGCGGGAGGAGTGGTGGGCGGCGAGCGCGGGGCCGGCCTGTTCGCCGAGTTCCTCGAAGCGGCCGCTGCCCAGATTGCGGAACAGCAGCGCGGGAGAGCGGTAGGGATAGGCGGGGAGCGCGCGCTCGGTATCGGGGTAGACGTTGCCGGTGGCGATGAAGATGTCGGGGAGGCCGTCGTTATCGAGGTCGGGGAAGGCGGCGCCCCAGGAGACGTAGCGGGTCTCGACGCCGAGGCCGGCTTTGAGAGTGATCTCGTTGAACTGGCCCTTGCCGTCGCCGCGGTAGAAGCCCACGGTATCGTCGGCGAAGTGGGTTTTGAGGATATCGAAGATGCCGTCGCCGTGGAGGCTGGCGACGGCGACGCCCATGCCGGCCTGTTCCATGCCGTCGGGGTTGAGGGCGAGGCCGCGCTCGAGGCCCTCTTCGGTGAAGGTGCCGTCGTGGTTGTTGTGGAAGAAGAGCGAGGGCGTGGAATCGCAGGCGAGGAAGATGTCCTGCCAGCCGTCATTGTCGAAGTCGGCGGCGACGGCAGTGAAGCCGAAGGAGGAGCGCGGAGCGAAGATGCCGGATTTCGCGGAGACGTCTTCGAAGGTGCCGTCGCCGCGATTGTGGAAGAGGTACTGTCGCCCGGGGCGCAGTCCGCGCGGACCGCAGGGCGTGGGCACGCCCTTCCAGTTGCAATTGGGGTTGGCGCCGGGAATGGGGACGCGGCGCAGGTCGTAATCGATGTAGGTGGCGACGAATAAATCGAGGCGGCCGTCGCGGTCGTAATCGACGAAGGTGGCGCCGCTGAACCACTCCGGGTAATCGCGGGCGGATTTGCCGGAGACGCCGGCATGGGCGGCGACATCGGTGAAGGTGCCGTCGCCGTTGTTGTGGTAGAGGGCGTTCTCGCCCCAGTAGGTGACGTAGAGATCGAGGCGGCCGTCGTTGTCGTAGTCGCCGACGGCCACGCCCTGTCCCCAGCCGGTGCGGCGGAGGTGGGCGCGGTCGGTGACGTCGGTGAAGGTTCCGTCGTGGTTGTTGCGGTAGAGGCGGTTGGTGGCCTCGGGGGGCGCGTCTTTGAAGCGGGTGCCGCTGACGATGAAGATGTCGGTCCAGCCGTCGCCATCGTAATCGAAGAGGGCGACGCCGCCGGAGGAGGTCTCGGCGAGATACTGCACGTTGGATTCGGCGCCGTAAACGGTGGGCTGGGTGAGTCCTGCCTGCCGGGCGATATCGGTGAGGCGGGAGGGCCAGGGGCGGCCGCTGGCGGCGGGACGGGCGGCGGGCTTCACATTGCGCGTGGCGATGCCCTGCGCGGCGGCGACGGCGCAGGCGAGCGCCGGGAGAATCCAGTTGCGGGGAAGGGAAGTCACGGTTTCATGAGCGCGTCGGATTCGACGCGCTGGCGGTCGCGCTCGATGACCGCGGCCTTGAGCCGGCGCACTTCGGCGAATTCGGATTTGGCCTCGGCGGCACGGCCGAGGGCCTGGTAGGTGCGGCCGAGCGCCATGCGGATGGCCTCCTGGTCCGGCAAGAGCTTGCGGGCGAGTTCGAGTTCGGCGAGCGCGGTGCGGTAATCCTTGCGGTCGAGGGCGATGCGTCCGAGCTGGTAATGCGGGTCGGGGTAATTGGAGCGCAGGGTGATGGCGCGTTTGAGGAACGCGATGCCTTCGGCGGTTTTGCCGTTACGCTCGTAGAGGACGCCGAGCTGATAGGTGGATTCGGCGTCGGAAGGGTTGAGGCGGACGGCGTGGGTGAGCAGGCGGATGGCGTCGTCGTCGTTGCGATCGAGGAGTTGGAGGCGGCCGAGTGCGGTGAGCGCGGGGACGCTATCGGGCTGCAGGGCGAGCAGGCTTTCGAAAATGGCTTTGGCTTCGGGAAAGCGTCCGCGGCGGTACTCGACGAGGCCTTCGATGAGCCTGGATTGCGCCGGGTCGGCCTGGGAATTGCGCAGCAGCTCGGCGGCGCGGTCCACGTCGCCGGCTCGGGCATTGGCGTAGGCCAGGGAGTAAAGGATGCTGGTGTCGCGCGGGTTGAGTTTGTAGGAGGCTTCGAGTTCGGGCAGGGCGGCGCGGAAATCGCCGGTTTCGGTGAGGCAGAGGCCGAGCAACTGGTGGGCGCGGGGCTCATTGGGGTAGGACTTGAGGAAGATGCGCAGGTGTTCGGTGGCGGGCGCGTAGCGGTTGAGGCGGCCGAGGGCGACGGCGAGGTTGAAGTGGACGGGAACCAGCTTGGGATCGGCGCGGAGAGCCTTTTCGTAGTAGCCGACGGCGTCGGCGTACTGCTCGCGGCGGGCGCAGATGGCGCCCATGTTGGAGAGGGCCTCGGCGGAGTTGGGATTCTGCGCGAGGAATTCGCGGAAATCGCGCTCGGCAGAGACGAGGTCGCCGGCCTCAAACGCGCGCCGGCCGCTGTCCAGCGAAGATTGCGGGACAGCGGCCAGCAGCAGACCGAGGAAGAGCCGGGGAAGCATACCTGTCAAGTATATTCCCGCGGCTCCGGGGAGCGATGCACGGGTTAGAAGTAAAACTTCGCCGCGAGCTGAATACGGCGCGGATCGGCGGTGCCGGTGAGGGCGCCGAATCCGAAACGGCCGCCGGTGCCGCCCAACACGCTGGGAGTGTTGATCAACTGTCCGGCCGCGTTGAACTGCGCGCCGGTGTTGAAGCCGTTGAAGCGGGCGTGATTGAAGGCGTTAAACATCTCGACGCGCAACTGGAACCGCATCCCTTCGCGGGGTAGGGGGATGTTCTTGAAGATCGAGATGTCCCAATCGTTGTCCCCGGGGAGCCGGAAGGCGCGCGGCGCGGAGTCGAAGCCCAAGCTGCCCTTGACGGGCGGCAGGGCCAAGCCCTGGGTGCTCACCCACTGGTAAATGCCCTTGGGATAGCTGGGCGGGCTGTTGACGACGATGCGCGGCCCGATATCGGGCGAGCCGGTATAGCGCTCGTTGAGGTTGCCGATACCGCTGATGGAGAAGGAGAGATCCGTCGGCGGGCCCGTCTGGAAGGTGGTGATGCCGGAGATCTGCCAGTTGTTCGTGACGGAGCCGACGGCCTTTCCGAAGCCGCTCTTGGACTTGACGAATTCGGGAAGGTTGTAGACGTAGTTGAACACGAACACGTGAGTGCGGTCGTAGGACAGCGGACCGTAGTCAGCAACGCGCGAGTTGAACGGGTACACCACCGTGCCGTCACCGGACGCGGTGCCGAGGACTTTGGACCACGTATAGGCGACGTCGAAGGTAAGGCTGTTGCCGAAGCGGCGATGGCCGGCGACCTGGAGCGAATTGTAATTGGAGTTGGCGCCGAAGCCGTAGGCGGTGGTGTTCGTGTAGCCGGCGTAGGGGCGATAGAAGTTGGGCTGGTTGGAAGTGGTGCCGTCGAACTTGGGACTCGGGTTGAGCGGATCCTGGTTCTGCGGCAGCCAGGCGGCGCCCAGCGGGATGGTGTTCTGGTTGTAGCGGTAGAGGTCGTGCGTGGAGACCGAACCGACGTAACCGACATCGAGCAGGATGCTGAACGGCATCTGGCGCTGAACGGTCAGGTTCCAGTTGTAGGTGGTGGGAACCTGTCCCTTCTTATCGAAGCCGACCACGCCGGCGGGGAAGAAGGTTCCGGCGCTGGCGGGCGGGATGGAAGAGAGGTTGCCGTAATAGAACTGGGGAATGATGGTGGACGGCGGGTTGGGCAGCATGTCGAAGACCGGGTTGCCCTGGAGGCGGTCGTAGAAGACGCCGCCGCCGGCGCGGATCACGGTCTTTTCGTCCACCTGGTAGGCGATGCCGAGGCGCGGCGCATACATGATGCCGCGGTCGTCCATCAGGGCCTTGGGATAGGTGCTGGAAGAGGAGAGGCCCATGCCGTTGGCGTAGATGCCGTTGATGAAACCGTTGCCGGTATTCACGATGGAACCGATCAGGGCCGCGGGTCCGAATTCGCCGGTGAGCGGATTGACGGAGACGCGTTTGCCGTTGGGGTCGAGCGCGGCGGTGCGGAGCACGGCCTTGTTGGCCGGGTTATAGAGCGAGGGATTCCAGGCCGAGGTCTGCATGGCGGCGTCGTACTGCGGCTGCACCCAGTAGAAGCGCAGGCCGTAATCGAGCGTGAGTTTCTTGCTGACGCGCCAGTTGTCCTGGATGTACCATTCCACGTTCCAGGAGCGGTACTGGCCGTTCAACACCTGATTGGACTGCTGGAGGGTGTCGTAGTTGCCCAGCAGAGCATTGGAAAAGGCCCAGTTGGAATCGTTCGGGTTGTTGGCATCCCGGCCGAAGTTGATGTTGCCGTTGACGCTGGTGAATGCGGTCTGGTCCTTCAGGCTCTTGTGCAGGTAGACGCCGCCCTTGGTGATGTGGGTGCCGTGGACTTTGGCGATACTGTCGGTGATGTCGTAGGTGTGGTTGAAGTTCAGGAACGGCGTGCCGGCGAAGTTGGAGGTGGGAGCGTTGGATACACCGCCGAAATTCCAGTTCTGCACCAGTTGCAGCTTATCCGCGTTGGGAAAGGGCATCTTGTAGGAGACCCCGACCTTGCTGGCGTTGAAGGCGTCGGTGAGGGGGGTGATGTGCAGGTCGTTGCGGGAGGAGCCGAAGACGAACTCGTTGGTCAGGGTGGGGTTGATGATGGTGGTCACGTTGGTGACGAAACTCCACCCGGGCGCGCCGAAGCTCATGGGGCCGAAGGGAATGTTGTAGCTGGCATTCCACTGCCCGTAGGCCATGCTGGTCTCATCCTTGGTGCGGATGAAGCGGGCGTAAGCCTTCCACTTGTCGGTGATGTTGTAGTCGCCGCGATAGATCTCCTCGCGGCGCGGATACGTGTTGGAATACGAGGTCTGATAGTTGTACGAAGGGTCGATGCCGGCGGCGTTGGGCTGCGGATACCAGTTGAGGATCTTGGCGCCATCCGGATTGATACGGCTCTTGGGAATGATGTTGCCCGGGAAGGGATTCTTGTTGTTGAGCGGATCGAAAATGATGACGGGAGCGCCGCCGCCGTCGTGGGTCTGCGAGAAATCGCCCGTGCGTTCGGCCGCGGTGGGGACGGTGACGTTGTGGAGCCCCTGGGGGACCAACTGGCCTTGCCACTCGATGCCCATGAAGAAGAAGAGCTTGTCGCGGTTGCGGTTGATCTTGCCGGGGATGAAGGCGGGTCCGCCGATGTTGAAGCCCTCGGTATTGTAGCGGTAGTAGTCTTTCTTGCGGCCGTCTACGTTGTTGCGCCAGGAGTTGGCGTTGAGGTCTTCGTGGCGGTGGAAGAAGTAGCCGGTGCCGTGGAAATCGCGGCTACCGGACTTGGTGACGACTTCGATCTGCGCGCCGGAGGAGCGGCCGAATTCGGCGGGCTGCGAGTTGGTGATCACCTTCATCTCGGCGATCATGTCCATGTTGGTGGTGGCCAGGGTGCCGCCGTTGGAGCCGGTATCGACGTTGGTGACGCCGTCGAGGGTGAAGTTATTCTGGTTGCCGCGATTGCCGTTGGCCTGGATGCCGCCGAGACCGCCGGTGTATATGACTCCGGGCAGGACGCGGGTCAGGTCGAAGAGGCTGCGGCCGTTTTCCGAGAGTTCGAGCACCTGGCGTTCGGTGAGCACGCCGGAGCGTTCGGCGCTGGCGGTCTGCACCGCGGCGCCCTGCGCTTCGACGGTGACGGTTTCATTGATCGCGCCGACGCTGAGGATGAGATCCCCCAGGCTGAGGCGGTCGTTGGCGAAGACCTTGACTTCCTGTTGCTCGAATTTCTTGAAGCCGGGCGCCTCGACGGTCAGGCTGTAGGTGCCGGGCTGGACTTGCGTGAAAACGAAGGAGCCGTCGGTGCCCGACAGGCCGTCGCGCGAGGTGCCCTGCTCCTTGTTGTTGAGTGTGAGTTTGGCGTTGGCGATCGCAGCCTGCTGGCTGTCCTTCACCGTGCCGGTAATACTTCCCGAGATCTGCTGAGCGTTAAGCAGCCCGCTCAGGCAGAGTATCCCCCCAAAAACGAACGAACAGACTTTCGTCATGGAAATCTCCTCGTTACAGTAGGTCCCCAAATGTTGAGAACAGACTCCGTAACCCCGTTGTGCAATTCAGGCGTGATCCATATCCCGATAGAACACGCCTGTTTAGTTCGGGAAGAATACTATCACCAGTCGCGGCAGGCAATCAACACATTTTTTTACGGTTCGATAACTCCCTCATTATCTTTGAGATGCGCAGCGTAAATCGGAACGGACCCGTCGCGGGCTAGAGCACTTCGAGTTCTTCTTCGAGGGTCTGTTTCCGACTGAGATCGGCGTAGTAGCCGCCGGCGGCGATCAACTCGGCGTGGATCCCCTGTTCGACGACGCGGCCCTTCTCGAGGACCACGATGCGGCCGGCCTGGCGCACGGTGGAGACGCGGTGCGAAATCGAAATCACGGTGCGGCCGCGCATGACCGCGGCCAGATGGGTGAGGATGCGTTCCTCGGTGAGGGTGTCCACGCTGGAGAGCGCGTCGTCGAGGATGAGGATGCGGGGATCCCGTAGCAGTGCGCGGGCGATGGCGGTGCGCTGTTTCTGTCCGCCGGAGAGGGTGATGCCGCGTTCACCGACCATGGTGCGGTAACCCTCGGGGAAGCTGTCGATATCGCCGGCAAGTCCGGCGAGTTCAGCGGCGCGGCGGATCTGCTGTTCGGTGGCGCGGTCCACGCCGAAGGCGATGTTCTCCGCGATGGTGGCGCTGAAGAGGAAAGTTTCCTGCGGGACGAAGCCGATGTGGCGGCGGAGTTGGGCGGGGTCGAGCCGGCGGATGTCGATGCCGTCGAGCAGCACGGCGCCGGCGGTGGGATCGAGCAGGCGAGGCACGAGGTTGACCAGCGTGCTTTTGCCGGAGCCGGTGCGGCCGACCACGGCGAGCGTCATGCCGGCGGGAACGCGCAGGTCGATCGAGTCGAGCGCGGCTCCGTTGCCGTAATCCACTGTGACGCCGCGGAATTCGATTTCGCCGCGCGCTTCGGGGAGGGAGATGGCGTTGGGCGGGGCGGCGATGGAGGGCCGCTCGGCGAAGATTTCGTTGATGCGGCGCAGGGACGCGCTGCCGCGCTGCGTGAGGTTGACCACCCAGCCGAAGGCGATCATGGGCCACACCAGCATGCCCATGTACGTGTTGAACATGACGAAGGAGCCGACGGAGATGCGCCCCTCCAGCACCTGGCGTCCGCCGACGTAGAGCACGGCGAGGAAGGTGAGGCCGATCAGCGCGGCGAGCAGGGGATCGAAAATGCCCTGGATGCGGACCAGTTTCAGGCTCTGCGCGATGTAGCCGCGATTGAGCTCCTCGAAGCGGCGCATCTCGGCCTCTTCCTGCACGAAGGCGCGCACCATGCGCACGCCGGAGAGGTTCTCCTGCACGCGGCTGGAGATGTCGCTGAACATGCCCTGGAGCCGTTCGAAGCGGTCGTGGATGCGGCGTCCGAAGAAGACCACGGCGAAACTCACGGCGGGCGCGGGCATGACGGCGAAGATGGCGAGGCGCCAGTCCACGCGGACCATGATGAGGACGGCGAACAGGAAAGTGAGGCTGGTTTCGAACCAGTACATCAGGCCCGGGCCGAGCATCATGCGGACGGCGTTGAGATCGTTGGTGGCGCGGGCCATGATGTCGCCGGTGCGGGTGCGTCCGTAGTAATCGGGGGCGAGCCCGGCGAGGTGGGCATAAATGTCGTTGCGCAGGTCGTACTCGATGTCGCGGGAAATGCCGATGATCACCACGCGCATCCAGTACTGGAAAATGCCCTTGAGCAGGGCGAGGCCGACCAGCAGGCCGGCGTAGTAGAGGAACGCGTGGCCGGGATCGCGGAAGCGGTCCACGGCGGAGCGGATCATGAGCGGCTGCAGAGCCTGGGCGATGTCCTTGAGGACGAGGCAGACGCCGCCGGCGGCGAGTCCCGCGCGGTAGCGCCAGAGGTACTTACGGACGGTGCTGAGGGCTTCCCACATGGCTCAGAGTCCGGCGAAGGTGGCGAAGGTTTTGCTCCACTCGAAGAACGCGGTCTTGCAGCCCTCGCGGTAGCGCCACCAGCGGGCGGGGTCGTAGAGCGGATCGGCGGCGGCGACGGTGCGGAATTCGGGACCGCCTCCCCGTTCGCGTTCCACGCTAAGGAAGAGGCGGCGGGCGCGGCCGGTGTGGTAGTTGCTGGTGACCAGCAGGAAGCGCCGCACTTGCAGGCGGGCGAGCTCGGCCAGCAGGATGTGGGCCTCCTCACGGGTGGAGGTGGCGGTGTGGTAGACCGGCAGGAACGCATTCTCGGGGTAGCCGCGGGCGGCCAGGAAGCGCACGGCGGCATCGGCCTCGTTGACGCCGTACATACCGGGCGGACCGCTGACCATGACGCGGCGCACCATGCCTGCGCGCCACAGTTCCGCGGCGCGCAGGGCGCGGGCGCCGGTGTAGTCGCCCGCGAGGATCACGGCGATATCGGCCGGAGCAGGCCCGTCGTCGTGGATGAGCAGGCGGCCGAACGCGGGGAGCCACCATCCGGCGCCGAAATACAGTACGGCGGCCAGAACGGCGAAGGCCAGGAGAGTGAGCGGGAGGAACCGGCGGCGGACGGCCACGCACTACTTCTCGTCCGTGGAGTTCTTCTGGTCCAGGTTGCCGACGGTCTTGAGGCGCTGGTAGAGGCGCTCGACTTCCGCCTCATCCTCGGGACGGAGGATGCGGTAGCGGGGCAGGGCGGCTTGCTTGCGCTCTCCGCCGGGAGCGAGCACTTCGCCCCAGTACTGGCGGTAGGGGATGCCGTCGATGAGGGCATCGCGCGAGAGCCGGCGCATATGGCGAAGCAGGCTGTTGCAGGAGTCGAGATCGCCGGGGTAGACCAGGATCATGCGCGAATCGTCGAAGAGGGTGACGCGCACGATGAGGGGGGAAATCCAGCCGGTGCGGTCCAGGCGGCGGATATCCATCCAGGGAACGATGCGGCTGCCGATGGAGACGTAGCCCTCGTGGATTTCGATGGCGGGGCGGAAGGCGAGGAAAAAGATCAGTCCGGCGGTGAGCAGGGAGAGGGCGCTGGCTATCCAGACGGCCGGAAGCTGGAATCCGAGCCAGCCAAAGGCGGCAGTAAACACCACTGCGGTCAATCCGAACCACCGGTATTGCCGGGCGGGTGTATAGCGAGTCATGCCTAAAGCCTTCTTACTTGTTAGACTACTCCGCTTGCAAAAGCCCGTCAACGTGCTCGAAAGTATAGGGCGCCGCGGCGGGCGTAATCCAGGCCGCTGGCCAGTGTGAAAGCTACGCAAAGCCAAAGAATTGCAGTGGAGATTGCAACCAGCGCCGGTAGCGGCCAGGCGTCGCGGACCATCCAGGAAACGGCCGTGACAATCTGTACAAACGTGGAGAGTTTGCCCCAGCGGCTGGGCGGGAAGTCGCGGACGCGGGTGAGGGCGAGCAGGGCCAGGACGCCGGTCAGGATGAATAGATCGCGTCCGAAAACCACCGCGACGAACCACCAGGGGACGATGCCGGCGGCGGCGAGGGCCAGAAAGACGCCGCTCATCAGGCATTTGTCGGCGATGGGATCGAGGTAGGCGCCGGCGGCGGTGGTGCCGCTGGTTCCGCGGGCGAGGGCGCCGTCGAGAACATCGGTGACCGCGGCCAGGAAGAACAGGACCAATGCCCGCAGATGGCTCCCTGCGACGATGTCGCGCACGATGAACGGGACCAGCGCGAGGCGGGAGAGAGTGAAGAAGTTGGCCAGGTTAACCCACGCGGGCATGCAAGAACGAGTGTAACGCGGGGACGGCGAAGAGTGCCGGAGGCGCTACCGCTACGCGGCGTCGAGAAAGCTGCGCAGGTCGGTCTCGGCGATGTCGGGGAGACCGGGGGCGACATTGAAGAGCCTGCCCTGGCGCATCCAGCGTTCAAATTCGTCGACGAGGGAGAAGAGGTGGTCGAAGGAGTCCACCAGGAACAGGATCGGCTGGTAGTGATCGATTTCCGCGACCTGGTTAACGACCCATTCGAGTTGGAGGGGATAGCGCTGCACCTGGTCGCTATCGATGGCGTGGGCGAGTTCCCCCCAACTGCTGAGCAGGCCGCTGCCGTAGGCGCAGATTCCGCCGGGGCCGTGTCCGCGCATGAGTCCGAACTCGACGGTGAACCAGAAGAAGCGGCTCATGGCGCGCATCAGGCTGGTGAGTTTGGCGACGCGCTCGCGGTAATCGGCGATGCCGGCGGTCATTTCAGCGGCGGTGTGGGCACACTCGCCGAAGCGCACGAGGGTATCGGCGAACCACTTCTCGGTGTGCATGGGAACGTGGCCGGCGACGTCGTGGAAGATATCAGGTTCGGGCAGGTAGTCGAGGCGGTCGGGCGGACGGATGGTGATGGTGGTAGGGAATTCGCGGCGCTTCAGGCAGTCGAAGAAGAGGAAGCCGGGGACGTAGCCGCTGACGGGGCGGGCGCAAAAGCCGGTGAGCGGTTGGAGGCGGCGGTTGACGTCGGCCAAGCGGGGTACGCGGTCGTGGGGCAGGTCCAGGGCGTCCAACCCGTGCAGGAAATACGGGTTGGCGTAGCGCTCCCAGCGGGGCTGCATACGGGCGAAGAGGCGCTGCCAGGATTCATGATTCTCTTTCGAATACTCGTCGTAAGGTTGTGAAATGTAAAGCTCTCCGCGGTTGCGGGCGGACTCGACAAAGGGAGCGTGTCCGGTGGTGAGTCCAGCGGCGGACGTGGTGGTCGGCATGAATCCCTCCTCTTGACTCGACCATACCACCGAAAGACACCAACTTCAAGTGGTGTTACAGACTATGGCAGAGTTTGCAGGAGGCGTCGGAGCGGGCCGAGGTGTTGGCGGCGAGGAGGAGCGAGCGGCCGGGCAAAGCGCCGGGTGCGGCGCCGGAACCGCGGGTAATGGTGATGGATTCGGGGCGGCCATCCACCACGTAGGCTACGGTGGCGACGCCGGGCCGGTCCACACGAGCGCCGGTGATGCGCACCCCGGGAGCGGGGCGCAGGGGGACGGGGATGCCGGCTTCGTGGGCGAGCCAGTGTTCGACGGCGATGGGATCGTTGGAGGCGAACTCGGCATGCCCGCTCAATTCCAGGGCGGTGGTGCGGACCAACAGGAGCAGAACGATGGCGGCGACGGCACAAGGCACGCCCCAGCGCAGTGCCCTCGGCAGGGCGGCGCGGGACGGAGCGTCCGTGGCGGCGGGAAACGCGATCACAGGCTGTTTGCGGAACGAGGCACGGCGGGAGGGAGCCGTCCCGGCGGGCGGGCAGAGGGCGGCATCGATGCGGTCCCAGAGCGCGGCGGGCGCCTTGGCGGGCGCCAGCGAGTGGGCCAGTTGCAGATCGATCCAATCAGACATGGGACAGCTTCCGTTCCAGGGCTTTGTGGGCGCGGTTGAGGCGCGAGGCTACGGTGCCCGCCGAGCAGCCCATGACTTCGGCGATTTCCTCGTAGGAGAGCCCCTCGGTGTAGCGCAGCACTACGGCCATGCGCATGTCCGGGGAGAGGGTTTCGACGGCGGCGCGGACGCGCTCGCGCATTTCCGAGTGGAGCAGCGCGTCCAGGCTGTTGGCCGGGGAGCGCAGGACGGCGATGAGTTCGTCGGCCAGGGGAGCGAAGCGCCAGGAGCGGCGCTTGTGGTCGAGGCAAGCGTTGACCACCAGGCGGTAGACCCAGGTGGAGAAGGCCGAATCGCCGCGGAACTCGGGCAGGCAGGAGAAGAGCTTGAGAAACGTATCCTGCGCGATATCCATAGCCAGGGACTCGTCGCCGCTGAAGCGCAGAGCGATAGAGTACACCTTGTCCTGATAGGCTTCGAAGAGGGCGCGGAACGCGTCGCGCTCGCCCCTCCGGCAGGCTGCGATGAGGTCGGGTTCGCTGTTGGCCAGCACCATCCGCGTCATGAGTCTTGCCTGGTTAGACGCGGACGGTGCCGGATTTCTTCCATACTTCCGATGCTACACCACGAAGGGCTTGCGATAGTCGCGGGTGAGCATCTTGTTGGCTTCGGCGTCGCCCGCGAACCTGGGCCCGTTGGCGGAGGTTTCGATGTGCAGCTTGCGGCCGGTGCGGTAGCTGATGTTGGCGAGGTGGCACAGCCCGGCGCTCAGGTGGGCGTTGTCGATGGGGTCGTGCAGATCCTTGGGATTGCGGCTCTTGCAGGCTTCGAGGAAGTTCTGCATGTGGAGGCCGGTGGCGTCGCCGCCCTGGCCGCGTTCGGGCCGTTCCTCCATGACGACCTCGCCGCTCTCGCCCTTGTAGGCAATGAAGCCCTGGTCGCTCTGCACGGCCCAGCCTTCGGTGCCGAAGAAGAGATCGCCGACCATGACATTGATGGCACGCCCGGCGGGGGTGCCGGGAGTCGGCATCTGGCCGCCGGAGGGAGGTCCGCCGGTCTGGGGGGCGGTCTGCGCGCCGCGTGCGCCGGTACCCTGGGGGCCGGGAACGCTGATCATGCGGCCGGGAACGCCTTCCGCGCCGGTGAGCAGGCCGCGGACTTCGAAGACGATCTGGCGGCCGCCGAAATCGAAGGCGGCGGTCAGAGTGTTGGGCGTCTCCTGGTCGTCGTCATAGATGAACTTGCCGCCGAAGGCATAGGCGCTCTTGGGCCATTCCGGGTCGGTCAGGCCCCAGCGGGCGATGCCCATTTCATGGACGCCCTGGTTGCCGATGTCGCCGTTGCCGGTGTCCCAGAACCAGTGCCAGTTGTACTTGAAGCGCAGTTCGTTGAAGGGGCGCATGGGGGCGGGCCCGCGGAAGAGGTCCCAGTTGACGCCGGCGGGGACGGGGCTGTCGGCCTTGTGTCCGATGGAGCGGCGGCGTTTGAAGCAGAGGCCCTTGGCCATGTAGATGTTGCCGATGAGGCCGCCCTGCAGCGCGGCCAGGCCCTTCATCTTGAAGGGGGTGGAACGGTGCTGGGAACCGATCTGAACGATCTTCTTGGTTTCGCGCGCGACCTTGACCACTTCCAGGCCTTCGTGGATGTTGTAGCAGGCGGGTTTTTCGCAGTACACGTCCTTGCCGGCCTTCATGGCCCAGATAGTGGCCAGCGCGTGCCAGTGATTCGGGGTGGCGACGGAGACGGCGTCGACGTTGCCCTTGCCGAGCAGGTCGCGCAGGTCTTCAAAGTCCTTCGGCCTCTCGCCGCCGTTGCGGGTGAGGTTGGTGACGGCGCGCTCGCGGGCAGCCTGGTCGATGTCGCAGACGGCGACGACGTTGGCGATGCGGGGGAACTCCCGCATGTGCGAGCCGCCGCGGCCGCCGAGCCCGATGATGCCCATGTTCAACTTCTCATTGGCGCCCCACACGCGGGTTGCCGCCGCAGCGGTGACAGCGCCCATAAAGAACGATCGTCTGGTAGTTTCGCCCACTGGCGTGATACTCCTTGTCCGCGGCCATTATATCGCACGGCCGCGCCGGGGCTGCAAACGTTTTGGGAAACGTACGTTCAGGCCCACAATTGCAGGAATAAAATGTTCGCCAGGTTCCATGTGACGACCGCCGCGAACCAGTAATTGATGAAGACGACGATGCGGGGCCGCTTCCAGCGCAGGGCCATGGCGATGAGGGCGACGGCCATGATTTTGGCGAGCAGAAGGGCGGCGACGGGCCCGACCCGCATGAGGTGGGCCAGAAAAATGCTGGATTCGCGCGCGCCCAGTTGCAGGCCGAGCAACGTGGTAAGGATGTCGAGCACTTGCAGTGCGACAAAGACCGTCAGGGACGGGGCAGGGAAGCCCCGCCGGAACCGTTGGGGGATCGGGAATGGGAAGGCCATGGCGGACGTACCCCATTGTCCGCCCGCCATGGCTGCGAGTTCCAGGTTACCTTTCGTTAGTCCCTGGGGGGGTCTCTAGAAGTTCAGCTTCGCCCCGAGTTGGAACTTGCGCGCGGCGCTTTCCACGGTGCCGCCGATGCGGCCGAACAGCGAGGAGGTATAGGTCGCGGTCGGCAGCCCGAAGGAGGGCGTGTTGGTGATGTTGGTGGCGTCGGCGCGCAATTCCAGGTTCTTCGATTCGGTGAAGCGGATGCGTTTGAGGAACGACATGTCGATATCGAAGAAGCGCGGTCCGAAGAAGTAGCCCTTGCCGGTGCCGCCGATTGAACCGGGGGCGGGAGCGCTGAACTGGCTCTTATCGGTGTTCGGGTTGAAGTACCACTTGTAGCCGTTGACGTCCTGCACCTGTCCCAGGCTATGCGGGCAGCCGGTACAGTCCACGGTGGACTGCACGACGCTGTCGAAGGTGTTGGCGCCGGAGTAGACCGTGAAGGGGCGGCCGGAGTAATAGGTGAAGATGGGCGCGATTTCCCAGCCGCCGGCGAGGCGGTCGAGGACCGCGGGCAGGTTGGCGGCGAACTTCTTGCCGTGGCCGAAGGGCAGTTCTATGGTGCCGTGGGCCTGGAAGGCGTGGCGGTGGTCGTACTGCGGTTCGCCGTAGTTGAGCGCGCGGTTGTAGATATCGAAAGGGGTGGATGCCGCCGCCTGCGTGGCGCCGGAGCCGTACACCGTGAAGGTCGGGTCGAAGTCGCGGGTGGCCAGCGCCTTCGAATAGGTGTAGCTGAACTGGAACTGGATGCCGCTCTTCCAGCGCTGCTGGAACTGGAGCACCATGCCGTTGTAGGTGGAGAAGTCGTTGGAATCGATCACGGTGACGCCGCCGGAGAACTGCGGGAAGGGGATCACGGCGAAGGCGCCGGCGCCGGAAAGGGCGGTGACGTTTCTCAGCGTGCCGCCGCTGGACTGCACGCGGCGTCCGAGCGCGCTCAGGATGGCGGAGAAGCTGTTCAGGGCCAGCGAACTGGAGTACTGCGCGCGGATCATATCGCTGGCGGTCTTGCCGGCGGCGATGCGGCTGTCGGCGCTGAAGAGGCTGTTGAGCAGGGCGCTCTGTCCGCCGCCCTTGACGGTGTTGAACGCGTCGAGCATGCCGGGCACGAAGAAGTTGGGCTGATTGGCATCGTAGGCGCCCATCAGGTGGTAGGCCCGGCGGCCGATGTAGTCGGCTTCGAAGACTCCGCCGCGCCAGACTTCGCGCTGCACGCTGAAAGACCATTCATGGGTGGTCGGGAACTTGAAGTTCGGATCCAGCACCGCGATGGAGGAACTGGAAAAGGGCGCGGGCTGGCGGAACGTATCGGCGCTGACCGTGGGCGGGGCGACCGGCTGAACCGAACTAAGCCGCGTGTCGGTCTGCCCGACGGTGGTGTTGTCGTAGGAGTAAGTCAGGCCCGGCAGGTTGTTGAAGACCTGCGAGGAGGGCAGGAAGCTGTGCAGGCGGTCAAAGGCGATGCGGTAATTCGATCTTAGTGAGGTCTTGCCGGTGCCGAACGGATCCCAGGCGATGCCGATGGAGGGGCCGAAGTTGCGCAGACCGTCCTTGTAGAGGCTGCCGTTGACCCATTGCGCCTGGTTGGTGGCTGCGGCGCCGGCAACCAGCGGGACGTTGGGGTGCGAGATGACCGGATTGGGCGAGGTGGGCGCCATCTTGATCTCCCAGCGCAGGCCGAGGTCGACGGTGAGGTTGGGACGCAGCTTCCATGAGTCCTGGCCGTAAAAATCGTACTCGTTCCAGTGCGCGTCGAAATTGAGCAGGCTGGCGGTGTAGTTCTTGCCGTCGAGGGCAACGAAGCCGCGCTGCATCTCGCCGACGCGGCCGAGCAGGAAGTTGATGCTGTTGCGCAGTGAGGGCAGGTCGTAAGCCTGGTTGATGGCGGCGGGCACGTTGAAGGTGGCGTTATCGAGGTCGGCGTTGAAGTAGACGTCGGTAGTCGCGTTGTAGGCGCCGACACTGCCGCGGGCGTCGATTTCGCGGCCGAGACGGATGTTGGTGCCGAACTTGAGGGTGTGCTTGCCCCAGACGTAGGAAAGGTTGTCCACTACCTGCCAGGTTTTGAGCGTGCGATTGTTGCCGAAGTCGGCGTACGGATACGCGACCGTGGGGCTGATCAGGGAAAGCGCGTTCAGGTTGGCGTTGGGGATGTCGAACCCGAAGGTGAATTGATTGAGCCCGAACACGGCTTCGTTGGTCAGGCGCGGGGTGGGATTCCAGCGCCAGTTGAAGGCCATGTTCTTGGGATCGCGCGTGGTGTTCTCCTGGCAGCCGAGACCGGGGAAAAGCTGCAGACCGCCGTTGGCGCTGTCGCAATTGGTGTTCTGCACGCCCCAGGAGACGCGGGCGAAGACTGTGTTCTGGGAGTTGATGATCTGGTCGACCTTGAAGGTGACATCGTGCTGCCGCTCCTGGCTGGGGGCGGCGAAGGCGTAGCCGGCGGTGTTGAGGCCATCACCCACGTTGAAGCGGTTGGGCAGCGGGAAGGAGTTGAGGGTGGTCTGGATGGATTTGTCGAGCCCGGCGTGGCGCGGATCGTTGGCGGCGATATCGTAGCTGCCCACCTGCACGCCGGCGAGCACGTTGCCGTTGGCGTCCACGCTCGGGGTGGCGCTGCCCGCCGGAGCGTTGCGCCCGCCGATCACGTAGCGGAAGATGCCCTGGCGCGCGCTCTGGGTGTAGACGGTCTGCACCACGCTGGTGGTGTTGAGTGCCATGAGGCCCTGCACGTTGAAGAAGAAGAACGTCTTGTTCTTTCGGATGGGGCCGCCGATGCTGCCGCCGGGAATGTGCTGCACGAACTGCCGCTTGCCGGTGGAGTTGAAGTTGTTCTGCCACTCGTTGGCGTTGAGCCGGGGGGTGCGGTAGAACTCAAACAGCGAGCCGTGGAATTCGTTGGTGCCGCTGCGCGTGATCATCGCGACCTGCGCGCCGCTGCTGCGTCCGTATTCGGCGCTGGGGTTGGAGGTGATGACCTTGAATTCGGCCAGCGAATCGGGATTGGTTCGCAGGGGCGCGAAATCGCTGCCGCCGCTGGAGCTTTCATTGTTGTCGATGCCGTCCAGCGTGATGTTCCAGGCGCGGTCGCGCGCGCCGAAGACGACCACGGCGCCGCCGGTGATGGACTGCGTATCGATCACGCCGGGTTGCAGGTCGATCAGTCCGAGCGGGTTGCGTCCGCGGGTGCCGACGATGGGCAGGTCCTGGATGGTTTTCTGGCCGATCACGTTGCCAAGGTTGGCCGAGGACGAAGTCTCGACCGATTCGGTGGAACCGCTTACTTCGACGGTGTCCACCAGAGTGCCGACCTCGAGTTTCACGTTGATGGTGGAAGGCTGGCCGATCACCACTGCGTTATCGTGGGAGACGAACTTGCGGAAGCCGGCGGCTTCGACATCGAGTTCGTAAGTGCCGGACTGGACGGCTTCGAAGGCGTAACTACCGGCCTGGGTGGATTTGGTTTCGAACGCCGCCTGCGTGCCCTCGTTGACGAGCTTGACGGACGCGTTGGGCACGACGGCCCCGGTGGCGTCCTGGATGGTTCCGGTTACCCGTGAGGTTGTACCCTGCGCCCACGCGCCGCATGAGCAGAAAAGTGCAAGAAGGATAATCGCCCCTGATTTTCGCATGTCGGCCAGTATAGCGGATTTATCGGCGGTGGCGGAAAACGCAACGATGAAAAACGCAGCGGCGCGGCTCGCAGCACAGAGGCGCGCCGTATCGTAGAATACGGTAAACCTTATGAAGTGCTTCCGGGGCATGGTCGTACCGCTTTTGGCGGGCTCCTCGCTCTTCGCCCAGACGCAGGCGCAGCAACCGGCGGCGGAGATGTCGCAGAAGGACGAGCCGGCGACGTTCCGGGCGCGGGTCAATCTGGTCGCGGTGCCGGTAGTGGTGCGCGACCGGCAGGGCAAAGCCGTGGGTACGCTGAAGCAGGAGGATTTCCTGCTGTTCGACCGCGGCAAGCCGCAATACATCGCGCGCTTCAGCCTGGAGCGGGCCGGGACGCGGATCATCAAGCCGATCGAGATCGAAAGTGCGGACCCTTCGCTGAAGGGGCTGGAGAACAAGCCGGTAGAGGTGGCGGACGGATTCACCGCGCTGGTCTTCGACGACGTCAATATTAAGTTCCCGGACCTGATACGCGCGCGCGATGCCGCTGGACGGTACCTGGATGAGGCGATCGCCGCCAAGAAGACGGAGCGGTTCGCCATCTTCACCACCAGCGGGCAGACGCAGTTGGATTTCACCGACGACCGCGAAGCGCTGCACGCCACGCTGGCAAAGTTGATGCCGCACCCGTACTCGGGGTCCGGCGAGGGCACGTGTCCGCATATGAACTACTACATGGCGGACCTGATCTTCAACAAACACGATCCGGATGCGTTGCAGGCTTCGATTCAGGAAGTGATGGCGTGCCAGAACCTGACCGATATCCGGATGGCGCAGCAGATCGTGGAGGGCGCGGCAACGCGCGAGGTGAACCTTGGCGATGCGCAGACGCGGCTGGTGCTGGGCGTGATCCGCGACTTGATCCGGCGCATGGCGGCGATGCCGGGACGCCGCAGCATGGTGGTGGTGTCGCCGGGATTCATCACGCTGGCCGATCACGCGCCGGAGAAGAGCGAGATCATGGACCGGGCGATCCGCGCCAGCGTGCTGATCAACACGCTGGACGCGCGCGGGCTGTTCACGGTGAACGCCGACGCCAGCCAGGCTGCGCCGGCCGCGGCCGCGCTGACCCTGCTGCTGCGCATGGAGCGGGAGAGCGCGATGGCGCAGTCCGACGTGCTGGCGGAACTGGCGGCGGGCACGGGCGCGAGCTTCTTCCAGAATAATAACGATTTGAAAGAGGGCTTTCAGCGGCTTTCGGCGGCGCCCGAGTATTACTACCTGCTGGCGTTTTCGCCGCAGAATCTGCGCATGGACGGCAGTTTCCACGCGCTCAAGGTTTCGCTCAAGAACTCCAGGGAACTCGGCGGCATGTCGCTGGTGGCGCGCAAGGGCTACTACGCGCCCACGCACACGGAGAACGCCAAGGAGACGGAGCGGCGGGAACTGGAAGAAGCGCTGTTCAGCCGCGAGGAGATGAGCGATATCCCGGTGGACATGCACACGCAGTTCTTCAAGAGCGGAGCGGAGGCGGCGAAACTGGCGCTGCTGATCAAAGTGGACGTGAAGAAGCTGAAGTTCCGCAAGGAAAACGACCGTAACAACGATGAAGTGGTGATCGTGTGCGGGGTGTTCGATCGCAACGGAGTGTACGTTACCGGAATCCAGAAGCGGATCGAGATGCGGCTGAAGGACGAGACGCTCGAAAAGAGGCTGGACAACGGCATGGTAGTGCGCAACACATTAGATGTGAAGCCGGGCGTCTACACCGTGCGCCTGGTGGTGCGGGACAGCGAAGGGGCGATGATGTCCGCCCGCAACGGCGCGGTGGAGATTCCGTATTGAGAGGTGCAGTGTGAAGCTGAATCGAATTTCGCGGTACGCCGCGATCCTGCTGGCCGGGGTGGCGGCCTGGGGACAGACGCAGGCGCCGCCTACGGTGATCCGGACCGAGACCAAGCTGGTGCTGGTGGACGTGGTGGTGGCCAACAAGAAGGGCCAGTACGTCGACAACCTGGAGATGAAGAACTTCAAGGTCTGGGAGGACAACAAGGAGCAGGCGCTGAAGACGTTCTCCTACGGTCCCGACCCCTCGTCGCCGGATAGCGGCAAGCGCTACATCGTACTGTTCTTCGACAGCATGACGCTGAGCGCCGGGGAACTGGCCCAATCGCGGATCGCGGCGCAGCGGTTCATCGAATCCAACGCGGGACCGGACCGGGCGATGCTGGTGGCGAGTTTTTACGGCTCACTGCAGATCAACCAGAACTTCACGGACGATATCGGCAAGCTGAAGGCGTCGCTCGAGAAGGTGCGCGCTTCCTCGATCGTCCGCGGGCCGGACATGGCGATCATGGGCGGGCTGAACCGGATGGGTGGGATGGACGAGATGACGGGAGCGCGCATCGATCCCACGCAGGAATTCGCGGCGCGGCAGATGCTGCAGGGAATCCGCAGCCTGGCAAAGAGCCTGGGCGATATTCCGGGGCGCAAGAGCCTGGTGCTGTTCACCAGCGGCTTTCCGCTGAGCAACCTGCTGCGCGATGAAGCCACGGTGACGATCAGCTACTGCAACCGCGCCAATGTGGCGCTGTACCCGGTGGACGCGCGCGGCATGACGGGCGGGATTCCGGTGCGCGGCGGGCGCGCCGAGCTGCAGTGGCCGGGTGCGTCCCGCGCGGACGGCATCGCGCTGGCGGCATGGCCGGTGACGCGCATCGCGAGCCTGCTGCTGGAACCGCAGGCGCGCGGCGGCGGCGGCGGAACGGCGGGCGGTGGCGGCACCGCCGGCGGCGGCGGGACCACCGGCGGAGGTGCCGGCGGTGGAGCGGCGGGCGGCGGTGGCGGAGTCACCCGCGGCGGTGGAGTCAGCCCCGGGGCGGGGAATCCGGCGGCGGGCGGACGGACCACGGGAATGCCGGGGAACAACCCCGGGATGAACAATCCGGGCGGCTCCAACTCGGGGCGCGGCGGCACGGATCCGTTCGGCAACAACAACAATCCGTTCAACAACAACAACAACCCGATGAACCGGCGCAACGGCCCCTTCGGGATGGAGATTCCGGGCAGCGCGATCGACCGGCAGCAGATCCTTTACATGCTGGCGGACGGCACGGGCGGCTTCGTCATTTTGAACACGAACGATTTCACCGGTGGGCTGGCCAAGATCGCCAAGGAGCAGAACGCGTATTACATCCTGGGCTACACGCCGCCGCCTCACGCGGAGGGAAGCTGCCACACGCTGAAGGTGAAGCTCGACAAGGGCGGCATGAACGTGCGCGCCCGCGCCGGCTACTGCGACACCAAGCCGAAGGACGTGCTGGCTGGAAACCCGATCGAGAAGACCCTGGAGAGCCGCGTCACCGGTTCGTCGAAGGGCACGATTCCGGCGTCGATGACGGTCCCCTACTTCTATACCGGGCCGAATACGGCGCGGGTGGCGGTGACTCTGGAGATTCCCACGGAATCGGTGAAGTTCGAAAAGGTGAAGGGCAAGCAGCACGCCGAGGTCAACGTGCTCGGGATCGCGTATCTCAAGGACGGGGGCGTGGCGGCGCGCTTCAGCGATGTGGTCAAGGTGGATCTGGACGGGTCGAAGGAGGTGGAGAAGTTCCGGCAGACGCCGCTCCACTACGAAAACCAGTTAGATATCGCAAGCGGGAGTTACGTGTTCAAAGTGGTGTTCGATTCCGGCGGCGAGAACTTCGGCAAGATGGAGACGCCGCTGTCCATCAACGCGTACGATGCGACGCAGTTCGCGGTGAGCGCGGTGGCGCTGTGCAAGAGCTTCGGACCGGCGTCGGCGGTGGATACGGGGATCGACTCGCTGCTGCTGGAAGGGCGGTCGCCGCTGATCGCGGGAAACCTGAAGTTCACACCTAGCGGGTACATGCGGTTTGCCAAGAGCGACAACGTGGCGATGTACTTCGAGATCTACGACCCGGCGCTGACGGGCGACAAGCCGCCGAAGGTGTCGGTGGAACTGCGATTCCTGGATGGCAAGACGGGCAATCCGGTATCGCAAGCCGGCACGGTGCCGCTGGACACGTTCATCCGTCCCGGCAGCGGGACGGTGCCGGCGGCGCTGCGGGTGCCGATGGCGATGCTGCCGCCGGGGCCGTACAAGGCCGAGATCCGGGCGCAGGATTCCACCGGAACGTGGGCCGTGCGGACCGCGGATTTCGAAGTGATGCAGTAGGGGTCACGCCGCGGGCAGGGACACGCAGAAGACGCTGCCTTCGGAGGTGGAGCGGAGCAGGGTCAGTGAGCCGCCGTGCACCTGGGCGATCCACCTGCCGATGGAGAGGCCCAGGCCCGCGCCGCCGGTGAGCGAACTCGCGCAGCGCGAGCGCGCCTTATCGACGCGGTAGAAGCGGTCGAAGATCAAGGGCTGCGCCTCGATCGGGATGCCGCACCCGGTATCGGCGACGGTGATGCGGTAGTATCCGCCGTCACGTTGGAGATCGACGCGCACGGTGCCGCCGGAGGGCGTGTGCTGGATGGCGTTGTCGAGCAACAGCAGGACGAGTTGGCGGATCAGATCCTCGTCGCCGTCGGCGGGGCTTTCCACCGGCTCGCCGCAGGAGACGGCGATCTGCTTGCCGGCGGCGAGGACGCGCGCCGCTTTGACGGTATCGCGGAGGGTTTCGTCGAGGGCGAAGCGGCGGCGGTGCAACTGCGCCGCGCCGGTATCGGTCTTGGAGAGCAGGAACAGATCGTTGACCACGCGGGTGAGGCGCGCCATCTGTTTTTCGATGATGTCGAGGGCTTCGCGGTACTCGGCGGCGGGACGGTCGGGGCCGGCGAGGTTGACCTGCGCGGCGGTGCGCGCGACGGAGATCGGGGTGCGCAGTTCGTGCGACACGTCGGCCATGAACTGCTTCTGGCGGTCGAAAGAGAGTTGCAGGCGCTCGAGCAGGCGGTTGAAGGTGCCGGCGAGTTTGCCGAGTTCGTCGCGCGGGTGGGGGACCTCGACGCGCGCGGCGAGGTTGGCGGAGCCGATGCGGTCCACGTCGTTGGACATGGCGACCACGGGCGCCAGGCTCTTGCGCGCCAACAGGTAGCCGACGGCGCCGGCGAGCGCCACCGCAAGGGGGACGGCCAGCAGCAGCGTGCCCTCCAGGCTGCGGAGTTCGGCCAGCGTGTCGTTCAGGCTTTCGGCGGCGACCACGCGATAGGGCGCCGCGGCGCCCGCCAAACGCACTTCGACGGCGGCGGTGCGGGAAGAGCCGATGGTGACGAAGCGCGGGGTGGTCCCGGCGACGACGGTGTCCGCGGGCGAGAGGCCACCGTCGGAGGGTTTCACGCCGACCGCGCGCGCGCCCTGGTATACGCCGATCGCTTTCCGCGGGAAGGAATTGCGGTGCATGGTGGCGAGGATGCCGCGGAAGGCATCTTCGCCGGGATCCTGTCCCTTATGTTCCTCGATCTCGTGCTGCAGGGAGGCGGCGATCACCTGCAGGCTGGAAGCGAGGCCGGCATCGAGCCGCGCGTAGGTTTCACGCTGCACGACGACGTAGACGCCGGAGGCGAACAGGATCAGGACCAGCGCCAGCACGCCCGCGTACCAAAGCGTCAGGCGGGCGCGCACCGAGTTAAGCATCGTCCGCCTCCGGGTTGCCGAGCCGGTACCCCTGGCCGCGGCGGGTGTGCAGCAGGCGCGGACCGGCGTGGCCTTCCTCCAGTTTGCGGCGCAGGCGCTGGATGTAGACCTCGATCAGGTTCGAGAAGGGGTCGTAGTCTTCTTCCCAGACGTGCTCGGAGATATCGGCGCGGCCCACGACTTCACCCTGGCGGCGCGCGAGGTACTCGAGCAGGGTGTACTCCTTGGTGGTGAGTTCGACGGGGCGGCCGGCGCGGGTCACGGTTTGGGAGCGGGTGTCGATGCGCAGGTCGCGGACCTCAATGACGTCCTTTTCAAGCCTGGGCCGGCGGCGGAGAAGGGCGCGAACGCGCGCCAGAAGTTCGTCGAGGTCGAAGGGCTTGCCCAGGTAATCGTCGGCGCCGTGATCGAGTCCGGAGATGCGGTCCGGCACCTGGTCGAGCGCGGTGAGCATGAGGACCGGCGTCTGGTTGCCCGCGGAGCGAAGCTGGCGGCAGACTTCGAGGCCGCTTTTGCCGGGGAGCAGGATGTCGAGCAGGATGAGATCGTAATCGGAGACCGCGGTTTTGAGGAGCGCGCTTTCACCGTCGGCGGCGACATCGACGGCGTAGGCGCGCTCGCGCAGGCCCTTGGCCAGCAGACGGGCTGCGTCCTCTTCGTCCTCAACCAGCAGGATTCGCACGCTTCAGATCCTTCGAAAACCAGGGATAGACCACGGGTAGAACCAGCAGGGTCAGTAACGTCGATGTTACCAGCCCGCCGATGACCACGGTCGCGAGCGGGCGCTGAACTTCGGCGCCGGCGCTGGTGGCCAGCGCCATGGGAATGAAGCCGAGGCTGGCGACCAATGCGGTCATCAGTACCGGACGCAGGCGCGCGCCGGCGCCTTCGACCACGGCCTCCATGCAGGTCTTGCCGGACTGCCGCAGGCGGTTGATGTAGCTCACCATGACGATGCCGTTGAGCACGGCTACGCCGAAGAGGGCGATGAAGCCGACCGAGGCGGAGAGGTTGAGGTTCAGGTGGCGGATCCAGAGAGCGGCAATGCCGCCGACCAGAGCGAAGGGCACGTTGAGCAGGATGAGCAGGGCCTGCGGAACGGAATCGAAACTGGCAAAGAGGAGGCCGAAGATGATGAGGATGGCCGCGGGCAGGACGATCATGAGGCGGCGCATCGCGCGTTGCTGATTTTCGAACTGGCCGCCCCAATCCACGGAGTAGCCGGGCGGCAGGCGGAGGCCGGCGGCCACCTTGGCCTGGGCGGCGCCGACGAAGCTGCCGAGGTCGCGTCCGCGCACGTTGCACTGCACCACGATGCGCCGCTGGCCGTCTTCGCGGGAGATGACCTCGGGGCCGCGTCCGGTTTCGACGCGCGCCACCTGGCTGAGACGGATGCGCTCGCCGGCGGGCGCGGAGAGGAGCAGGTCGCGCACGGCGTCGGGGTTCCCGCGGTACTGTTCGGGCAGTTTCACCACGATGGCGAAGCGGCGCTGGCCTTCGATCATTTCGCCGGTGGTGCGTCCGCCGATGGCGGTCTCGATCACGCCGCGCACGTCGGAGACGTTGAGGCCGTAACGGGCCAGCTGGCCGCGGTCGATATCCACGCGCAGTTCGGCGACGCCGGAGACGATCTCCATCTGCGCGTCGGCGGCGCCGGGGACGCTCGAAAGCAGGTGCAGCGCCTGTTCGGCGGACTGTTCGAGCACGCGCGGATCTTCGCCGAAGATCTTGAGCGCGACATCGGCCTTGATGCCGGAGACCACTTCGTCGAGCCGCATCGCCATGGGCTGGGTGAAGTTGTACGACACGCCGGGGATGCGGTTGAGCGCGGCGGCCATGCGGTCGATGAGCTGATCCTTGGTGACGCCGTTCTTCCACTGCTCGTAGGGCTTGAGCAGGACGTAGACGTCGCCCTGGTTGATTCCCATGGCTTCGGTGGCGAGGTCGGGGCGCCCGATCTTGGTGACCACGCCGGAGACCTCGTCGAACTGGCGCACGACCTGCTCCACGCGATGGCTGATGTTGACGGATTCGGTGAGCGAGATCCCGGGCAGTTTGCGGGTCTCGATGAGGATGGAGCCTTCGTCGAGCCGCGGCATGAATTCGGTGCCGATGTAGGCGAGCGAGCCCACGCTGACCACGACCAGCGCCAGGGCGATCGCGACGGTGGCGAAGCGGTGGCGGATGGCGCCGCTGAGAAGCCGCAGGTAGAAGGCGCGCAGCTTGTGGACCCAGCCTTCGGAGTGTTCCTTCATGGCGCCGGTGAAGTGCACGCTGGCCGCGGCGGGGATCACGGTGAGGGCGAAGATCAGGGCGCCGATGAGCGCCGAGCAGACCGTGATGGCCATGGGCCGGAACATGCGGCCTTCGAGGCCTTCGAGGAAAAAGATGGGCAGGTAGACCGCGATGATGATGGCCACGGCGAAGACGATGGGGCGCGCGACTTCGTAGGCCGCCTGGCGGATCTCGTCCACCGGCTTCGCGCCCGGCCGCGGATCCTGCAGGCGGCGCATGGAGTTCTCCATCATGACCACCGCGCCATCGACGATCATGCCGAAATCGATCGCGCCCAGGCTCATCAGGTTGGCGCTGATGCCGAAGACCCGCATGCCGATGAAAGCCACCAGCATGGAGAGCGGGATGATGGCGGTGACAATCAGGGCGGCGCGGAAGTTGCCGAGGAACAACAGCAGCACGGCGACCACCAGCACGCCGCCTTCGATCAGGTTGTGCTTGACGGTTTCGATGGTGCGGTCGATGACCTCGGACTGGTCGTAGAACTTGCGGATGGAGATGCCGTTGGGCAGGCGCATGGAAGCCAGCCGGGTCTTGACGCGATCGATGACATTCTTGCCGTTCTCGCCCTTGAGCATGATGACCATGCCGCTGACGGTTTCCGGACCGGCATCGCGCAGGACGGCGCCCTGCCGCGGCATGGGCCCTTCCTTGACGAGCGCCACGTCGCGCACCATCACCGGGGTGCCGGCGCGGGCGGCGAGCACCACCTGTTCGAGATCGCGCTGCCCGCGCGCGCGTCCGATGCCGCGCACGGTGTACTGCTCGGAGGAATGCTCAATGAAGCCGCCGCCGAAGTTGGCGTTGTTCTCGCGGACCCGCTCGTAGACGTCGCGCAACGTGAGCCCGTACGCCTGCAGGCGGTTGGGATCGATCTCGATCTGGTACTGGCGGGTTTCGCCGCCCCAGGTGTTGATCTCATTGACGCCGGGCACGACGCGCAACTGGTTCTTGATCTGGAACTCCTGGAGCGTCTTGAGGTCCATGGCGGAGACGCCGGGGCCGTCCAGCGTGTACTGGTAGACCTCGCCGAAGGCGGTGGCCACGGGGCCGAGCGAGGGTTCGACGCCGTCGGGCATGCGCGTGCGCACTTCCTGCAGCCGCTCGTTGACGAGTTGGCGCGCGAAGTAGGTGTTCACCGAATCGTCGAACACGATGGTCACGATGGAGAGGTCCAGCTTGGAAATGGAGCGGATGCCCTGGGTCTTGGGGATGCCCATGAGCGAGGTTTCGATGGGGAAGGTGACGAGCTGCTCCACGTCCGCCGGCGCCATACCGGGGCACTGCACGATGACCACGACCTGGTTGTTGGTGAGATCGGGAAAGGCGTCCACCGGGATCTGCAGCATGCAGAAGAGGCCCAGCGCCACGATGCCGAAGACGCCGATGAGCACGAACCAGCGGTGCTCGAGGTGAAAATCGATGATCCGTTCGAGCATTGGTTATTCCCCCGCCAGCGCGGCTTTGAGATATTCGCTCTTGAGTACGAAAGCGCCGCGCGTGGCGACGCGCTCGCCGGGTTTCAGTCCGCGGAGGACTTCGAAGGAGCCGTCGAGCGTGCGGCCGAGTTCGAGCGCGCGGACTTCGAAGCGGTCTGCCGCGGTGCGCACGAAGACCACGTTTTCGCCGCGGACTTCCTGAATCGCGCCCTGCGGCACGAAGACCGCCGGCTCGCTGCCGCCGACTTCGATTTCCGCGCTGGCGTACATTTCCGGCTTGAGGCGTCCGCCGCGGTTGGGCAGGTCGATACGGACCTTCACTGTGCGGGTGGTGGGGTCGAAGGCTTCGCCGAGCCTGCCGATGCGGCCGGAGAAAGACTCACGGCCGTAGGCCTGCACGTAGATCCTGGCGGGCATTCCCGGGCGCAGGCGCGGCAGGTACTCTTCGTTGACTTCGGCGATGGCCCACAGGGAAGAGAGGTTGCTGACGATGAAGAGGTCGTTGGCCGGGGTGACGACGGTTCCCGGCGTGACCGCGCGGGAGATGACGGTGCCGCCGGCTGGAGTGGTGACCGGGATGAACTCGGTTTCGTCCTCCCGGTCGTGGGGCAGGGGACCGGGGTGCGGCGGGTTGTCGGCGGGAACCCCGAGGAATTCGGTGAGGTGGTTGCGCGTGCGGTCGAGTTCCACCTGCGCGTTGGCCACCATGGTCTGCGAGTTCTTGAGCTCCGTCTCGGCGCGTTCGTACTGCTCCTGTGAGCCGGCTTTGAGATCGTAGAGGCGCTTGGCGCGGTCGCGCGCGCGCTGGGCAAAGGCTTCCTCGGAGCGGGTGCGGGCGAGTTCCATCTGCGCCTTCTGGTAGGCGGCGCGGGATTCGTGGATGTCGTGGCTGTGCATGCGGGCCAGCACGGCGCCGGGCGCCACGGTGTCGCCGGGATTGGCGAGCACGCGCACGATGCGGCCGTCGGTGATGGCGCCGACGCGCCAGGTCTGGTTCTCATCGTTGCTCAGCCGCGCGGTGGCGCGGATCACCTGCGGCAGGGAGCGCAGCGGCGCTTCCTCGACGACGATGCCGGCGCTCTTCTGCACCGCGGGGTCCATGGTCACGGTGGCGGAGTCTTTTTGCGGGGCCGGCGCGGCGGTGCTCTGCGCGGGCGGCGGGGCGGATGGCGCTTCCT
>JAFDVU010000051.1 GCA_018268835.1 Acidobacteriota bacterium | reverse complement strand
ATACAGACAGCATCCCAGGCGGTGAGTCCCCTCCCACCGCCACCCTCTGAGTGCAAAGGCCCCGAGATACCCAGCTCGGGGCCTTAATCATTTCTCCCCATGAATTTACAGTTACCCGCCGCGCCGGCGGCTATGGACGCAGGTAGTCCTTCAGTTTCGGCACAGCCGCTGCCAGTTCCCGGGCCACCATCCGGCCGAAGTAGTCGGCGCCCTTTGCCCCCAGATGTGTGTAATCGAACACCGGCTCGCCAGGGTTCGCCACTGCCGGCTTCGGCGCCGCGGGAGAGTTGCCCTCCAGCGCACCCTCCATCACGGATTCCGGCGGCGGCGCCATGGCCAGAGAGTTAGCCTCTATCGGTCCCATCTTCTCCACCGCCGCCATGCTCTCGGTGTGCAGGTCGAGCAAGGGAGTGGCGGTCTCCGCCGCCACTTTGCGCGCCGCCTCCGCCCATGGTGCGAGAGTGTCCTGTAGTTTTCCGGCGCGGAAGGAGCGGCGCGTCAGTGGTGTTACCAGCACCGGATGCGCGCCCGCGCCCTTGACCTCTTCCACGTACCGCCGCAGGTTGGCCGGGAACTCGGTCGCCAGGATGGTGGACCGTCCCGGCTTTCCCGGCTGATCGTTATGGCCGAACTGAATCAGCACCCAGGTGCCCGAGTAACTCCCGCCGTCCTTCAGTTTCTCCATCACCTGCGCCCACGACCCCTCGGCGCGATAACTGCTCGTGCTCCGTCCGCCCTCGGCCATATTCAGGCAAGTGACTTCCGGCGTCACCAGGGCGCAAAAGCCGGGGCCGTAGCCGCTCCTAACCGCCATGGTGGAATCCCCCACCAGGATGATGCGCACGGGCGGCGCGGTCTGGGCGGTTGCGCAGCAGGCGAGAAGCAACGTCAGGATCAGGTTTTTCATGGGGATCTCCATGTGGAAGTGTAACAGCCGGCCATTCACCAGGGCGATTCAGGTAAAGTCCCCTGCGCAGGAGCAGTGCTGTAGTGGCAAAACGCTGCAAATACGAACCTATTGCGCTTCGGAGATGCTGCAAATTGCCCCACTATGGGTGCTACTACCCAGGAAGTCGGGCGAAATCGCTCAATGACGGTGGGGATCCTGCCGCAAGTGTTGAGTTTTTGCATGGCAGGCCGCGTGCACAGCCATTTCGAGATGCGGATATCCGATACACGCGCCGTACGCGTTTGCCTGGCGGCGTCGATTGTGCTCGCGGGAGCGGTTGGGCTCTCCAGCGCCACACGCAAGGCGGGGTTTACCCCACGGGAGAAGGCCTACTACGCCAGTCCGGACCAGGTGAACTTCGTCCGCCCCGGCTTCAACATCACGATTGTGTCCGCCAAGGTCGCCGCCGACGGCACGGCCAGTATCGATTTCAAGATCACCGATTCGAAAGGGCTGGGCCTTGACCGTCTGGGTGTGACTTCGCCCGGCAGCGTCACCCTGGGCTTCCTGCTGGGCTACATTCCCGCAGGCCAGAAGCAGTTCGTGACCTACGCGACGCGCACCCGCACGTCCACCGACGGTAAGAACCAGGTCGTGCAGTCCACCAGCGACTCGGGCGGCACCTACACGCAGGTGGCCGACGGCGAGTACGTCTACACCTACGGCGTGAAGGCGCCCTCGGGTTGGGACAAGACCGCGAGCCACCGGTTCGCCATCTATGGCAACCGCAACCTCACCGAATTCGACATGGGCACGAATTATGACGATGCGTTCGTGGATCTGGTGCCCGGCGGCGGAACGCCCGCGCCTCGCGACGTCGTCCGTACCCCTGCCTGCAATAGCTGCCACGATCAGCTCGCCTTCCACGGCGGCTCCCGCCGCAGCGTCGAAGTCTGCATCATCTGCCACACGCCGAACCTGCAGGATCCCAACGGCCCTACCGCCGACTTTAAGGTCATGATCCACAAGATCCACGCCGGCAGCGCGCTGCCCAGCGTGCAGGCGGGCGGCACGTACAACATCGGAAGCTCCGACTGGTCCTCCGTGGTGTTCCCCAGCGACGTCCGCCGCTGCGCGTCCTGCCACGACCCCAAGAGCGGCGCCGCGCAGGCCAACGCCTGGTACACGAACCCCAGCCGCGCCGCATGCGGAAGCTGCCATGACGACGTGAACTTCGCCACCGGCCAGAACCACGTGAACCTGCCGCAGGTCAGCGATAACCAGTGCGCCGACTGCCACATCCCCAAGGGCGAGACCGAATTCGACGCCTCCATCCAGGGCGCCCACATCCTGCCCCAGGAAGCGCCGTCGCGCCCCGGTATCGTCGTGACGCTCGTGAAGGTGGATAACGGTGTGGCCGGCAAGACGCCGACCGTGACTTTCACCCTCAAGGACTTCTCCGGGAACCCGATTCCCATGAGCACGATGCAGGCGTCCAGCACCAACCGCCTGGCGCTGAACATGGCCGGTCCCACGACCGATTACGGCACGACCAACTTCGGCAGCGACGTGACCACCCCCGGCTACGTCAGCGAATCCGCCCTCTCCGCGGCGCAGTGTGGCGCGGACGGCACCTGCACCTACACCTTCAAGCACGCCGTGCCGGCAGATGCCAAAGGCACCTTCGCCATCGGCTCCGAAGCGCGGCGCGTCTACACCGTCGCTCCCGGCACAGTGAATCAGGCCGACACCCGCTACGGCGCCGATAACAAGGTCATCTACTTCAGTGTGGATGGCTCCCCGATCGTTCCGCGGCGTCACGTGGTGGACATCTCCAAGTGCAACGGCTGCCACACCCGCCTCTCCATGCACGGCGAGAACCGCAACAATACCGAATACTGCGTCTTCTGCCACAACCCGAGCAACAGCTCCGGCACGGGTTCCGCCGCGGTGCCCATCGATCTCTCCGTGATGGTGCACAAGATCCACTTCGGCGACAATATGCAGGCGCTCGGCACCACCTACAAGATCGGCAGCAGCGACTTCAGCGACGTGCGCTACCCGGCCTTCGGCCCCACCGGCAATCCGGGCAACACCATGGACTGCACCATGTGCCACGTCAACGGAAGCGAAGCCGTCTTCCCCATCGGCAAGAACAATGTGAAGTACCCCAATGGCCTGCAGGATCCGATGCCCGCCACCACGGCGGCCTGCACCGCCTGCCACCAGAGCCGGTCCGCCATGGCCCACGCGGCCTCGCAGACCGATGCGAAGATGGGTGAAAGCTGCGATGTTTGTCACGCGGCCGACGCCGACTTCGCCATCTCCAAGGTTCACGCGCAATAAACCCTGGGTGGGAGTAGTAAGAAAAACGGGGCAGGCCTCAACAGCCTGCCCCGTTTTTCGTTGGCTGCTACAGCGCGCCTTTGAGCGTCCGGCGGTATTGTTCAAACGCGCTTCGGCCCGCCTGCGTGAGCCCGAGCAGCGTCCGCGGCACCTTACCGCGATACGTCTTCTCGATTTCGACGTAACCGGCCTCCTCCAATCGCGAAAGATGGCTGGAGAGCGTCCCCTTGTTCATGCCGGTCTCGTGCTGGAGATAGAGGAAGTCGGTTCTCTCCACGGCGGAGAGCAGGGCGACAATCATTAACCGCCCCGGTTCGTGAATCACCCGGTCGAGTTCCCCGATGGATTGGATCAGAGGATTCATTTGATATCCCGCGCGGGGGCCGACGTGTGACGCAGATAGAGCCAGAAACTGATGCCGCCCGAGATCATAAACATGGCGCCGAAGAGGACCTCCCAGAGCCTCAGCGCTGCGGCAAAACTCGCGAAGGTCGCCGTGGCCTCGCGCCCGCCGTCCCCCACTGCGGCGAGCAGTGCCGCCGGGGAAAAGGCGATCAGCACCGAGCCTGCGACCATAGCCAGCACCACGAACCATTTCCACTGGACGGCTGTCGCGATGCGGTAGGCATACATCGCCGCCATAGCGAGCCCGATCAGGGCGACCAGCGACGTCATGTTCCATTTCGAGCGCGCCGCGAGGACCAGACCGGCCGACATCACAACGGAAATTCCGAACCCCGCCGACATCGGAATCCAGAGCGTATCCCGCTTCCGGTACGCAACGAAGCCCGTCCGGGGATACGTGATGTGCTGCTTAATGGCCTTGCTCCCGTAGTGAATGACCAGGCACATCACGCCCAGGTAGACCAGGAAGCCATACGTTGTGTGCCAGATGGCATCCTTGGAAGTGTGCGCCTGGAGCAACCCGAGCAGGGCATATCCCAGGAGCATGAATCCCATGCCCAACTCGCCAACACCATCGATGTTGTAGTAGACGCGCGGCCGATTCAGGAGACTGGCAACTCGATCCATACTCGTTCCTCCAGTCGGCGGCAACGGCATGCCGCCGAGGTGCGGGGCCGAACGGGCCAGCGCCCCAATGGTCTATGCCTACTAGTTTGCAGCGCCAACCAGTTGAGGTCAATATCGCATATTTCGACAAGTTCCCAGAAAGCAAAACCGCCGGCCGGGTTTCCCCGGCCGGCGGTCTCAAACCACTCTCTCTTCGAGCTTAATCGCCGAAGCTGCCGACTTCTTCCTGCTCCTCGACCGGCTTCTGCGGCTTTGCCGCGGGCGCCAGCGGCGCGATGCTCACCAGTTGCTCGCCCGGTTTCTCGCCCAGAACGTGCTCGCGGTAGAGCTTCATCATGCGCTCGTGCTCCTGCTGGTCCTTCAGCTTCGCGTCCCGCGCGCGCGCTTTCTCTTCGCGCGCCGTCTTGGCGATGCCCTTGGCATCCAGATCGTGCTGCACTTCGTTGGTCACGATCTCCTCGCGCAGCGTCATGCTGTGCCGCACCTGTCCAAGCGGCACCTGCTTGTTGCCGGCGAAGATTTCGTGCTTGCCGTGCTCCTCGTACCACTTGGTGAGGGTCGCGGTCATGTGCATCTTCTCCACGATGTTGCGCCAGCCGACGCCCGTGTTGTACGCGCAGAAGCTGATCTCGCCCTCCTGCGTCGCGTACGGGATGATGCACTGCTCGGTGCGGCGGAAATCGTAGTTGAACAGGTCCTGGAACCACATTCCGGCGATGAACAGGAAGTTCCAGCGGTCCTTCCGGCGCTTCTCGATGTCCTCCATCGTGCGGTCCTTGCCCACTTTGCCGTAGCTCTTGCCCGTGGCGCCGAAGGTCTTGTCGAACTTCTTCATCATGTCGCTGAGCTTGAAGTGGGTGGGCGCGTTGAAGGGATCGTAGTTGCGCGCCACCGCCAGCGCCATGCCGATGATGGACGGCCACTTGCCGCGGGCCGCATCGTTCAGGCGGGCGACGTCGCGCGCCAGGCGGTCGGCGTTGAGGAACGAGGTCACCGGAGCCCGTTCCTTGGTCTCTTTGTCCACCATCACGGCCATGCCGACGCCGCAGTTCGGATGGCAGCCGCAGCTCAACTGGCCCCAGGTTGCCTGCGGACCGTGTACCAGGTCGCTCCAATCGCTGAACGTGGAGATGAATGAAATCGGGAACCAGTCGCGCGCCGGTTCGCCCAGTCCGGTCTGGCTCTTCACATCGTGCGCCAGGTGGCTCAGGGTGTAGCGCTGCGCCGCGCGCCGCTCGTCCGTCACCGCTTCGTCGCGTCCGGTGAAGCTCACCGGCTGGAAGCTGAGGAACGGGATGCGCTTGGGATTATCCAGCGCGAACTGCACGATGCGCCCGACCTGCTCGTTGTTGATGCCGTTGATCAGCGTGATCACCGGGATGATGTCCACGCCGTTGCTGTACAGGTTCTCGATCGCCTGCAGTTTCACGTCGAACAGGTTGCCCACCGCGCGATGCGAGTTGGCCGCATTGCCGATGCCGTCGAACTGCAGGTAGGCATAGCGCAGACCGGCCTCGGCGGCCTCGCGGCAGAACTTGGGATTCTTGGCGAACTCGATGCCGTTGGTGGCCGCCTGCACGCTGGTGTAGCCGACTTCGCGGGAGTAGCGCACGGCGTCCAGAAACACCGGGGAGATGGTCGGTTCGCCGCCGGAGAACTGCACGCTCATCTGCCGCTTCGGCTTGATGGTGAGCGCGTTGTCGAGCAGCGTCTTCACGTCCTCCCAGGTCAGTTCGTGCACGAACCCGACCTGGTTGGCGTCCATGAAGCACGGATCGCACATCATGTTGCAGCGGTTGGTCAGGTCGATCGTGAGCACGCTGCCGCGGCCGTGCGTGACCGTGCTCGAACCGTGCTTGTGCAGGTGCTTATCGTTGTGCGCGCGGATGTCGCGCCCGGGGAAGACCTGCTCCAGGTGCTTGAAGAACGCGGTGTCGATCGCCATCACGTCTTCGAAGTGGCCGTGGATCGGGCAATCCTTCACCATCAGGATCTTCCCGTCGCGTTCGATAATCTGCGCCTTGATCTCGCCCGGTTTATCGGTGTAGAGGACTTCCAGCGGAGTCTTGCCGTCCAGAATCTGCTTGCGCACTTCCGGGATGCAGCGCGGACACAGCGAATCCGTCTCGCGGGGCCAGCCCAGCGGGGGCTTGGTCTTCTCCCAGGACTTCAAGAGCGGCTTGTCGCTCCAGGAAGGCGTGAACCCGGGGTTCTGCCCAATCTGGTTGAACTTGTCAAACACGAACCAGGCCGCGTTGGCGGCGTAGGTCAGCGCTTTCTCCGCGTATTTAATCGGCTTATGCATCTCGATCGAACTCCTCCAGGCGACGCGTTTCGCAAAGGGTCCTGCGATAAACCGCGCACAAACACTACTTTCCTTATGAAGACTGGTGCGCTTATCAAAAGTATAGGGAAGCCGGCAGCCCCAAACCACGGATTGTAATTAAACTGTTGAATTTATTGGTTGTACGGTGTCTTTACGGGTTGAACGGTACGATTTGCGGGTCGAACGGCGGTATTCTCCTACCCGTTTGAAAGAGAACGATTTAGGTCCTGTTTGACACACCGTGGCGATCCTCACTTTTTGTCGCGATAGTCCAACGGCGGTTTCTGCCCTTCCGGGATACGCGAACGGTACTCGAATCCGGCCCGCCGCTTCTCGAAACTCGCCCGCGCCGCCGCCACCAGTTTCGGATCCTCGAACAGGTCTACTGCGCTCAGGGTCAGCGCCTTGGCCGCCACCACCATGCCCTTGCGCCCGATGGTCATTCCGGCGCATGCCGCCGCCTGCCAGGTATGCGGCGGAACCCCGGGGACGAAGGTCGCGGTCTCGATCTGCTCCATCGGCGCCACCCAACTGACGTCGCCCGCGTCGGTGGAGGCCGGCCCGTGCCCCTCGCGAGGCGTCTCGATCGCCTGTGCCGCGCTGAGCGGCGGCAGGCTGCCGGGGAAGGTCGCGCGCAACCGCTCAGCGAATGCCCGCTCTTCCGGCGTGTACTCCACGCCGCCGATGCGCCGCAGGTTACGGTCGCCCAGCGCCGCCAGCGTATCGTTGGGGAGCGTGTTGAAGCTGCTGTTGATGAGTTCCATCTCCATGCTGGTCTCGCTGGCCAGCGCGCCGGCCTGCGCGCACTTGACGATCCGCTGCCAGATGCCGTCCAGCACGGGCATGCTGGGATGCCGCGCGTACAGGTAGATTTCGGCGAACTCGGGCACGATGTTCGGCGCCGCCCCGCCGTTGGTGATGATGTAGTGGATGCGGGTGGTTTCCGGCACGTGCTCGCGCAGCATTTCCACCGCGTTGGCCATGATCATGAGCCCGTCCAGCGCGCTGCGTCCGGCGTCCGGCGCGGCCGCGGCGTGCGCCGGCTTGCCGTGAAAGCGGAACTTGGCCGAGATCATGGCCAGTGAACTCTCCAGGCCGGACACGTTGTGGTCGGCGGGATGCCAGCTCAGCACCACGTCCACGTCGCGGAACGCTCCGGCGCGGATCATGTACAGCTTGCCGTCGCCGCCCTCCTCCGCCGGGGTGCCGTAGAAGCGGATCGTACCCGCGCGTCCGGTCTGCTCCAGCCACTCTTTCACGGTCACGGCCGCGAACAGCGATGCCGTGCCCAGCAGGTTGTGCCCGCAGGCGTGCCCCGGCGCGCCGTCCGCCACGGGATGCCGTTCGGCCACGTCCGCCTGGGAAAGTCCGGGCAGCGCGTCGTACTCGCCCATCACCCCGATCACCGGCTTGCCCTTGCCCCAGGTGGCGGTGAATGCGGTCGGGATGCCGGCGACGTGGTCTTCGATCGCGAAGCCGGCGGCGTGCAGTTCGGCCTTGAGCAGAGCCGCGCTGCGCGTCTCCTTGTAGCCGAGTTCGGGCGATTCCCAGATCCGGCGCGACACCTCGCCGTAATACGCGGCGCGCGCGTCCATCTTTTCGAGCAGCGCGCCCTTCTCGTCGGCCGCGAATGCCGCCGCGGCCATCGCCATCGCCAAAACCACACCGATCCGCATGCAAGCGAGGATACCAGCAACCCGGCCGCGGCCCAAACCGAACGAATCTGCGCCGGGTGCGTCTATTCGCTAGATTGGAATGAGGAGAACCTGCTTGCTGAAAACCGCTGTCACTACCCTGGCGTGCGCCTGCGCGCTGGCGGCGCAACCCGCCCCCACCGCTTCCATGATGCGTTTCTCGACTTCCGCGATCGACCGTTCGGTCGACCCGTGTAAGGACTTCTACCAGTACGCCTGCGGCAACTGGATCAAGAACAACCCGGTCCCGCCGGATCAATCCCGTTGGGGCCGCTTCAGCGAACTCGAGGAGCGCAACCGCGACGTGCTGCACCAGATCCTCGAGGAGGCCGCGAAACCGGATCCCGGCCGCGACGCGACCACCCAGAAAATCGGCGATTACTACGCCGCCTGCATGGACGAAAAGGCCATCGATGCCAAGGGCCTGACGCCGCTCCGGCCCCTGCTCGACCGCATTCAGGCGCTCAACGATAAGGCGCAGATCGCGCCCCTGGTCGCGCACCTGCACCGCATCGGTATCGACTCCCTCTTCGAATTCGGCAGCGGGCAGGATTTCAAGGATTCCAGCAGCGTGATCGCACAACTTGACCAGGGCGGCCTCGGCCTGCCCGACCGCGACTACTACCTGAAGGAAGACGCCAAGAGCAAGGAGATCCGCGACAAGTACGTGGCCCACGTGGCGCGCATGTTCGTTCTCGCCGGCGAGAAACCGGAGACCGCCAAAGCCTACGCGCAGACCGTGATGCGCATGGAGACCGCGCTGGCCAAGGGGTCGCTCGACCTGGTTTCGCGGCGCGATCCGGAAAAGGTATACCACCTGCTCGAGAAAGGCGCGTTCGAAAAGGCCAATCCGCAGTTCGCCTGGGCGCAGTACTTCACCGGCGTCAAGCCGCCCGCCTTCCAGACAGTGAACGTGGCTTGGCCGGGCTTCTTCCAGACGGTGGACACGCTGCTGAAGAGCGACTCCCTCGACGATTGGAAGGTCTACCTGACCTGGCACGCCCTGCACTCCGAAGTCCCCGTGCTGCCCACCTCGTTCCTCAACGAGAATTTCGATTTCTACGGCAAGACCCTCACCGGCACGCAGCAGATGCGCCCGCGCTGGAAGCGCTGCGTGGATTACACCGACAGCCAGCTTGGCGAAGCACTGGGCCGCAAGTACGTGGAGAAGACCTTCGGCGCCGAGGGTAAGGAGCGCACCCTGAAAATGGTGGACGCCCTCGAAAAGGCGCTCGGCGAGGACATCCAGAAGCTGCCCTGGATGACTGATGCCACCAAAAAGGAGGCGTTGGTCAAGCTTCGCGCCATCACCAACAAGATCGGCTACCCCGACAAGTGGCGCGACTATTCGAGCGTGACCATCAAGCGCGACGACCACATGGGCAACGGCTTCCGCTGTGACGAGTTCGAATTCCAGCGCCAGGTGGATAAGATCGGCAAGCCCGTGGATCGCGAGGAGTGGGCCATGACTCCGCCCACCGTCAATGCCTACTACGATCCGCAGATGAACAACATCAACTTCCCGGCCGGAATCCTGCAGCCGCCATTCTTCGATAAGACCATGGACGACGCCGTGAACTTCGGCGGCATCGGCATGGTGATCGGCCACGAACTCACCCACGGATTCGACGACCAGGGACGCCAGTTCGATCCTCAGGGCAACCTGCGCGACTGGTGGACCCCCACCGACGGCAAAGCCTTCGAAGAGCGCGCCGCTTGCGTGGCCGACGAGTATTCCAGCTTCAGCGTGGCGCCCGGGGTCTACGTCAACGGCAAGCTCACACTGGGCGAAAACACCGCCGATAACGGCGGCGCGCGCGTCGCCCTCATGGCCCTCATGAACACCATGAGCAAACAGGAGGCTGCGAAGAAGATCGACGGCTTCACGCCGGAGCAGCGCTTCTTCCTCTCCTTCGGCCAGATCTGGTGCTCCAACCAGCGCGATGAGTCGCTGCGTTTGCAGGTGCAGGTGGATCCGCACTCGCCCGCGCAGTTCCGCGTCAACGGCGTGGTCGTGAACATGCCGGAGTTCCAGAAGGCCTTCGCGTGCAAAGCCGGCCAGGCCATGGTCAAGCAGAGCGCCTGCCGCGTCTGGTAGCGCACGCTCCCGGCGCTACTCACGCAACTCGAGGCCGCGCAGGATTCCGGCCGCGGTGTACTCCACCAGCACCGGGCGATCCCGCTGCGGCCCGCAGACGAACTCGAATTTCACGCCGCCGGCGTTGCGGATCTGCACCTTCGAAGGATCCGGTATCGCCAGGGTGAGGCGCCCGGCCGCGGTGCCGAGCACCAGCCGGATGCCGTCGTCGTTGCACTCCACAATTTCCAGGCGCGCCTCCGCGCTACGCGCGTCGTCGCCGGCTTCGATGAAGGGGTTGCGCGGCGCGGCGTCCACCGGTACTCGCACGGCGCGGAAGATGCGCTGCCCGTCTGGTCCGCGCGCGATCTCGACCGATAGGCGGGTGTCGGCGAAGTATTGCAGGTCGCGGGCGCGTTTGCGCTCCTGGTCGCTTGCGGCGGCGCGTTCGGCTTCGATCGCGGCCTGCTTCGCCTCCGCGCGGCGGTTCAACTCCAACAGTGCCGATGCCAGGGCGTTGTAGTAGCGCCAGGCGCGATCCGGTGAGGGTGGACGCATGGCGCGAAAATGGGCCAGCGCGTCGGCGGGATGATCGGCGTTGTAGTCCATCAGGCCCAGGCGGAACTGCGCATCGTCCAGATCCGGACGCAGCGCCACGGCGCGCTCCAGCGCGGCGCGCACCTCGGCCGGCGCCAGTCCCTTGTCATCGGCCAGGATGGCGAAGCGGTAGCAGAGATCGGCATCATCCAGTCCAAGGGTGAACGCGCGCTCCCACTGCCGCGCGGCTTCCGTCTCGTCGCTCCGCTCCAGCGCGATCACTCCCAGCGCCGCAGGAACCCGCGGGTCCCGCGGATTCTCGACCGCCAGTTCACGGTACTGCGCCAGCGCGCGCTCCGCCTGGCCGGACGCGTGGCGCAATCCGGCCAGCGCCAGGCGCGCTTCGAAGGGCGAGGCGGCATCTACCCGCACCGCCGCGGCGCCGTCTTCCACCGGCGGCAGCGGCAGCGGAACCATGCCGCTCAGCACGCGTTCGCGCGCCTCCCGGAAGAGGGCGTCGGCGGTGGTATGGTACACGCCCTCGATGGCCGCCGCGCTGCTCGAGCCCTGGTTGAGCATCGCCAGGAACTCGGGGAAGTGCGGCGCGTACCGCGGGGACACGATCAGGGTCTCGGCCACGGCCCAGCTTTCGGCATAGTAGAACGGCAGGCGCAGCGGGTCGTTCTCGAGTGCGGACCTGCTGCCGAATAGCTCACCGGGCGGAATCCACGCGGCCGTCTTCAACTGGTGCGACCGTCCGGGAAGATCGCCGCCGATGAAGCTGTATTGTTCGCCGAAGCGCACGGTGGAGACGACCTCGGCGATGCCTTCCGCCAGCCAGCCGGGCAGGTTCCAGCCGCTCGAGTGGATCAGGAGGTGCGCGTACTCGTGCGCCGGCACGCGCAGGTCGTTGGGCGCGGCGGCGTGGAGCACGATGTACTCGCCATCTGGGCCCATCACCGAGAAACCATCAGCGGCCGGCCGGATGCGGTAATCGTCGAATTCGCTCAGCGAGGCGAAGCACACCACCCGCACCGTGCCCGGGGGAACGATTCCGATTTGCCGCGCCAGGAACGCGCGCAGCCGTTCCAGCCCCGAGGCCAGCGCGCGCGGAACGTCGGCCGGCGCGTTGCTGTAGACCTCGAAGTTCCGCGTCCGCGCCACCGTCCAGGTGGCGTGTGCGACGCCGGGCGGCAGGAGCAGGGCAGCCAGGATCCAGGCGCGCAGCCCTCTCATACCCCGAGTGTACAGCGCGAGTTTGCCGGCCGGGGGACCTGCGCTCGGCGGCCGCTGGCGCTCCGTGTATGGGGGTGGGACAATCGAGTCCGCGGAACAGTCCCGTGTTCCCATGCGCCGTCTCCAGATGCAGATCGTCTGTCCCGCGGCTCCGCAGTTCCGCGTCGCCGCGGGCGAGCGTGCCGGTTTCCGCACGCGCATCTTTCGCTTCTCGATGCTGAGCGCGCTCTCGGTGGCCGCCTGCGTGCCCGAGGACGTCGCCGTCGAGGTGGTGGACGAGAACGTCCAGGCGGTGGATTTCTCCAGCGCCGCCGACATCGTCGGCATCTCCTTCATGACCTACAACGCGCCGCGTGCCTACGAACTTGCCGCACAATTTCGCGGGGCGGGGAAGACCGTCTTCTTCGGCGGCTACCATCCCTCGCTTCTGCCCGAGGAGGCCGCCGCGCACGCCGACGCGGTCTGCATCGGGGAGGCCGAGGCCAACCTGCCTGCCATGATCGCCGACTACCGCGCCGGCCGCCTGAAGAAGTTCTACCGCGCGGTCTCCGAGGAATTGAGGCCGCGGCGGGCCGACCCGCGCCTGCTGCGCGGCAACTCCTACATGCCGGCGGCCGTGGTGCAGGCCACCCGCGGTTGTCCGAATCACTGCGAATTCTGCTCCGTCGCCGCGTTTGCCGGATACCGCTTCCAGAAACGCGCGGTGCAGGATGTGGTCGAAGAAGTGCGGGCCGCGGGGCGCCGGCGCGTGCTGTTCATTGACGACAGCCTCGCCGCCGATCCGGATTACTTCAAGGCCCTGCTGGCCGCGCTGGTCCCCCTGCGCGTCCACTGGTATGCGCAGATTTCCTTCGCGGTGACGCGCGATCCGGCGATGCTCGCCTGCATGCAGCGCAGCGGCTGCCGCGGCGTCTTCATCGGTTTCGAGAGCATCGTGCAGGAGAGTTTGCAGGAGACCGGCAAGGGCTTCAACCGCGCGGCGGAGTATCGCCGCGGAATCGAGGAGTTGCACCGCCGCGGCATCGCGGTGATCGCCGCCTTCGTGCTGGGCTACGACCACGACGACCCGGCAATCTTCGACCGTACCTTGCACTTCCTGCGGGACGCCCGCGCCGACGCGCTGCAACTCACCGTGCTCACGCCCTTTCCCGGGACCCCGCTCTACCGCCGGTTGGAGCGCGAACACCGCATCCGCGACCGCGACTGGACCCACTACGACCTGGGCCACGTCACCTTCACGCCCGCCGCGATGTCGTCCGCGGAACTGATCGCTGGACACAACCAATTGCTGGCGCGATTCTATTCCTGGCCGGCGATCGCGCGGCGCCTGTGGGGCGGGCTCCGCTACCTCGGCGCCGGCGAACTGAGCCTGCTCGCGCTGGTGGGCTGGGGATACCGGCTGAAGATCCGCCGCGACGGATATCTGCCGGCCGGCTGAGCTATCCCAGCATGTCCAGCAGGCGCTTCTGCATATCGTCGGCCGTGCGGACCACCTTGGTATTCGCGGCGAACTGATTTTTGGCGTCGAGCAGCGCTACCATGGCCGAACTCAATTCCTGCGTGTCGCCGCCGTTGGTCTCCGGCCGGGCGATTCGCCTCGCCACGGATTCCACTTTCCGCTGCGCCGCGTCAAGCCCGCTGAATGCGGTCGAAAGGACTTGCATACCGCTCTTATCGGCCGCGCGCGGGAAAATTTGAGGCGAAAACCGGGCTCCGTCACCATTCGGCGTACGGGGTGCCGTCCAGCCCGTTCTTATCCGAACTCGATTTCACGTCGAAAATCCCCGGCTCGGACTGGTTGACGCTCTGCGACGCGTCCTCCATGATGGTGCGCCAACTGGTGTTGTTCCCCACCATGGGGTCCATCGGAATCTTCTGCAGATACCCCTCGGTGACCAGATCCTGCAGCGTTTGCGGCGCCTTGCCCTTGTCGTAGGTGTAGTTGTCGATGACGGTACGCAGCGTGAACAGGTTGTTCTTGAGCACGCTCTCCTTGGCGCGCATGATGGAGCGCTGGTAGATCGGCACGGCCATCGAGATGATGATCACGATGATGGTGAGCACCACCATGATCTCGACGAACGTGAAGCCGCGCCGGCTCCGGCGCCTACCATTCGGAATAAGCTGTGCCATCGGCGGCTTTCTCCTGAGTCTTGCTGTACACGTCGAACACGCACTGCCCGCCCCAGCTCTGGCTCTTGGGATCGTCCTGGTCGCTGCGCAATCCCCATTCCGCCTTGCCGGTGAAGGGGTCGGGCGGGATGCGGCGCAGGAAGCGCATCTTCTTGCCGTCCGGACCGGGCAGCTTGACGCCTTCCACCAGCACGTCGAGCGTCTCCGGCCAGTTGTTGGTGCCCTGTTTCTGCGGACCCAGGTAACCCAGGTCGGCGTAGTCCTTGTACTTGTCGATGGCGGCGCGCATCTCGCGCAGGTCGTAGCGCAGCTCGCGCTCGCGCTCGGCGCGCACCTTGGAACGCGCCAGCGGCACCGCCATGCTGGTGAGGATCAGCATGATGGTGAAGGCCACCACCAACTCCACCAGGGTCAACCCGCGCTGGTTCCTGCGGCGCATATTACTTCACGGTTACGGTCATCTGCGGACTGCCGCTGAAGACCGGCTGCTGTTGCGTGTTGCGCACCGTCAGGTTGGGCGCCGTGACGGTGGTGGTTCCCGGCGCAACCGCCTGGAAGATCAGGCTGGCCAGGACGCCGGAGCCGCTCGCGCCGGGCGTCTCGGGCGGCCGGCTGAGGCTGATGATGGCCGCGCCGGCATCGTTCTGGATGTTCTTGGTGAAGGCCGGAGTCTGGCCGCCCGAGGCGAAGAAGTCGCCGCGGCCGACATCGGTCAGGCGCAGCACCTTGGGATCGAAGCGCACCGTGATGGGCGCGCTGGCCGCGTCGCTCGCGTTTTCAATGATCAGCGCGACCGTGATGCTGCCTCCGGAATTCGCCGTCATTTGCGGAGGCAGGAAGCGCACCGCGGCGTTGCCGGCGGGCCTGGGCGCCTCCTCGGCGGCACGCCTCTCAGCCGGCGGCGGAGCCGTCGCCGGAGGTGCGGTCGCCGGAGGTGCGGTCGCCGGAGGCGCCATCGCCGGCTGCCCCGGAATCATGGGCGGCGCGGTGGCCGGCGGTCCGGTGGGACTCGCCGGGTTGAGCGGCACGGCCGGCGTGGTGATCGCGGTTGCCGGCGGCGTCACCGGGGTCGCTGCCGCGGGGGCGGCCTGCGCCTGCGGAACCGGCGCGGGAGTGGCGGCCGGGGTCTCGCTCGGGCGCCGTCCGTAGGTGATGTGTACCGACTGCGCGTTGCCCACCGCGATGCCGCGCAGGTTCTCCGCCGTGAATTCGGGCCGGCGCACGATGTGCGGCACCAGCGCGATCAGCAGTTCCTGCCGTTCGCGGTCCACGCTCTCGCCGGTGAACAGGCGGCGCAGGACCGGGATGGAGTTCAGTCCGGGGATGCCGGTGACGGTCTTGGTGTCCTGTACGCGCGTCAGTCCGCCGAGCAGCGTCGGCTGCCCGTCGTGCACGCGGATCTCCTGCGATACCTTGCGCTGTCCGATGATCGGCTGGTTGATGCCGCCCAGGTTGACCTGCCCGGTGACGCTGGAGATGTCCAGGTCGAGGTGCATGTAGACGTCGTCGTTATCGAAAACCCGCGTCTGCAACTCGACGTTCACGCCCACATCGATGTATGTGAACTGGGTATTAACCAGCGGGTTGATGCCCACGCCGCCGATGCCGGGCTGGAAACTGCCGGTGGCGGTCGGCTGCCGGTCGCCGATCTTGAGCGAAGCTTTCACGCTGTCCACCGTGCGGATCTGCGGCGACTGCATCACCTTGGTGCGGGCGTCGCTCAGCACGGCCTGCAGCAGCGCGTCGGGAACCACGGTGGCCCAGTCGGCCGTGCCCAGGTGCCGCAGGTTGGATAGCGGCACCATGTTGCTGCTGGTCGTCGTGGTCCCGGTTCCGGTGCCGGTGGTGTCCGTGGTGCCGGTGCCGGTGCCGGTGGTGTCCGTGGTGCCGGTGCCGGTGCCGGTGGTGGTCGTGCCGGTGGTCGAGGTGCCCGTGGTATTGGCGTTCTGGACCACCATCAGGCCAGAGCGCGGGGTGAACGAGATCGGGATATTCAGCCCGGAGGATGCCAGCGCGCTGGTCAACTGGCGCGTATAGACGGTGCTGGCTTCCATCACGATGATGTCCACCACCACTTCGTTCTTCGGCTTATCGAGATCGTGCAGGATTTTACCGGCCAGCGCGATCTGGTCCGCGCTGCCCTTGGCGATGATCGCGTTCTGCGAATTGTAGGGGAAGAAGCGCTGGATATCGGCCACGCTGCGCACCGCGTTGACGATCTCCTGCAATTCCTGCGGGCCGTTGACGTTCTGCAGGTAGAAGACCTTGGCGACCTGCTCTTCGTAATCGCGCCGCTTGTTGGGGTTGTCCATCGTGATGAAGATGGTGTTCGGCGAGAGCGGCTTCCAGTAGGATTTGGTCAGTACCGCGATGTAGTCCAGCGCCTCTTCGAGCGTCGCGTTGTCGAACTCCACGGGCACATTGCCCTTAACCTGCGGCTGATATTCGGGGTCCCAGATCACGTTCAGCCCGGCCAGCTTGGCCACGGTCTCAAACAGCAGCTTGGGGGAGCCGTTCATGCGCAGCCGGATGGGGTCCTGGTTGATCGGCTTCAACTCCGGAACCGGCAGGATGCTGGCGAGCTTTTCGTTGTTCGCGCGGCGGGCCATTTCGCCGGGGGTGAGCGCGCGCTCTTCGGGCGATCCCTCTTTGCCGGTGGCCTCCACCCGGCGCCGCTCGATCTCGATCATCTCGCGCGTGCGCCGCATTTCCTGGTTGGCCGCGGCATTGCCGGGGCTGATGGCATAGGCGCGTTCGAATTCGGCCAGCGCGTCTCCCAGCCGCCCCTGGTTGCGCAGGGTCATGCCCTGTTCCACGTGAAACTGGGCGGCCTGGAAACGGGTCTTTTCCACAGCCATCTGATAGAGGATATCCGCGGGATCCTCGGCCAGCGCCGCCTGGTAGGAGGCCAGCGCCTGGTCCCACTCTTTTTTCTGCTCGTGGGAGCGCCCCTCGGAGAAGATCTTGTCGCCTTTTTTGGTTTTGGCTTCCAGGGGGATCGCCGGCGCGGCCAGCAGGACGGCCACCATCACCGCCGTTAAACGTTTGAAAAATTGCATAGTTAACGCGCTCTATCGGGCTCTCGGGAGGCCCATGCTAAGATGAACTGCAGACCCGCTCAGCGGGACTCATCTCTAAAGCTGTTGACGCGATTGGGCTTCCACGCGTTGAGGTGATTTTGGCCGACAAGAAAGACACCCCCTTCAAAGTACTCAGCGACAACCGCTCCGCCGGCCACAACTACTTCTTGCTGGACCGCTTCGAGGCCGGCATGGTGCTCACCGGCACCGAGGTCAAGGCCGCCAAGGACGGGCAGATCCAGCTCAAGGACGCCTACGCCGACGTACTCAAGGACGAAGCCTGGCTTGTGAACGCGCACATCAGCCAGTACTCCCACGGCAACCGCGAGAACCACCTGCCGGTGCACAATCGCAAACTGCTGCTGCACCGCCGGGAGATCGACAAACTGCGCGCCATCCGCCAGGAAAAAGGGCTCTCGTTGATCCCGACCAAGGTCTACATCAAGAACGGCAAGATCAAGTGCGAACTCGCCGTCGCCCGCGGCAAAAAGTTCCACGACAAGCGTGAGGCCGAGCGCACCCGCACCGCCGAAGCCGAAGCCCGCGCCGAAATGCGCCGGCGGCTGTAGGCAACAAAGTAGCGTCGGCCTCCGGCCGACCTTTGGATCGAAGCGAGACCCTCCTCGCGTCAGCGCAAGTGAGTCGCCACGTCTCCAGGCTGTTCCCCTGTGCTTTCTCCGTTCCTCTGTGCCTCTGTGGTTAGCCCCACCCGCCCGCTTGCTAAAATCGGGAATCGATGCCCACCCAGGCCCCCTCTTCGTCCGTCCGCAAGTTTTTCGGGCGCGGAGGCACGCTCTCCCAGTGGCATCCCAACTATGAATTCCGCGCCGGACAGGTGGAGATGGCCCAGGCCGTCGAAAGCGCCCTCGCCGACCGCCGCCACCTGATCGTCGAAGCCGGCACCGGCACCGGCAAGACGCTCGCCTACCTGGTCCCCGCCCTGTTGAGCGGTAAGCGCATCATCGTCTCCACCGGCACCAAGACCCTCCAGGAGCAGCTCTTCTTCAAAGATGTCCCCTTCCTCCAGCAGCACTTCCCGCGCCCGCTCAAGGTCTGCTACATGAAGGGGCGGAACAACTACGCCTGCCGCCAGAAGATCTACGACGCGGAAAACGCGCCGGTCCTCTCCGGCCTCGAAGAAGTCGCCGATTTCGAGATCATCCGCGAGTGGGAGAAGACCACCGAGTTCGGCGACCGCGCCGAGATCCGCACCCTGCCCGAGGCGTCCACGGCATGGGGCAAGGTCGACGCCCGCGGCGAACTCTGCACCGGAAGCAAGTGCCCCAACTTCGAGCGCTGCTTCATCACCCTGATGCACCAGCGCGCGGCGGAGAGCGACATCATCATCGTCAACCACCACCTCTTCTTCGCCGATCTCGCCCTGCGCGACGACCGCTTCGATGGCGGCATCCTGCCCGAGTACCACGCCGTGGTCTTCGACGAAGCCCATGAGATCGAAGACGTCGTCGGGCAGTACTTCGGCGTCAACGTCAGCAACTACCGCATCGCCGACCTGCGCCGCGACATCGCCGTTGTCAGCCGCCTGAAGAAGTTCGGCGCCCCCGAACTGGACCGCACCCTGGAGCGCCTGGAGGAACTCTCCGGACAGTTCTTCGCGCTCTTCGGCGAGGCCGATCGCCGCATCGCCTTCACCGGCCGCGAGGCCTTCCGCGAGGACAACGAAGAGTCCTACGCCGACCTGCTGGCCGTGCTCGATCTCACCGGCTCCTACCTCAAACTGGTCAAGGACCCGCCCGACGAAATCATTCCCCTCTTCCGCCGCACCCTGGAATTGCGCGAGGCACTGGCCTTCGTGATGGAAAAGGACGACGAGGATTTCGTCTACTGGATCGAAAAGCGCGGCCGCGGCACCTACCTGCAAGCCACCCCGATCGAAGTCGCGCAGATCGTGGGCGAACGCCTGTTCAACCGCATCGATACCTCCATCCTGACCTCGGCCACGCTGGCCGTCGGCGGCGGCTTCGACTTCACCCAGAAACGGCTCGGCCTGGAGAATCCGCGCACCCTCGTCGTCCCCGGCCACTACGACTATCAGAAGCAGGCGCTGCTTTACGTGCCGCAGCACCTGCCGTATCCCAACAGCCCGGCGTTCCCCAAACTGGCGGCCGAGGAAGTGGTCCGCATCCTGGAGCACAGCCGCGGGCGCGCCTTCGTGCTCTTCACCAGCTACCAGCAGATGCGCATGGTGCACGACCACGTCTCTCTCGCCATCGATTACCCGGTGCTGTTGCAGGGGACGGCGCCGCGCAACGCCCTGCTCGAAGAGTTCCGCGCCACGCCGAACTGCGTGCTGTTTGCGACTTCCAGCTTCTGGCAGGGCGTGGACGTGCCGGGCGAACAGCTCAGTTGCGTTATCATAGATAAACTGCCGTTCGCGGTGCCTAACGATCCGGTGGTGAACGCCCGGATCGAGCGCATCCGCAGCGCCGGGGGGAATCCGTTCTACGATTACCAGATCCCGCAGGCGGCCATCGCGCTCAAGCAGGGTTTCGGGCGCCTGATCCGCTCCAAGAGCGACCGCGGCGTGCTGGTGCTGCTGGATAACCGCATCACCAAACAGCGCTACGGGCAGGTCTTCTTCGACAGCCTGCCGGACTACGGATTCACCACCAGATTGACCGACGTGGAGAAGTTTTTCGATGTTTGAAGTGACGATAGAAGAGAGTTTTGCCGCCGGCCACGCGCTGCGCAACTACCGCGGCAAATGCGAGAACGTGCACGGGCACAACTACCGCTGCCAGGTGACGGTGGAAGGCGAGCAACTGGATTCGATCGGGCTGCTGGTGGATTTCGTGGAGTTGAAGCGCGCCGTGCACGCCGTGCTGGACCGCTTGGACCACACCTGGCTCAACGAGTTCCCGCCCTTCACCGAACTCAACCCCTCGGCGGAGAACATCGCCAAGTACATCTACGACGAAGTTCACCAGGGGCTGGCCGTGAAGGAGGGCGTCCGCCTGGCGGCCGTGAAATTGTGGGAGACGGACACCTGTAGCGCAGTCTACCGCCCGTGAGCGGGGGTATGGGGGCGCTAGCGGCAGGCGCGCTCCGCCCCGCGCCTTCAATTCGCTTTAGCGGCCGTAGTAAGCGGCGTTCTTCGCGGTGAACTCCGCCCATTTTTCGGGCAGATCGTCGAGCGCGAAAATCGCCGAGACCGGACACACCGGCACGCAGGCGCCGCAATCGATACACTCTACTGGATCGATGTAGAGCAGTTCGGCGTCCGCATAGGCGGGCTCGTCCTTCTTCGGATGGATGCAATCGACGGGACAAGCGTCGACACAGGCAGTATCCTTCGTCCCAATGCAAGGTTCAGCAATTACGTATGCCATGTGGTTTGTTTTCCCAGGTACCCCATAGATAGCACAGGGGGCCTCGAAAATACAATTGTCGAGGTTGCCAACGGCGCTATAGGGGATCGAAACTGTAGTTTATGCTTGCCAAAGTGCGCAAAGCAGTCTTCCCCGCCGCGGGTCTGGGCACGCGATTCCTTCCCGCCACGAAGGCGCAGCCCAAGGAAATGCTGCCGATTGTGGATAAACCCATCATTCAGTATGGGGTCGAGGAGGCGATCCACTCCGGAATTCAGAACATCATCATCGTGACCGGTCGGGGAAAGACCGCAATCGAAGACCACTTCGACGTGAGCTTCGAACTCGAGCACCTGCTGGAGACGCGCAATAAGAAGGAGACGCTGGCCATCGTGCGCGGCATCAGCGACATGATCAACGTCAGTTACATCCGGCAGAAGGAAGCGTTGGGATTGGGCCACGCCGTGCTGCGCGCCATGGAACTGGTGGGCAACGAGCCCTTCAGCGTGGTGCTGGCCGACGACGTGATCGAAGCCGAAACGCCCTGCCTGCGGCAATTGCTCGACGTGCACGCCTTCTTCGGCGCGCCCGTGCTGGCGGTGATGGAAGTGCCGCCGGATAACATCTCCGCCTACGGCGCGATCGACGCCGAACCGGTGTTCCACAACGGCAGCAACAGCCGCGTCTACCGCATCCGCGACCTGGTGGAGAAGCCCCGGCGCAACGAGGCGCCCTCCAACCTGGCGATCATCGGGCGCTACGTGCTCACGCCGGAGATCTTCGATTCGCTGCAGGCGATCGAGCCCGGCAGCGGCGGCGAAATCCAGCTTACCGACGCGCTGCGCCACCTCTTGCGCAGCCGTCCCATCTACGCCTGCCGCTTCGAAGGCACCCGCTACGACGCCGGCGACAAACTGGGCTTCCTCAAAGCCACGGTGGAATACGCGCTGCGCCGCCACGACCTGGGCGAACCCTTCCGCGAATACCTCAAGAGCTTGAAGCTTTAGCAGAAGAGTGTGTGATATCTTCTATCCGTACCTGGGACCGGGAGGAACTCAGAGACCTCCCGGGTGAAGGAGGAGAACTGCTTGGGATATAAGAAGATCGAGGAGAAGCGCAAGGAACTGCGTCAGAAACAGGAGGTCAAGTATGCCTTCCGGGACGCGGTTGGAAGGATCAACGAGGGCCTGGCTAACGTCCAGAAGGCGATCTCCGACGTGGAACATACAAAAGAGGAGTTAGGCAAAACGATCGCCGGGCTCAATACCGGCGGCATCAAGGAATTCGAGGATTACAAGAAGAGCCTGCTGGCCATCTGTAACGGCTGGGGCGTCAGACCCCTTCCTCTGACCCCGGTGGAAAAGGTCTGCCGCGACGCCGAGGCCGAACTGCGCGCCATGATCGCCGCCTGGACGGACAAACTTGCGGCCGCGTTTCCCAAGGAAGTCAAACCCGGCATGACCTTCAAGAATCAATCGCTGGACCGTATCTACGAGGTTCTGAGCCCCCCGGAACAGGCCGCCAACGCCAGTCTCAAGGGCGACAACGCGATCTTCTTCAAGGTCAAGTGGTGGAAGGCGGACGGGGAGCAGGGCGGCGGCTACAGCATCAGTCTGGCCGACCTGAAGAAGATGAAGTACCTCAATACGTAGCGCCCGCGGCATGGTAGCGTCGGCCTCCGGCCGACCTTTGTGTCGAACCGGCATCCGCGCCCGCACGCCCCAGGCGCTCGGTCCGGCGCTACACCGGATATTCAGGTCTGATCCCTCTTGACACCGCCCCCGTACCGCAGTACTGTCCCTGCAGGGGTGAACTCCATGCGCCAACGTTTGCTTTGGGGTGTTCTCGCTCTGTGCGCGGCTGCTTCCGCGCAGGAATACCGAGCTTTGATCTCGGGACAAGTCACCGATCCTTCCGGCGCCGCGGTCGCGGGCGCCAGAATCGTGGCCACGAACGTGGCCACCAACATCAGCGTCAGCACGGAAACCGCGGTGGACGGCCGCTACGTGCTCGCGCAGCTTCCTCTGGGCGGCTACACGGTCACGTGCGAAGCCGCCGGCTTCAAGAAATTCGCGCGCGAAGGCGTTTCGCTGAACGTCGGCGACCGCGCGACGATCAACATCGTGCTCGAAGTCGGTACCCAGACCGACAGCGTCACGGTTACTGCCGACCTGGCCGCTGTGGATACCGACCGCAGCGTGCTCAGCCAGTTGATGGACAACAAGGCCGTCAGCGAACTGCCGCTCAACGGCCGCCAGGTCTTCATGCTGGTGCAGATGGCAGCGGGCACCATCTTCACGCAGCAGCAGTTCGGCGCCAGCGGATTTTCGGGCACCCGCGCGTGGGATACCAACGGCAGCATCACCATGCACGGCGGTACCACCAGCAGCAGCCAGTTCAACCTGGACGGCGCCTCCATCAACGCCGGCACCGGCGAATGGAAGTTCGCGCCCCTGGTGGACGGCATCCAGGAGTTCAAACTCTCCACCCCGTCCACCGACGCCTCCCTCGGTCTTTCCGGCGGCGGCGTGCTCAACATGACCATGAAGAGCGGCTCCAACCAGTTCCACGGAACGGCGTCGGAGTACGTGCGCAACAACATCTTCGACGCCGTGGCCACCCAGACCAACCAGTCCAGCGTGCGCGCCACGCAGCACCAGTGGAACGATTTCTCCGGCCTGGTCACCGGGCCCATCCGCAGGAACAAGCTGTTCTTCTCCGGCTGGTACGAAGGGTTCCGCGAGCGCGTCCCGTTCCCGGTAACCACCACCGTGCCCAGCGAACTGGAGCGCGCCGGCGATTTCTCCGATACGCGCAACGCCACCGGCCAACTCATCGTGATCTACGACCCGATGAGCACCGTCGCCAGCGGCAGCGGCTTCGCGCGCACCGCGTACGCCGGAAACAAGGTCCCCGATAACCTGCAGAGCACCATCTCGAAGAACCTGATGCAGTTCTTCCCGCACTCCAACGTGCCGGGCAACAACTACACCCACGTCAATAACTACGTGGCCACTCCCAACATCGGCAAGTACGGCTACAACGCGTGGTACTCGAAGTTCGACTACGTGTGGAACTCCAACCAGCGCACCACCGCCAGCGTGAGCCAGAACTGGGGCTTCGAATACCGTTCCTCCAACGGCATCCAGAACAGCCCGGCCAAGAGCGGCAACGACCCGCTGCGCCGCATCAACTACGGCTCCACGCTCGACCACGTATGGACTGTGAACTCCACCACCGTGGTGGACGTCCGCCTGGCCTGGCAGCGCTACATCAACTACAGCGCGCAGGAGCAGGCCGACGTCTTCGATGGTTCCTCGCTCGGATGGAAGGTGCCGATCGGGTCCTCGCCCGTGAACCGCTTCCCGCAACTCGCCTACTCGGGCTACCTGACCATGGCCACCGGCGGCTACTCCGCCAACCGCATCTTCTGGCCCGACCAGGCCTACACCCTCAGCGGGTCGGTTTCGAAGACCATCGCTGCGCACTTCGTCCGTGCCGGGACCATGATCGTGGATACCCGTCCGAACCGCTACACCTCGGGCTGGACCTACGGCAACTTCGCCTTCGACGGCGGCTTCACGCGTCGCGACCCGCAGGTATCGGACTCCACCTCAGGCAACAGCATCGCGTCCTTCCTGCTGGGCGCGGTGGCCAGCGGCAACACCGACGTCAACGCGTCCAGCGCGGCCCGGTTCCGCACCTACAGCCTCTATGTGCAGGACGATTGGAAGATTACCCCGAAGCTGACCGTGAACCTGGGTCTTCGCTGGGACCTGCAGACCCCCATCACCGAGCGCTACGACCGCATGGTCATCGGCTTCGATACCTCCGGCAAGTACAACCTGGGCAGCGGGTCCGCCACCGGAGGGCTGCTCTTCGCCGGTCCCGGCAGGCGCACCAGTTGGGACGCGAGCAAGACCGGCTTCCAGCCGCGCCTGGGCGTGGCCTGGCAGATCAAGCCGAAACTGGTGATGCGCGCTTCCTACGGGATGAGCTACCTGCCCCTGGGCGGCAACGGCGGACTGGTCACGGTGCGGCAGAACGGATATTCGCGCAGCACGCCGTATGTCTCCACCAGCGGCGGCGGCGCGAACCTGTACATTCCCAACCTGCCCGGCAACTCCTCGTGGACCAACCCCTATCCCAACGGCGTCCTCCAGCCCTATGGCAACTCGCTCGGGCTGAAGACCTACGTGGGCCAGGGCGTCACCTTCGACGATCCGAACTACGAGGTGCCCTATGTCCACCAGTTCAATTTCGGACTTGAGTACGAACTGCCGTGGCGGACCGTGCTGGAGGCCTCTTACGTGGGCAGCCGCACGCGGCGCCTCACCATCAGCCAGAACGTGAACGCGATCTCGCTCAACGACCGCCTGCAGTGCTTCGCCAACCAGAGCTACTGCACCAAATCGGTCCCCAACCCGTTCGCCGGAGCGGCGGAGATGCTGGGCACCAGCCTCTATAATCCGACCATCTCCAACAGCCAGGCCATGCTGCCGTATCCGCAGTTCACCGGCGTGACCGAAGCCAGCCGTCCCATCGGCGAGCAGAACGGCGACCTGCTCGAAGTGCGCGCCAACAAGCGCTTCAGCCAGGGGCTGATGGCCAACCTCTCCTACACCTTCGGCAAGATCATCGCCACCCAGGGGTTCCGCGAGCCGCAGTACAACTTCACCTACCGCACGCTGGCGCCCTACGACCGCACGCATCACATGACCTTGACCCTGCAATACGACCTGCCCTTCGGGCGCGGCAAGAAGTGGATGTCGGGCGCGCACGGCGTGGTCGAGCAGGCGTTCGGCGGCTGGCAGTACAACACGTCGGTCGAGTACATGACCGGCACCCCGACCGCGCGTCCGGATGCCTACAACGTGGCCGATCCGCGGTTGCCGCAGGGGCAGCAGACGTTCGGCCGCTGGTTCAACACCTGCACCCAACTGGCCAACGGAACGCGCGCCAACTGCGCCTCGGCGAGCGAACCGGTGGTTTGGATGCAGATGATCAACTCCTACCAGCTACGCAGTTACGACACTTACTTCCCGAACATCCGTAACATGTGGGCCACCCAGGTGAACATGTCCATGTTCAAGAACTTCCGCATCGGCGAGCGGTTTACCTTCCAGTTCCGCGCGGAAGCCTTCAACGCGTTCAATACGCCGATCTACCAGGGGCCGGATACGGGGCTGACCTCCAATAACTTCGGCCGGACCACGATCGCGCAGCAGAACTTCCCGCGGAGCATGCAGTTCGCCTTCCGCCTGTCGTTCTGAGCGAGTAGCGCAGGCCTCCGGCCTGCTTTCCAGCAAAACGGAGGCCTGCGCTAACCGGGCGCGTTACTGCTCCAACCGCCGGTCGGGGGCGTCGCATGTATCGTCAATCAATAACCTGTTTCTTCGCGGCCGTGAGCGTCTCGCTGGCGCTCGGTCAGACGCCGGCATTCGAGGTGGCCTCCATCAAGCCCTCCGATCCAGCCAGCACCCTGGCGATCCAGCGTTCCGGCTACCATCTCGCCACCGTCAACACATCGCTGCTGTTTCTGATCGCCTGGGCATATGACATGCACCGCGACCTTATTTACGGCCAGCCCGGCTGGCTGGATTCGGTGCACTACGACATCGTGGCCAATGCGCCCGGCTGGGACTTGCGCGCCCACCGGCAACCCGGCGACCTCTCCCCTTTGCAGCAGATGATGCAGGCGCTGCTGGCGGAGCGCTTCAAGCTGTCCCTCCACCGCGAAACCAGGCAGCTTCCCATCTATGCGCTGGTGGTCGCCAGGAGTGGGCCGAAGGTCCGCCTGCGCGAAGCGCCGGAGGTCTTTGGCCAAAACCCATTCGCCGGTTCCGGCCGGGGTCGGCTCGTGGGCACCGAAGTCAATGCCGCGATGCTGGCCAAGGTTCTGTGCGATGCGGCCGGCCGCTCGGTCCAGGACCAGACGGGTCTGAAGGGCGTATTCGATTTCAAGCTGGAATGGGCGCCGGACGAATTATCCGCCGGGCCCGAAGGCGCCGCCGCCCGCACCGGCGCCTCGCTGTTCACCGCCATCCAGGAGCAACTCGGATTGAAACTGGAATTGCGCAAGGGCCCCGTCGAAGTCCTCGTAATCGATCGCATCGAGCGCGCGCCCAGCGAAAACTAAAGCACCGCCAGTTCCTCCGGCTCCAACCGCCGCGTATTACGCTCCCGTTCTCACGCCCGTTCTCAGCAATGTTGCAGCGCAGCCCACTAGCAGGATTCCGAGAACGATGAGTCCGGTTGTCGAAAGCACCGGGGCGCCGGCAGCAGCGGCGGCAGGCGGCAGCATCGTGCCCGCGAGCGAACCTTGAGTGATACTCCGGCCCACCAGCGGACCGGCGCCGCCCGGCGCCCACTGACCGGTGGGTATGTATTCGCCGGTGGAGAGAAAGCTCGTGGGCCCGACCTGTAAAGCTGGAGCGAAGCCGACACTTCCACCGGCATTGCTCAGCGGTTGGGAGAATATGAGCGTGATCGTAGCTGAATTGGAGTTTCCCGCGGTGAGATACGAGCCGGTGCCCGCCGCCAGACTTGTGTAATGCTGCGCGGGAACGGTGACTGACGTACTGTTGATCATGAAAGTAAAGCCGGTTGTAGTTATATCAATATTAGAGTAACTGCCCGTATCGGTGTCGTACACGAACGACCCCGAAGCCGTCCCGGCGTTCGGCGCAAGAGTGACGCCCGACAGGGTCCACTGCACCGGGGTCGACCACCCGGAGATGCAGAATAGGAAAAAAAGTCCTGAAACTGAAGCTCGCCTCATCAACGGGAGTGTAGCATGTGGCTGAAGTACGTGGGATCCCGGTGGTAAGTCGCCCGGTAGTAAGTCGCCGCCGACAACTGCAGCACGCTGCATGGTGGGGTCGGCCTCCCGGCCGGCCTTCGCCGTCCGGGACGTGCGTGTCGGGTGTGGCATCGGCCGGGATTGCGGCAGCGCGCATAATGATAACTGAGGCCCGAGGCAATGCGCGTGCTCATCTCGGAGGGATCAAGCCTCTCGGCACGGGAGATCATTACCGCCCTTGGATTGGCGGGGCATCGGGTGGGCGTCTGTGATCCCAATGCGATCTGCCTCGGACGCTTCTCACGTTTTGTCACGCACTTTTACCGTTGTCCGGCGGTGGGGACTGATCCACGGGGTTATCTGGATGCCGTTGTCGAAATCCTGGCTGGCGGCAGTTGGGATGTGCTGCTGCCGGCGCACGAGCAGGCTTTTCTCTTCGCTCGGGAAAGGGCCCGCATTCCGCCCGCGGTCGCCTTGGCGGTGGCTGACTTTGGCTCCTTCCTGCAGTTGCAGGGGAAGGCGGCCCTGGTCAGGACTCTTGCGCGGCTATCCTTGCCGCAGCCCCCCTGGCGCGTGATTCGTAACAGGGCGGAACTTGAAACCCCGAGCCGGTACCCCTGCTACCTCAAAGCGAACTACACCACGGCCTCGAAGGCGGTCTGGCGCATCGGCAACTCGGAAGAGTTGCGGTCAAAGAGTGCCGAACTTTCCGGACAAGGGCGGCTCGACGGGAGCGAGGAATTCGTCGTTCAGGCGTGCGCGGAAGGGGTTCTGGAGCGGGTTCTGGCCGTATTCAACCGGGGAGAATTGCTCGGAATCCACAGCTACCGGCAGTTGCTCCCCGGACCGGGTGGCGGGGACACTGCAAAGCTCGGTGTTCTCCGTCCGGTGGTGTATCGTCATGTCGCACGGCTCGGAGCGGAATTGTGCTGGCACGGTGCCTTGTCTATGGACTACGTGCTTCCGGAAGCGGGCGGACCGCCGCTTTTCATCGACGCAAATCCCCGCCTCGTGGAGCCGATGAATGCTGTGCTCAGTGGCATCAATCTCGCCGATATGCTGGTGCGGGTGTCAATGGGTCAGTCGCCGGGGGCGGAGAGGCCGGTGCCGGCGCAAGTGCGAACGCACCTGCTGCTAATGGCTTTGCTGTCTGCCGCAGATTCGAGACAACGAAGAGTCGACGTCGCCAAGGCGGCTTTTCGAGTGTTGGCGGGACGGGGCATCTATGCACAGAGCCGGGAGGAACTGCTTCCGATTCGGGACGACTTCCAATGTCTGATCCCGCTGATCTACGCGGCCCTGCGCCTCTTCCTGAGGCCGGCGTCGTCTTCCTCCCTGAGTGCGGGATCGATCGCGTCCTACTCGCTGAGCCCATCTGTGGCAAAGCAAATTGCGGATCTGAGCATCTCTTGAGGCAAGGTGTGTCTGCAGCAGGCCCGAGCCCATAATAGAGGCGCACACGCCTCCCGTGGGATGCGTCGTGTCGAACCTGTCCCCGGGGTCAATTTCGTTGTTCCGCCAGGCGTACGCACAGGGACAGCCATACCGCTGATCATCCCGGACGGTCACATCGAGCGCACGCCCGGCGAAAACTCAAGCAGCGCCAGTTCTTCCGGTTCCGGCGGCGACCTTCCTGCGGTATGTGGGATTGGACTCAACGAAAGCGCTGCGCTCCCGTGCGGCCTGGGGCGTAGCGGTGGACCGTGCTGCACTACCGGCACACAACGGAGCCTGCACCGCGAAGGTACTCAGTATCGAGAATACGTGTTCAGCCTGCCCCTGTGCTTCCTGTCCGCAAGACGGAGAACAGACCTTACCCCTTGTGAGAAGATTGCGGGGTGCTGCCTAATACAGACGTGGGCTGAATCGCCGATGACCCGAGAGTGCGAGCCGTCTTATCGGAGCCGTCCTCGACCTGCGCCGCCCGGCTCCGATCCGCTCACCTGCGTTACTGACACCGCACTTTGCGGCGGACAACAAGTAGCCCGCCAAGCATAGCAGTCAGACACTCCAGCGCACCCGGCTCCGGCGTCGCCACCGTAACGTCGTCGACATACGCTGAGTATGCAACTCCGGAAGGGGTCTGGCCGTCGCCCCAGGTTCCGGCTTCCGCGCGCGCTCGCCCCACTGCAAGATCGCCCCAAGTCAGGCCGCTCCCGTCGTCAAGAGACACAGCCATCAAGGAGGCGAGAGTTCCGGGGTTGCCGGTCGTGAAGGCATCGGTGGCCAGCCCTGGGCGATTCCCAACAACGTGCACTAGCGAGTTCCCATTCAAAATCACGCTCTGCCAAAGGCCTGTTTGATCGCTTGCGCCATTCGCAAGAATCACGAGCGAGTCTGTGGGTACGGCCTCAATGTTCCCGTCGTGACTGGAGTCAACATAGTAATCGATATACGGGAGAAAATGGACCGAGTTCGTTGTCGGCACGAGGGCCCAGATTGAGGTGTAATTGATCTGGCTGAGTCGAACTCCTGAGCCGAGGTCCAAGCCCGCCGATCCGGAATCGGTAATTGTGTCCGAAAGACGCAGGTTCGCCGAGCACAGTCCACTGTGCACATATGACGGATCTCCGCACGTTCGGGACGCAGCACCTCGCAGATATGGGCTTGTACCCTCGAAGCCCTCGGTGATGTCCGCCACTGCAGGTATGGTCGCAAAGAGCAACACCCCAAGAAGTGGTAACCCCACGGATCGTAACATGTAGTCTCCTTTGCCAATGCAATGTCAATTAGTGCCAGACTCTGGCCGCGCTTTGCCTCGACGGCACAGGTACTGGCTTGTGGCTAGACTGGCCCCCCCGGTGCTTGCAGGTTTATGCCCAATCCTCACGCCCATAATGTAGATGTGATCTCATCAATTTAAACGTGTTACTTGCGGCCGAACCGTGAGCTGTTGAGACGCGATTGACAAATAAGCGGATTCGATTATCCTAATATTTACAACTGTTAGGAAAGGAAGTGGGGTTAGATGCCCTCGGTCGGCCGAACCCAAACGTTACGTGGGCACCGGCGGTGAAGTGACTTGATAAAGGCAGAGATTCTATTATTGAGATGTTGGCCGCGCTGCCCCAAGCCGGACGTCGTCCACATCCTGCGCCAAGACCGCAAGAGCGTCGAGTAACACTCCGCAGCCGGCTACGCTTGCTATGATTGTTTCTGCGCTGGCGAGCCGCCGCAGAGCCTGGGGCACTCCCGTTATTCCGCCCCTGTAGGCACGGGGACGTCCGTACCGCTGATCCTCCAGGACTGGACCGGGAGTGGTCGCTCACGGCGATCCCAGCCGCGCGGTTACTTCGCCGCCGCTTTCTTCAGATTCAGCGGCACGGGAGCGCCGCCCTGGGTCCATTGTCCGGTGATCAACGTGCCTTCCTTGTTCAACTCGCCTTTGTACGCGCCTTTCGCCGTGCGGAACTGGAACTCGATCGACGAACCCTTCTGAACCACATCCGAGAGCGCCAGTCCCATGGCCCCCTGATCGGGACTGTCAAGAGTCGCCTTGACCGTCTGGTCCGGCTGGTTCCGGAAATGCACGACCGCCCGGATGCTGCCGCCCCCGGTTTCGATCACGCCTTCCCAGTCGCCCTCCAACGCCGTGGACACGGCGGGGCTGGCCTTCGCCGTCTCGACTCTCTCGAACACAACGCGGAGGGGCATCACCTCGCCGCGGAACATCTTCGCCTTTACGCTGGGGTCGCCTTCGAGCAGCGCGCGAGCGGTTTGCTCATCCGGGGCATTGACGATCACCATGCCCCACAACCCCTTCGCGTCGAATACCTGCCCCGCCAGGCTCAACTTGCCCGAATCGAACAGAGATTTGAGGTACTGAACGTGCTGCCCGCCGAGCCGCACCTCTTCCGGCGTCATGTTCTGAAGCGTGAATCCCGGGCGGGTGGGGTCCAACCGCAGCAGGAACTGCCCGGTTGCGGGGGACTGAGCGACAGCCGCCCCGGAGCAGAGAGTGATAGCGAGTATCAGTCTTCGCATACATCCGATAGACGCTCGCCTCGTGCGCTTGTTAGCGAGGCCGCATTTCGAATCGCGCCCGGTTCCCGGGTCGGAACGTTCCGGCCGGGAACATGAGCCCAGTGACCGGCGTCTAGATCCCTGTGACGATCATCCGGGCATTGGCCGTGCTTGCGATGGCAGCCTGCGCGTTTGGACAGGTAGGCGTGCCGCGCTTTCGGGCGGAGGACGTGCGGCCCCATGGTTCCGCGGAGCCGCACCCGCTCATTCCCGGCCTGCTGGCGTGGATCTTCGGCGCGGACCTGAGTGCCTCCCCAGGTTGCAGCGCGCGGAACCTCATGGATCCCTCAACTTACAAAACGGAACTCTGCGGGACGCGCGTGCTGGTGGGCGGGATCGAGGCGCGGCTCATCGCGGTAATGCCCGGCCAGATCAACCTCGTACTTCCGGACCATCCATGGGAAGACGAGCTGGTCGATTTTCAGATTGTCCGCGACGGTCGCGCCAGCGCGGCCGTGCCCGTCTACTTCGGGTTCAACCGGCCGGTCGTCTCCCTGGCCGCGCCTGCGTTCGCGGGCATGCCGGTCTGGGTGCGGGTCGAGAAACCATGGGGCAGGGGCTGGCTGCGATACCCGTTCTATACCGAGCCTTGGGACATAGGACCCGGTTCCTTCGAGGTTCGCTTCCAGGGCCGGGAACTCCCGATCCTTTCACTGCTGCCTTATCCTCCGCCGGGTTTCGGGATGATGCTGGGTCTGCCGCGAGAAGTACCGCCCAGATATCTGCACCGCGTGCCTCTGCATCTCGTCTATCCTGTCGAACAGCCAGGGACCTACCAGGTGCGGTACACCGAATACCGGGACGGGCCGGAGAGCGTGAAAAAGACGGTCTATCTGCAATCCGATTGGACGGTCATCGAAATTCTGCCATCGACCGCCGGACAGCGCCGCGCCTGGTTTCAGGCTCTTACCGCCGCCCCGCCTGACGACACCGTGGAACTGCTCTCCAACTTCCTCCCTTCGCTGCTGGCTGTGCGCGACGAGGCCTCGCTGCGGCTCCTGGGGCCTTACCTCGAAGTCTCAGATCCTCTGGTCCGGCAGTACGCCGCATACGCGCTGAACTACTTCGATTCCAACCTGCTGCACCGTGTGCTTCCGGGCCGCCAGCCTCTTCGCGGTGGAGTGCGGTAAAGAGCGCGTACCCCGCGGCTACATTTCCTTGAGCCACGCCTCGGCCGCCGTAACCGCGGCCATGGTGGGCTCCTTGCATTTCTCCGGCGTCACGAATGCAGACCGGAGCCCTGCGCTGCCTGCTGCCCAGTCGGCCTAAACTACTCTTATGTGCCGGAACATCCGACCTCTGTTTAATTTCGACCCCCCGGTCACCGGCGAGGAGGTCCGCGCGGCGTCGCTGCAGTTCGTGCGCAAGATCAGCGGGTTCGCCAAGCCGTCCAAGGGAAACGAAGCCGCCTTTGCCCTTGCAGTGGAGGAAATCGCCGGCGTCGCCGAGCGCCTGCTGCACTCGCTGGAAACTTCCGCGCCGCCGAAAAACCGCGAAGCCGAGGCCGCCAAAGCCCGCGCCCGCTCGCGGCAGCGCTTCTCCGCGCGGGATTGAGGAGTTTCAGAACCGCTCCCTCCCCTTAAGCCTGGTTTCGCGCTACCATGTCAGCAGCATCTAGCTTCAGTTTGCTTTAGGGGAGTATATGGTTCGATCTTTGCGCATAGCCCTGCTGGCGTTGGCCGGCAGTGTTTTCCTTTTTGGCCAGGACATTTCCGGCACCATCGGCGGGACGATTCTCGATCAGAATAGCGCCACCGTTCCGAATGCCAAGGTCACTGTCACCAACACCGACCGCAACCAGGTCGTCCGCACGATCACGACGGACGCCACCGGCACCTACGCGGCGCCGCTCATCCCGGTCGGCACCTACGCGGTCAAGGTGGAAGCCGCCGGCTTCAAGACCGAGAACCGCACGGGCATCACACTCAACGTCAACGACGATCTCAAGATCAACTTCACCCTCCAGGTCGGTACCGTCACCGAGACGATCAACGTGGAGGAATCCGCGGTCGCCGTGGAACTCGGCAATCCCGCCGACGCCACCGTCATCGACGGGCAACAGGTGCGGGAACTCTCGCTCGGCACGCGCAACTACGAGCAACTGGTCGCGCTCATGCCCGGCGTGGCGGCGAATCCCACCGACGAACTCTACATCGGCAACTCGTCTCCTTCCGGTATGGCGGCAACCCTGCCGTACTTCGTCAACGGCAACCGCAACTCGGCAAACAACTGGACCGTGGACGGCGCCGATAACGTGGACCGCGGCAGCAACCTCACCCTGATGACGTTCCCCAGCGTGGACGCCATCTCGCAGTTCAAGGTGGAACGCAGCCTCTACACCGCCGATACCGGACGCGCCGGCGGCGCGCAGATCAGCGTGGTCACCAAGATGGGGACCAGCCAGTTCCACGGCGGCGTCTACGAATTCTTCCGCAACGACGCGCTGGCCGCCAATAACTGGGCCAACAACGCCAACAAAGTGAACATGGTGGACCCGTCCAATCCGATGGCGAGCTGCGTGAACAATCCCAACTGCAAGGCGAAGATTCCGCCACTGCGCTGGAACGATTTCGGCGGCACCATCGGCGGTCCCATCTACATCCCCGGCAAGTTCAATAAGGACCGCAACAAGACCTTCTTCTTTTACTCGCAGGAGCACCGCCGGGTGATTACGTACACCACCTTCAACCCGACCCTGCCCACCCAGTCCATGCTCACCGGCGCCATGGTGCAACCGGTCTGCATCACCACCACCACCGGTTGCGCGGCGGGTTCGACGCCGGTCACGCAGATTCCGGCGAACCTGATCAACCCGGTGGCGGCGGCATATATTAAGGACATCTTCGGCAAGCTGCCGCTGGCCTCGGCGAACACCGTGGCGGCCACCACCAGCGGGTTCTACGCGCAGCGCAACCTGTATAACTCCGACCAGTACATCGGACGCATCGATCACAGCTTCAACGAAAGCTTCACCGTGTGGGGCAAGTTCGAAATCGACCAGATCCCGACCACCGAGCCGGGCGGCCTGTTCACGGGCTCGGCGATTCCGGGCGGCGCGATCACCAATACCAACTCGCCCGGCCGCAGCACCTCCATTCACTTCGTCAATACCTTCAAGCCGACCCTGCTGAACGAAGCCGGCTTCAACTTCTCGCAGAGCGCCATCCACGCCATCCCGGCGGGTCTTACGTCGAAGACCAACAGCCCGGACATCAACCCGGTGCTGCCCTTCCCGAACACGCAGGGCGTGATCCCGACCGTGACCATCACCGGCGGCAGCAGCATCATCGGGTACGGCCCGTACAACGAGTTCAACCGCAACTTCACCTGGTTCGACAACCTGACGTGGATCCGCGGACGGCACACCTGGAAATTCGGCTGGACCACGCACCGCTACAACAAGACGGAGAACGCAGCCAGCGGGCAGGGAACGTTCGGCTTCCAGTCCACCGGCGTGCCCACCGGGACCACTTCGTTCCAGCAGGCGTTCGCCAACTTCCTGCTCGGCAACACCGCCACGTTCACCCAGCCTTCCACCGACATCACGCCGGATATCTGGAGCTGGACGCACGAGGCGTACGCGCAGGACGACTGGAAAGTGAATCCGCACCTGACCGTGTTCGCCGGCGTGCGCTGGAGCTTCTTCGGCCAGCCCACGGACAGCGGCAAGCTGCTGGATAACTTCAATCCGAACAGCTACAGCGCGGCCAACGCGCCGCAGATCAGCCCCACCACCGGCAACAAGATCGCCGGCACGGGCAACAACCCCAACATGAATGGCATCATCGTCGGCGGCGTGAATTCGCCCTACGGCGACCACGTGGGCAACCAGGTGTACAAGAACTTCGCGCCGCGCGTGGGCATCGCCTGGGACCCGTTCGGCACCGGCCGGACCAGCATCCGCGCCGGCTACGGCGTGTATTACGACTCCGGGCTGGTGGGGACGTACGAGCAGAACACGTTCGCCAATCCGCCGTACGTCAACAGCGTGACCATCTCCAACGCGCCCTTCAACAACATCACCGGCGGCACGCTGGCGGCGGCGTCGCTCGCTCCGCTGGGGCTGCACGCCACGCAGATTCCCGCGCTGATCCCCTACACCCAGCAGTTCAGCTTCAACATTCAGCGCACCCTGGCCCGGGACACCACCCTCGAAGTGGGCTACTTCGGCACCAAGGGTACGCACCTGCTGGGCATCGTGGACATCAACCAGGCGTACCCGGGCGCGGCGTACGCGGCGGGTCTGCACTCCAACACCACCTACCAGACCATCTTCACTTCCACCGACACGCCACGCATCAACGCCATCCGGCCGTACCTCGGGTTCAACTCCATCAACACGCTGGAGACGGCCTTCGACTCCAACTACCATTCGCTGCAGGTGAACTTCGCCAAGCGGTTCCGCGGCGCGGGCAGCGTCCGCGCGGCCTACACCTACTCGAAGACCCTGACGGACAACGGCAGCGACCGTTCCAACGCCGCCCAGAACAGCTACAACTGGCACAACGGCGAATACGGTCCGGCGCCGGGCGACCGCACCCACGTGCTGACCTTCAACTACGTGTACCAGCTCCCGATCTTCCGCGGCAGCAGGGGAATCGTCGGGGCGGCGTTGAAGGGATGGCAGGTTTCCGGCATCGGCAGCTTCTATACCGGACAACCCAGCACGATCACCACCTCCGCGGTGGATCCGGCCGGGCTGGGACTGCTCGGTACCAGCGCCGCCAGCAGCCGTCCGGACATGATCTGCGATCCCAATGCGAACGCGCCGCACGGCTACGCGGGGTCGCCGTCCTCCACCAGCGCGAAGTGGTTCAATACGGCCTGCTTCGTTCCGGTGGCCGATGGCGCGATCCGTCCGGGCAACGCGGGACGCGGCACCGTGCGCGGTCCCGGCTTCGCCAATATGGACATCACGCTGAGCAAGAACTTCAACCTCGACCGCGAGGGCAAGCGGCAGTTCCAGCTCCGCGGCGAGACGTTCAACACGTTCAACCTGGTGAATCCCAGCGGCTTCTCCAGCACCAACATCACCAGCACGACGTTCGGCGTGATCAGTAGCTATCGCGCCCCGCGCCGTGTGCAGATCGCGGCCAAGATCAGCTTCTGATTGCCGGTGGGGCAGGCCTCCGGGCCTGCCCTTTTCTCCCCGCCGCAATGCTACCGTGTAGGCATGCAAAACTACGCCAACCACGGCCGCATCGATCCCCTGTACCACCGGATTCTGGTTCCGGTCTGGGGCCTCACGCTCATCGGCGCCTGCGTCAACCTCGTCAGATCCTGGGGCGATCACGAACGGATCTACTCGGCGTCGCTCATCCTGGTGCTGGCCGCGTGCGGACTGCTTGGGTTGTTCTACACGCGGGTGTATCCGCTGAAGGCGCAGGACCGCGCTATCCGCGCCGAGGAGAATTTGCGCCACTTCGTGCTCACCGGAAAGCTGCTGGATCCGCGCCTTTCGGTGCCGCAGATCGTGGCCCTGCGCTTCGCTTGCGACGAAGAGTTCCCGGCGCTGGCGGCGCGCGCCGCGGCCGAGGGTATGGCGCCGAAAGACATTAAAACGGCCGTCAAGGTCTGGCGCGCCGACGAATACCGTGTGTGAGTTATGCGAGTCCTGATTGCTGATGAATTCGAACAGTCCGGGCGCGACGCGCTGGCGTCGCTGGGCTGCGAGGTTCGTTTCGAACCCAAGTTGAAGGATGACACCCTGGTGGCTGCGGTCGCGCAGTTCCATCCGGACGTGCTGGTGGTACGTTCCACCAAGGTCCCCGAGGCCGTGCTGGCGGCCGGACCGTTGAAACTCGTGGTGCGCGCCGGCGCCGGATACAACACCATCGACGTGGCCGCGGCGTCGCGTCGCGGCATCTACGTGTCCAACTGTCCGGGGAAGAATTCCATCGCCGTGGCGGAACTGGCGTTCGGCCACCTGCTCGCGCTGGACCGGCTGATCCCGGACAACGTGGCCGCGCTGCGCGAAGGCAAGTGGAACAAGAGCGCGTTCTCCAAAGCTCGCGGCGTCTTCGGCCGCACCCTGGGGCTGATCGGCCTGGGGCAGATCGGGCGCGAGATGGTTCCGCGCGCGAAGGCGTTCGGCCTCAACGTGGTTGCCTGGAGCCGCAGCCTGGACGAAGCCAAAGCCGAGGCTCTCGGCGTGGAGCGTAAGGCCGCGCCGGTGGATGTGGCCGCCGCCTCCGATATCGTCAGTGTCCACGTGGCGCTCAACGCGCAGACCAGGGGGATGATCGGCGCGGACTTCTTCGCGGCGATGCGCCCCGGAGCGTACTTCATCAACACGTCGCGCGCCGAGGTGGTGGATCAGGATGCGCTCGCCGCCGCCGTGCGCGATAAGGGCATCCGCGCCGGGCTGGACGTGTTCGGCAAGGAGCCGGCGGGCGGGTCCGGCGATTTCGCCGACGAGATCGTCAAACTGGCCGGAGTCTACGGCACGCATCACATCGGGGCCTCCACCGAGCAGGCGCAGGAAGCCATCGCCGCGGAAACCGTGCGGATCGTCCGCACGTTCAAAGAGAGCGGGCAGGTGCCCAACGTGGTCAACCTGGCGCGTAAAACTCCGGCGACGTGCGCGCTCGTGGTGCGCCACCTGGACAAGCCGGGAGTGCTCGCCGGGGTGCTGGACGCGATCCGCGGCGCCGGAATCAACGTGCAGGAGATGGAGAACATCGTCTTCGAAGGCGCCGAGGCGGCGGTGGCGCGCATCAACCTGGAGACGGCTCCGGACGAAACCCTGCTGGGCCGGATCCGCGCGGCCAGCGATCACATCCTGGAAGTCAGCGTCATCGGCCTGTAAGCGGGCTTCCCCGGCTATCCTGGAAGGATGCCGCCCGCGTTGATGGAGATCGCTCCGCCCGAGGCCGAGGCCCGCCTGGCCTACGGTTCGCATCCCTCGCAGTTCGTCGACTTCCGCCGCGGAGCGGGGGAGGGTCCGCGCCCGCTCGTCGTCATGATCCACGGTGGATTCTGGCGGCAGCGGCGCACCCTCACCTACGCCGGACACCTCTGCATCGCGCTCGGACGCGAGGGCTTCGCCACCGCCAACATCGAGTACCGCCGCATCGGCGAAGACGGCGGAGGATGGCCGGGCACGTTCGACGACGTGCGCCGCGCCATCGCCTTCGCGCGCGAGCATGCGGCCGGATTCGGCGCCGATCCCGCGCGTACTCTGCTGCTCGGCCACTCCGCCGGCGGGCACCTCGCCCTCCTGGCCGTGGCGGAGTACCCCGGCCTGTGCGGCGCGGTCTCGCTCGGCGGCGTCGCCAACCTGCTGCGCGCGCACGAACTCCGTCTCGGCGAGGGCGTGGCGGCCGAGTTCATGGGCGGGACGCCGGAAGCGATGCCGCAAGCCTGGCGCGACGCTGATCCCGTGCATCGCCCCTCCGCCGTGCCGCGCGTGCTCATCCACGGCACCGCCGACGACATCGTCCCCTGCGAGATCAGCCGCGACTTCCCCGAACCCCGCCGCTACGTGGAACTCGCCGGCGTGGACCACTTCGATCCCATCGACCCGGCGAGTGCGTCCTGGCCGGTCGTGGTGCTCGAACTGACCGCGCTGCTGCGCTCCCCGGCGCGTCCCTAAAACAGCGGTTTTCCGGTGAGTTCCTCCAGGATCTCCACCGCGGATTCGATCGGACAGCGCGGCATGCACAGGTCGCCGCGTACCGCCGCGGCCAGTTCGGCCAGGCTCTCCAACGGCCGGACGCTGGTCCTGCCGGCCTCATGACGGAACAGTTTCCGGTCGATCAGGTCCAGCGAGTAGCCGTCCCAAACGCGGCTGATCCGCAGGCTTCGCAGGAACGTGGACGTCAACGCGTAGGAGCCCTCCACTACCGGCGCAAAGAACTCCCGGGGTCGCGGCGGATCGTGCGCCAGGTAGCCCACCACGCGCTCCGCTCCGGAGAACATGTCCATGCGGAACCCGCCGTCGCCGTTCGCTTCCAGCCGGTAGCGGTTGCCGCCCTCGGTCAGCTCGATGGGCAGCCGGTCCAGCCGCATGGGGTCCCGGAAGGGCGCC
>JAFDVU010000050.1 GCA_018268835.1 Acidobacteriota bacterium | reverse complement strand
CCGGGCCGGTACACCTGCCAGGTGAGCCTGGTGGAGCCGGGCGCGGAGAAGTTCGCGGTCTGGCAATCGCCGGTGGTGGTGCTGCCGTGAACGCTACCGCGCGCCGAACGCGGCGCGCATAGCTTCATACGCGGGCTTGGGATTGTATTCGCGGTCGAACAGGAGCGCGGCGCCGGTGCCCTTGAAGTAGCCGGGGACCCAGGAGTACTTGTCGGTGACGCCCCAGGTCTGGATCGCGGTGCAGCGCGGGAATTTCAGGCACGTCCGCGCGACCTGGCCGTAGACGCGGGCCTGCGCTTCGAGATCGGCCGCACCCGGGCGGCCGCTGGAATCGAGCGGAACGCGCACGTCCAGTTCCGTGATCTGCACCTCCAGCCCGAGGTCCGTGAGCCGCTTCATGTTGGCCGCGATGGACTCCGTGTCGAGCGGCTTGGCGGTGATGTGGAATTGCATCCCGACGCCGTCGATGGGCACGCCGCGCTGCTTGAGATCCTTCACCAAGGCGTAGATGGCGTCGGACTTCGCGTCGATGCCCTCGGCGTCGTAATCGTTATAGAAGAGCTTCGCCTTGGGATCGGCCGCGCGGGCCATGCGAAACGCCTTGGCGATGTAATCCGGCACCGGGCTCCACGGCGATTTGCGCGGCGAGCCGTCCTTCTCGATCGCCTCGTTGACCACGTCCCATGCATACACCTGCCCGGCGAAGTGACCCACGACCGCCGCGATGTGCTCGCCCAGGATCTTCTCCAGGTCCGCCGGCGAGGGCGCGCCCGCGGTCACCCACGGCGCCAGTTGCTGGTGCCACACCAGCGTGTGGCCGCGCAGCGCCATGTTGTGTTCGCGCGCGAAGTTGGCCACCGCCTCGGCGGGCGCCCAGTTGTAGCGGTCGCGCGCGGGATGGATGGGGCCGAACTTCATCGCGTTTTCCGGTTCGGCCTGGCTGAACTCGCGGGCCAGGGTTTCGGCATACGCGGGTTCGTTGAGCCGCATCGGATTCACGGCGGCCCCGATCTTCACCGAGCGGGCTTCGGCAAGTTGCCGCAGGCTCTGCCCCGAGAGCCCGGCGGCGCAAACCAGTGCGAGGATCCAAGTTTTTCTCATCGTGACGCCTATTGAACCACCACGGTAACACCGGGCTGGCTGGCCGCGCCGCCCACGGCGATCGACAGCGGCTGTTCGCCGGACGGCACGCCGGCGGGAACCGCGAGGTTGACCTGCACCGCGCCGGCGATCAGCCCCGGGGCGGCGCCGGCGTACTGCACGGGACAGTCCACGCCGCCGATGGTGGCGCTCACCGGAGCGGCCAGTTTCGAATCCGCCGCGAGCGCGCCGCCTCCGGTGGCGAACACCTGGAGCACGTCGCCGCGCCGCGCCGGGTTGTCGCGCGAGATCACGCGATAGGCCGAGTCCAACACCGCCCCGGGGCCATGCCCGCTGCTATCCAGCGTGAAGATGCCGGGCACCGCCGCGCGCAGCGGCACCGCAACGGCGTTCGACGCCACGCCGTTGTACTCGTACTGAAGCTGAGTGCTGCTCCGGCCCGCCACGGAGAAGGGCACGACCACGCTCGCCTGCCCCACCCGCGCGTAGATCAGGGTAGCGGGCGTGCCGTCGAAGAGCAGGCGCAACCCGCTCACCGGCGCCAACTGCAACGACGCCGGACCCCAGGTCGCGCCGAACAGCACCGCGATCTCGCCCGGCGACACCGCATCCGCCGCATAGCTCGCCGCGTTGGTCAGCGCTCCGGCGGCGATCACCGGCGGCGCGGTTTTGAACGATGCCGCCATGGCGTCGTACGCCGGCTTGGGCTGATAGGACGCGTCAAACTCCAGGCCCGCGCCGTACCCCGCGAAGCTGGAGGGAATCCACGAGTGCCGGTCCGTGAAGCCCCACGTCTGAATCGCGGTGCACAACGGAAACTTCAGGCAGAGCGCGGTGACGTCGCCGTAGATTTTCGCCTGCGCGGCCAGGTTCGCGGCGCTCGCGACTCCAGAGGCATCCACCGGCAGGCGGACATCCAACTCCGTGATCTGCACCTCCAACCCGAGATCGGTCAAGCGGCGGATGTTGGCCTCCATACTGGCGAGCGAGGGCGTGCTGGTGGTGAAGTGCATCTGCAACCCGATGCCGTCCAGCGGCACGCCGCGGGCTTTGAAATCGCGCGCCATGGCGTAGATGGCATCGGATTTCGTGTTGGAGCCCTCGGCCGAATAATCGTTGTAGAAGAGCTTCGCGCCGGGGTCCGCATCGCGCGTCCAGCGCAGCGCCTGCTCGATGTATCCGGTGCCGGAAAGTCCGATTCCGGGGGTGTCGTACCACAGGGTGCCGCGCAGCGTGCCGTCATTGTTGAAGGCCTCGTTGACGACGTCCCAGGCGTAGACGCGGCCCGCGTAGCGGCCCACCACGGTGCGGATGTGATCCTGCAGAATCGCGGCCATCCGGGTGGAGTCGAAGCCGCCGTTGGCGAGCCATGCCGGCACCTGGTTGTGCCACACCAGCGTGTGGCCACGCAGCGCCTGGCCGTGGGCGGCGGCAAAGGCCGCGATGGCGTCCGCGTCGGTCCAGTTATAAGTGTCCCGGGCCGGGTGGATCAGTCCGAACTTCATGGCGTTTTCCGGCTGCGCCTGGTTGAACTCGCGCGCCAGCGTATCGGCGTACGGCTGCTCGCTGAAGTATCCGGGCGCCACGGCGGCGCCCACGCGGATGCCGCGCGCCGCCGCAAGGTCGCGCAGGGGCTGCGCCGGCACTGCGCAGGACAGCGCCAGCAGCGCGAGGACGGCGAACACCTCTCGTCTCATGGAATAAGGTTGTAGCATAAAGCTAACTCGCATACGCTGGTGTACGGGCATGGAACTAACCTCCATCGGGGCGGACCTACAGGTCCATCGCGATTTCGGACCCTTCGCCGGACAGGGGCTGACGCTGGCGCGCGTGGCGGCGGCGTACCGCGGGCGGTACCGCCTGATCACCGCCGATGCCGAACCTGACGCCGAACCGAGCGGGGCGCTGTGGTATCGGAGCGACGGCGCCTCCATGCCGGTGACGGGCGATTGGGTGGCGGCGCGCATGATCGATCCGGCGGAGGCCATAGTCGAAGCCGTGCTCCCGCGCCGAACGCTGTTTTCGCGCCGCGCGGCCGGACGGCGGGAAGAGCAGCAGCCGATCGCGGCCAACATCGACCTTGTCTTCCTGGTGAGCGGACTGGACGGCGATTTCAACGTGCGCCGCATCGAGCGCTACCTCGCGCTGGCCGCCGGGAGCGGGGCACAGGCGGTCATCGTACTGAACAAGCGGGACGTTTGCGCGGACCTCGCCGCGCGCGTTGCGGAGGCTCGGGCGGTAGCCGCGGGCGCGCCCGTGCTCACCGCCAGCACGCTGGCGGCGGACGGCCTGGAGGAGTTGCGCCGACACCTCGCGCCCGGCCGCACGGTGGCGCTGCTGGGCTCCTCCGGGGTGGGCAAGTCCAGCATCGTGAATTCGCTGCTCGGTGAGCAGCGCCTGCGCACCCACTTGGTCCGCGAGGACGATTCGCACGGACGGCACACCACCACCCATCGCGAACTGATCCCGATCCCCGACGCCGGCGCGCTCATCGACACCCCGGGCATGCGCGAGATCCAGCTCTGGGCCGGCACGGAGAGCGTGGACCGCGCCTTCGACGAGATCGCGGCGCTCGCCGCCGGGTGCCGCTACCGCGATTGCAGCCACACCAGCGAAGACGGCTGCGCGGTGCGCCAGGCGCTCGACGAAGGCTCGATCGATGCCGCGCGCCTCTCCGGATACCACAAGCTGCGGGCCGAAGCCGAGTGGCACGAGAGCCAGGCCGATCCACTGGCCGCGCTCGAACGAAAACGCAAGTGGAAGATCATCCACAAGGCGGCGCGCGCCTACAAGCAGCATTGATCCGGAGCGGTCACCTGGCCAGGCGGCGCACGCCTTCGCGGATCGAGCGCTCGCCCACGGCAGCGAAGCCGAAAACGAACTCGTCTTCCGGCGCCTTCCCCATGTAGTAGAGCGCGGACGAGGCCAGTTCCACGCGGCGCGCGGCGGCGCGCGCGGCCACCTCGGGATCGAGGAAGCGCACCAGTACGTGCATGCCCGCGGCATCGCCCACACAGCGCGCGCCGTCGCCGAAATGCCTCGTCAGCGATTCGGTGAGCACGGCGCGGCGGCGTCCGTAGATCCGGCGCGTTCGGCGGATGTGGCGCTCCAGGTGGCCTTCGCGCAGGAAGTCCGCCAGCGCGGCCTGCTCCAGATAGGGCGTCTGCCGGTCCACCAGCCACTTGGCGCGCACGAAGGCGGGCACCAGTTTTCGCGGCGCGATCAGGTAGCCGATGCGCAGCCCCGGAAACATCACCTTGCTGAACGTGCCCACGTAGATCACGGGCGCGCCGGCGGCGAGCCCCTGCATGGCCGGCAACGGCGGACCACTGTAGCGGTACTCGCTGTCGTAATCGTCCTCCACGATCCACGCTTCGTTGCGGCGCGCCCATTCGATCAGCTCCAGCCGCCGCGCCACCGTCATCGAAACGCCGGTGGGGAACTGGTGCGAGGGCGTCACGTAGACCGCGCGCGCACCGGCGGGAATCTCGCTCACGGCGATGCCTGACGCGTCGATGCGCACGGGCAGCAGACGCACGCCGCGGGCTTCGAAGATCCGGCGCGCGCCCTGGTAGCCGGGATTCTCCATCGCCACCGGATCGCCCGCTTGCATGAGCAGGCGGGCGCACAGGTCGAGAGCCTGCTGGGATCCGTTGACGACGATCACCTGGCCGGCGCCGCACTCCACCGCGCGCGAGCGCGCGACGTATGCCGCGATCTCCTCGCGCAGCGGCGGGTAGCCTCCGTCGATGGCGCAGTAGTCGAACAAGTCGGCGCGCCGGCCGCGCAGGTGCCGGTTCAACAGGCGCCGCCAGAGCGCGAACGGGAACTCCTTGAGGTCGGGCCGCCACTGCGAGGAGAAGCGGACCCATCCGCCGGAATCGCGCGGTTCGGCGGACACGGGCGGCGCGGCGGCGGGCCGCGCCCGGCCCCGGCCCGCGCGCAGCAGATCGTCGGGCAGTTCGCGGCTCACGAACGTCCCCGAGCCGCGTGCGGCTTCCAGGTACCCTTCGGCGATCAACTGCTCGTAGGCCGCGGTCGCGGTGGCGCGCGAGACCCCGAGGGTGCGGGCCAGGTCGCGCGTGGAGGGCACGCGATCGCCGCCGCGAAAGCGCCCGGTGAGGATGCCGCGGCGCCATTCGTCGTAGATCTGCCGTTGCAGGGGCGTGGCGGAGGCGGGGTCGAGCGTGATCGCGGCGCGCATGAGTGGACTGGTCCAGATTATCAAAAGTGGCTCTTTCCGGCGACCACCCTGGGGCGCTACACTCCGAACATGCACCCCTTCACCCCCACCGCGCGAACCCAGGTCCGGCGCCTCCCCGAGCGCGGCGTCTACGACCGCGCCCAGGTACACGCGATCCTGGACGAAGGCAACATCTGCCACGTGGGCTTCTCCATCGATGGCCGGCCCTGCGTCATCCCCACGGGATACGCGCGCCGCGGCGAGGAGATCTACATCCACGGTTCGGCGGCCAGCCGCATGGTGCGCACGCTCGCCGAAGGCATCGACGTGTGCGTCACGGTCACGCTGGTGGATGGGCTGGTGCTGGCGCGCTCCTCCTTCCACCACTCGATGAATTACCGCTCGGTGGTGATCTTCGGCCGCGCGCGCCTGGTCACGGATCCGGCGGAGAAGGTCGAAGCCCTGCGCTGCTTCACCGACCACATCGTGCCCGGGCGCTGGGAGGAAATGCGTCCCAGCACGGAGCAGGAACTCAAAGGGGTGAGCGTGCTCGCGCTAGGGCTGGAAGAAGTCTCCGCCAAGGTGCGGACGGGCGGACCGAAGGATGACGCGGAGGACCTCGCCGCGCCCGTGTGGGCGGGCGTGGTGCCGCTGCGCACCGTGGCGGGAGACCCCGTCCCGGCGGACGATCTTGCGTCCGGCGCGCCCGCGCTCGACCTGGACCGCTGGGCCCGCGCCGGACGCCCGCTGCGGTGACGCGTGGCCGGGTGGGCCGCGCGATCGGCGGCCCTTCCGGTTACTTCGACCCCGCCGGCCCCAGTTTCGCCAGCCGCCGCGCGCGTCGGAACACGGCCGTCAGCATGGCCTCGGTGAGCTTCCCGGTCGAGGTATTCTGCTGGCTCGGGTGGTACGAACTGACCAGCCGGGGATGGCCGGGCGCGACCACGAATTCCCGGTCGTGTCCGAAATCGAAGCCCGCGCGGCTGGAGATCGCGCCGCGGGCGCGCATCAGGTCCAGGTAGACGTCAAAGGCGATCTTTCCCAGCGCCACCACCACCCGCACTTCGGTCAGCAGGTCCAGTTCGCGCTCCAGCCAGGGACGGCAGTTGCGCAATTCGCCGGGTAGGGGCTTGTTGGCGGGGGGCGCGCAGTGAGCCGCGGCGGTGATGTACAAATCGCGTAACTGGAGACCGTCGGTGCGCGAAACGGCGGTGGGCCGGGTGGCGAATCCGGTGCGGTGAAGGACGCGGTAGAGGATGTCGCCGGAGCGGTCGCCGGTGAACATCCGGCCGGTACGGTTGGAGCCGTGGGCGCCGGGAGCCAGGCCGAGAATCAGCACGCGGGCACGCGGGTCGCCGAACCCGGGCACGGGGCGGCCCCAGTATTCCTGGTCGAGATAGGCCCGGCGCTTGAGTCGCGCGATTTCCGCCGAATGCGCGCGCAGGCGGGGACACCGCTCGCACTGTATGATTTCCTGCTGGAGAATTTCAAGCAAAACGTCACCTGCCTGATAGAATAAGAGAGGTTTCGCTTGACGGACCACTGTATCCGCGTACAGAATGAATTTGTTCGGCGGCTCCGGTCGAACGGGTTCGAAAAGCTCTGGCCAATCTCTCCGTATTCACCGATAAGGTGATCAGTTGTCCGTTATGAAGCGACGCCTGGTTTCATTCCTAACCCGAAGTTTTACCTGCATTCTAGCCCTCCATCTCATGGTGGCGACAGGGTTTACCGCGACGCCGAAGACCCGCCATCGCCGTGTGACGACGGCGGAGCGCAGCCGCCAGCGCCTGCGCCGGACGGCCACCGTCCGCGAGGCGTCGTATGTGCGGACCGCCGCGCGGACGCGCAGTACCTCCGCCGCGCGCACGGTGAAGAAGCCGGCGGTTGCGGCGCCGATCATCCGCGGCGGCCCGTGGACCAGTCCGACGTATGCCGACTCCACCGAGGGTGACCTGCTCGACGGCGAGGATCTCGATATCCGCCGGGCGGCGGTGGATGCCCTGGGCAACTTCAACGGATCGGTAGTGGTGGTGGATACCGCCACAGGGCGGATCCTGAGCATGGTCAACCAGAAACTCGCGCTGGGCAGCGGATTTCAACCCTGCTCCACGGTCAAGGTGAGCGTGGCTTTGGCCGGACTGAGCGAGAAGGTCATCGGGGAGAAGACCAAGTACCACGTGGGCAACCTGAAGATGGGGCTGACCTACGCGCTGGCTCATTCGAACAACTACTATTTTTCGACACTGGGCCAGAAGCTCGGATTCGACCGGGTGAGCTACTACGCGCACCTCTTCGGGTACGGCGAGAAGGCGGGTCTGAACATTCCCGGCGAGCAACCCGGGCATTATCCGTCGGCGCCTCCGCAGAACGGCGGCGTGGGGATGCTCACCAGTTTCGGAGAAGAGATCCAGCAGACGCCGCTGCAACTGGCGGCGCTGATGAGCGCGATCGCCAACGGCGGGACGCTGTACTATCTGCAGTACCCGCGCTCGCCGGCCGAAGTGCAGAACTTCGTGCCGCGGGTGAAGCGCAAGCTGGATATCGAAGGTCTCATCCCGGCGATCAAACCGGGGATGCGGGGAGCGGTCGAATTCGGCACGGCGCACCGCGCCAGAGAAGACGGTCCGATCGCCGGCAAGACCGGCACGTGCACGGACAACCACACCCACCTGGGCTGGTTCGGATCCTTCAACGATGTAGGTGCCCGCAAACTCGCGGTGGTGGTGCTGCTCACGGGCGGACGCCCGGCGATCGGCCCGCTGGCCGCCGGCATCGCGGGCGAAGTCTATCGGCGGCTGGGAGAGAAGAACTACTTCCAGGCGATGCAGCAGATGACTCCCGCGACCCTGGTGGGCAGCCAGATCTGCTGCGCCCGCTAGTCCCGCGGCCCGTGGCCGCCGGAGGCCGACGCTACATTGCCGGAGATCGGGTTCCTACGCCCGAGCCGCCTGCGCGCCAAGGCAGTCGAACACTTCCCGATAGAACTCGGGGTGCTGCTTCCATCCCTGCGCGGTGATCAGCCGACCGTCGCGCTCCACGGCATGTTCGGAGTACGTGCCGCCTTCCAGTTCCACTTCCACGCAGACGTTGGGATGTCCGGTGACGGTACGGCCCTTGACCATGCCGGCGGCAGTGAGCACCTGCACGCCGTGTCCGATCGCGCAGACCACACGGTTGTGCGCGGCGAATTCGTGCACCAGCGAAATCAGGCTGGCATCGTTGCGCAGGTATTCGGGCGCGCGTCCGCCGATGAGCAGCAGGAGGGCGAAGTCCCGCGCCGCCACGGCGGTGATCGCCACCTGCGCTTCCACGGTGTGGCCGGGGCGCTCCACGTAGGTGTCCCACCCGGGCTCCTGGTCGTGGATCACCATATGCAGGCGGCGCCGGGCGGGCGCGGCGATCACCGGCTCCCATCCGGCCTCGCGGAATCGCTGATACGCGTACAGGGCCTGATAGCTGTCTCCGCCGTCTCCGGTCACGATCAGGACTTTCCGGCTCATTGCTCCTCCCCGGCGCGCAGCAGCAGCCCGCTGCGCGGATGTACGTAGAAGCCGCGGACCCTCACCGGCGGGCCGAGGCAGGAGTGGCACATCACCGCGCGGCCTTCCAACCAGCAATCGGTTTCCACCAGGCACCGGACCCGTTCCCTGACATCGACGCCCAACGTGCTGCGCGGGTCGGCCGTGGCGCAGACTTCGCTCCACACCCGGTCCCACGGCCGTCCCACGCGGCATGCCAGAAAGTGCTTGAGCGGACCGGAGTTCTGGTTGCGGGTCTTCTGCCGCCGGCGGCGGATGTGGTTGGATGCCTCATCGGCCTGCTCGCCTTCGGCATCCACAGCGACACGGGCCGCGCGCGGCGTCTTGCAGGCCCACGTCCGGCCGCTCTTGGGCCTCTCGTGCGTTACCTTCGCGATATCCCGGCGCATGACTGCGGCATCCTCAATCCACGGCAGCGCGACTCCGATGGTAGCGCGGAAGGTCGGGCGCCGCCAGCCTGTTTATTCGTACGGCACGCCGGGAAGGGGTGCCTGAACCGGGGTTATGCGGCCCCAGCCTGCCTCCCTGGCGGTCTTCATGTCCTTGACCAGATCTTCGGGCAGCTTCTCTTTCAGCTTCGGGCGCCCGCTCGAATTGGCCAGTTGCCAGGTGATGGCCGCCACGGTCCGGGAGACGCTCTGCATTTCCTGGTAATCGATCTTCTCGGGGGTATCCGTCGGGCGGTGATAATCCACGTGCAGGCCGGTGGTGAAGAAGGCGATGGGGATGCCCATTTTGGCGAAGTTGTAGTGATCGCTGCGGTAGAAGATGCGCTGGCCGCGGGGTTGCGGACCCAGATTGTCGTGCGTGGCGTCGGGGGCGGTCGTATCGTAGAAATGGTTCAGCTTGAGCTTCTGGTAGTTGTTGTTCACGGCCTCGATGATTTCCTCGAGATCGCTGCTGGAGACATCCGGGCCCACCAGCAGCACCTCGCCGGGATTGACGAGCACGTGCGTCTGGTTGGGATCCACGCTTTTTTCGTTCTTCGTGCGTCCGATCATGTCCATATTGAGGTTGGCCACCACCTTGGCCAGGTCGATCGGCGGGAATTGGGTGAAGTACTGCGATCCCCACAGCCCCTTCTCCTCACCACCGTTCCACAGGAACAGGATGCTGCGTTTGGGGCGGATGCCTTTCGCCACTCCGTCGGCGTATGCGTGGGCGATCGCCAGCAGCCCGACGGAACCCGACCCGTCGTCGTCGGCGCCGTTATTCACGTTGTGCCCGTCCGGCGCGGGCGCGCTCAGCCCGAGGTGATCGAGGTGCGCGCTCAGCACGACGTACTCGTCCTTGAGCACGGGGTCGCTGCCCTCGATGATTCCGACCACGTCCTCGGCGTGGCCGTTCTCGGTTTTGACGGCGATTTTGAGGTCGAGGGTTTTGTTCGCGGCGAGGTCGAAGCTATCGAGCTTGGTGTTGCCGCCGGCGCCGTAGAAGACTTGCGAGCCGGAGAGTTTTTCGCCCTGGAACAGGGCGTTGGTCAGTTCCAGTCCGGCGGTGATCAAGGGAGCGGCCGGACAGGTTCCGGCGGTCATGAATTTGGCCACCTGGAAGTTGGGGCCGTTCAGTCCCGCGCCGCGTCCACCGCGGCCTCCGGCGCCGGGCGCCATCGCCGCCAGTTGCTGGAAGTTGGCCACCGCGACCACCGCGAGGGCGCCGTTCCTGGCCGCGTACTGTTCCGGGGTCAGGTAGTCCTTGCACGCCTCGCCCAGGGGATTGACGCCGCCGCGGGCGCCGCGGCCGGCGGCCTGCTGCGCGGCCAGTTCGGCGGGAAGTCCGGCCACGACCACGATCTTCCCCTTCACGTCGAGGCCGGCGTAGGGATCGGTCTTAGTCTTGTTGATGACGTACCCGTTGCCGGCGAAAACCAGTTTGCCGGAGACATCGAGGGCCTGCGGCGCGGCGCCGCGGCCGAATCCGCCGGGCGTGCCGGCGGTCCACTCGCGGCCGTATTCGAAGGGGGTGGCGCGCACCTGCCCGCCGCGTCCCGCGCCGGCCTCACCGCCGAACCCGCCGCCGAACCCGCCGCGTCCCGCGGCCGGGGCCGGACCGTGCAGCGTCAGCTTGCTCCCCGCCGGCACGATCTCGCGCGCCACCATCTCCATGGGCAGGAAGTAGGGTTGCAGCGGTCCGTTGGTTCCGGTGGTGCTGCCGCCGGGTTTGAGGCCCCATTCGGCCAGGTGACTGGCCACGTAGAGCGCGGCGATATCGTACCCGCGCGACGGCAGGTTGCGGCCTTCCAACTGGTCCGAGGCCAGGAAGTAGAGATACGCCTTCAACTCATCCTGGGTGATGGCGTCGGCGTTCCCGTAGGAGGTGGGCACAGCGGTCGCGGCCTTCTTCGACTTCGCTTTGGACTGGGCCCGGGCGGAGAACATGCCGCCAGGAAAACTCACAGCGGCAAAAACACAAAACGCAGCGATGGCTGCCAGAGAGATACGGCGCATAGAACCTCTAATTACCCCAGCGCGGGTAAACTGCATGAATTCTAGCACGTGCCAGCGGAGGAAAAGCTCTCAAATCAACTGTTCCATCAGCCCGATCAGGTACTCCAGGTCGAAGGGCCCGGAACGATAGGTACGCGGATCGAAGTAGCGCCACATCTGCCTGTCCTTCTCGACGGTGAAGAAGATCAGCTGTTCCTCGATCAGGTCCTTATCCAGTAGTTCCTGATTGAAGGCCCGAATCGTCCCCTCCAGCGTGTAGGGCACGCGGAAGTCCTCGGTCGATACCAGTTCCCCGGTGGCCACGAACTGAATTTGCAGGATACGCCCGCGCACGTTGATCTGGATCAGGTTCCTGGCGTCGTCGCGGAAATAGTCTCCGGCCGGGTGCGGAGGGTCGAGTTCCACGGCGCTGTGCGACAGCATCCGGTTGAGCGAGCCCACGAATTCGCCGCAGATGGCGTGCAGGTCCGCCGCCGCCGCCCGGCGCAGAGCGTCGACCTCGCGCGCGCGCCGTAAGAGGATTTCGTCCTTTTCGAGCAGCGAGTCGATATTCTGGGCCAGGCGTTTGAGCCGCGCTTCGCGCGAGCCGTTGGGTTGGGGAAGTCGGGCCACCACCCATCAGAATACTTCCCCGGCCGCGAAGCGCAAAATTTCAACGCGATTTACGCTCGCGCCAGCGCTCGATGTCGGCGGGCTGAATCAGATCCAGGACTCCGATTTGCAGGTTGCGCAGGATTTCATCGGCCATTTCGACGGAAAGCAACCGCTTTCCCTTTAACACGTTGTGCAGATGGGGCTGACTGACGCCGGCAAGCCGGGCGAGCCCGCGTTCAGTGGCTTCACCGCTCTGCACCCGCAGGCGGAGGTGTTCGAGGAGGCGCTGCTGGAGTTGTAGGAAGGTCATGAGTTGGGAGCCAGGAATATTTCCGGCAGAAATAGGGCGTAAGTGAATTCCCTTACAGATCAATATGTAATTAAATAAACTCCAGCCTCAGATTTTTCTTACACTGTAATCAACGTTCCTATTTTCCTATAGTTACGGCGGACAATGCACCTGTCAGCCATCCTACCGAAAAAAACTGCACTTTGAAATAGTTGACGTTTTCTTTCGCGGATGTAGAGTGGGAAAAGCTGTTGAAAAACAAGGAGCCCCCCCGGGGAATCATCGGGAAGGAACGGCTCCGGAAGGACATTCTCTCATGCTGTGGAATCGCTCTGTTACGATCGGACTGGCCGACACCTCGTGTGACCAGTGTATGGGTGTTGGACTGCGCCCGGTGTACAAGAACTCGCCCACGACCTGCAGCTGTGTTTTTCGCGCGATTTTCCGCGCCTGCCTGAACCGCTTTCGCGAGTGTGCCGCCTATGAAGGGCTCTCCGGATCGGTTTCGTGGGAATACTTCGGTTCGCAGGGACGGCGCACGTCCTACTCGAGGAAGCGCGAAGAATACATGGCCGACTTCTGCCTGATCAGCCGCCGTGTGCTGGAACCGGCGGAGCATCGGTTGTTCCGGTTCTACTATCTGCTGGGCGCGGACTGGAAACTCTGCGCACGGCGGTTCAAAACAGACCGCTCGGTGCTGTTCCGGTCGCTGGCGCGCATCGAGAGAAGACTCGGCAGGGCCTTCGCGGAGACCGTGCCTTACAGCATCTTTCCCCTGGACGAGTACTTCGGCGGGGTGGCACGGGACGCGGGCACGACGCCGGCTTCGCCGGTCCGCCCGCGCAATCGCGCGCGGCTCGATCCGCCGATTCGCCGGGCCGCCTGAGGTGCGGTTCTGACGGGACGGCGGCAGCGGCGTGCTGGCGTCCCGGTTCTCCTGCTAATCTGGTCTGTCATGGCCCTCGTCGCTGGCATCGATCTTGGCGGAACCGCCATCAACTACACCTTCCTCGATCCGCAGGACCGGTTCTTGATCGAGGACCTTTTCGAACACCCGGCCCGATCCAAGGAGGGGCCGGCGATCTGCCTCAACCAGATCGCCGAAGGTTTCGGCCTGGCGGCGGCGCGCGCGGGTGTCGACCTGGGCGAGGTGGCCCTTGTGGGACTGGACACGCCCGGTCCGGCGAGCGCCGCCGGGGTGCTGAGCGCGCGCGGGTCCACGAACTTCGTCCATCCCGAGTGGGCGGGATTCGATATCCGCGCCGGGCTGGAAGCCCGTCTGGGCAAGCCCGTCACCTACCTCAACGACGGCAACGCCGGGGCGTTGTGGGGCCATTTCAACATTTTCGGCGCGCACCGCATCGCGACCTCGATCTCAGCCATTGTCGGCACCGGACTGGGCGGCGGGGTGATCACCTCCGGACAGGTGGTCAAGGGCCGTTCGGGTTTCGGCGGCGAACTCGGTCACGTGCTGCTCCCTTACCAGTCGATCGCCGGGATCGAAGGGATCGTCCCGCGCTGTAATTGCGGGCGGACGGGCGACCTCGAATCGCTGTGTTCGCTGACAGCCATCACCAAGACTCTGCTGCCGTACTTTCTGCCCAGGTATCCGGGACACGAATTTCACGCGATGGACATCGTGCAAGCGGGCAAACTGGTCCGCGGCCGCGCCGAACGCGGCGATGCGCTGTCCCGCGAGATCTTCCGCGTGCAGGCGCACGCCCTAGGCGTCTTTTTCGATGAAATGATCAATACCTTCGACCCCGACGCGCTGATTGTCGGGGGAGGCGCGATCGAGACCGGCCGCGAGTTCCAGCAGTGGTTCCTCGACGAGATCCGCAAGGGCATGCCGCCGCAGCGCGAAGAACAGGCCGACATTCCGATCTACATCATGCCCAACGGCGACACCGCCGGAGCCCGCGGCGCGGCCATCGAAGCCATGACGGAACTGCGCCAGAAGGCCTGAGGTTTCGCTACGGCACCCAGAGCGCGTAGATGATGGAGCACAGCACGGCACCGGCGGCTGCCGCCATGATTCCGGAGAAACGCCGCATCCGCAGATAGAGCAGAAGTACGATGCCGCTGACCGAGACGAAGGTCATGAAAACGGCGGAGAGATCGATCAGCCAGCCCCATGCCTTGCCGCTGTCGCGCCCTTTGTGCAGATCGTTAAGCACGGCGGCCAGGCCCATTTTTGTTTCGGTGATGTCGTAGACGCCGGTCTGCCGGTCGATGAACACGCTGGCCTCGTAGCCGGGGGCCTTGAAGGAGAGGGAGGCCTGCCCCTCGTCCACGCGGAACTCGTTGACCGCTCCCGAAATCCGGTAGTGGGAGCGCAGGTACTCGACGATCTCGAGTTTGGCGACGTTGCCGGCCAGCCACTTGGGATCGAGCCGGCCCTGATACTGCGCGGTCTTCTGCTGTTTCGCGAACCACTGCTGATGGTTCAGCGTCAGCCCGGTGACGGCGAAGAAGAACAGGATCGCGAAGCTCACCATCGACAGGTAGATGTGCAGCCATCGCGCCCACTGGGCGATCTTGCGCTTCCACGCCGGATTCCGGGGCGCCGCCGGCTGACGCGCCGGAACCTCCCGCGGCCCTTCATCGGGGTTAACGCGCGGCTCTGCGATATTCAATCGTGGCACTGGAGATCTCCTGGTTTCCGGGCAGTTGGAATTGTTTGGGCTTACCGTCAAACTCGACTTCCTGGCGCATGATCTGGTAGGTGCCGTGCTCGCGCGCGGCTTCCAGAATCACCGTGTACTTGCCGGGCTTCACGGTTTTGCCGGCGTTGTCTTTGCCGTCCCATTTCAAGGTGTACCTGCCGGCGGGGCGGGTGGCGCTGGCCACCGACGCGGTGATGTCGCTGCCCTCGGCCATGGCGCGCATGCGGTCGTCGCGATACCAGGTACGCAGGTCGGGGAGCCAGCGCTCCTTCTCATACCAGAGCGCGAGGGTGCGCACCGGGAAGCGGTCCTTGTCCTCGATCCAGACCGCGACGTAGGGACGCCGCGCGCCGCCGCCGAGTTGGGCGAGGTCGAAGGCGATGTGCAATTCCATGCCGGCATCGGCAAACTGGGGCGCCGGAGCGGGAGACGGGGACGGCGCCGGTTTGGCCGCGGCGGTGAGGCCTTGCGGCGCCGACTCGTATCGCTTCCAGCCGGGACTGGCCACGCGCGTTCCGTCATCGGCTATGAGCAGGTACTCCGTGCCCGGAATCGCGGCGGCGAGGCGTGCGCTCTCCGCGGGAGTCATCACGCAGAAGGCGGTGGCCATGGCGCCGGCGTCCGCGGGACGGTGTGCGATCACGGTCGCGCTCAGGATGCGGCCCGTGGTCTCGCCGGTGCGCGGATCCACGATGTGGGAGTAGTGGCGGCCGCCGATCTCGAAGCCGCGGCGGTAGCCGCCGCTGGTGGCCACCGCGCGATCGCTCACCAGGAGGCGTCCGGCGGGCGCGCTGTTTTCAGCGTCGGAGCGCGGGTCGGCCAGATTCACCGGCTCGGCCCAGGGACCGCGAATCACCAAATCGCCGCCGATGTTCAGAACCGCCGCGGTGACGCCGGGGGTCGCCAGCGCGACATTCACGGCACGGTCCATGATGTAGCTCTTCACGAAGGAATTCATGGCCAGCGGCGTATCGCTCAGGTGGGTGGCGGTACGCGCGGCGGGGTCCAGTTTCCAGTGTGTCCGCCGGACGGCGGCGACGGCAGCGTCCAGTTCGGCGCGGCTGGGGGTGCGCCCCTGGCGGGCGGCGGATTCCCAGGCGCGGCTCACGGCTTCGGCGGCGGCATCGAGCGCTCCGCCGGTGCGCCCGCGCCAGGCGTCGAACGCGCCCAGCACTTCGAACAACTCGGGGGAGACGGCGACCGCCTGGCCGCGGGTGCGGAACCACCGGCTGAACTCGCTGTCCGCGTCCCAGGAGCTGAGGATCGCGCTTTCCCGCGCGATTTCGGCGGCAGCGGATGCTTCGGCGCGCGCGGCGGCTTCGGCCGATGCCGCCAGCACCTTCATCTCGAACGAGGTGCCGAGCACGTTCTCCCGCTGAAAGACGTGCAGCCGCTCGGGGCGGATCGAGGGAGCGGCAGAGAGCGAAAGGACCGCCGCGAGGCCGGTCGTGAGGAGCCAGAGTGGTTTCATATGGATGTTTCCGGATTGGGTTGGCGACTAGAAGGGGCGTCCGCGACGCCCGCCGAAACCGGGCCGGACTTCGTCTTCGGTGAGTTGGCCGTCGCCGTTCTTGTCGAGCTTCTTCAGCGAGGTTGCGGCGGCCGCGATTTCGGCGGCGGAGATTTCGCCGTTGGCGTCTGTATCGAGCGCCGCCAGAAGCGGATCCATGCGCATGAAGCCGGGCCCTTCGCCGCGCCCGCCGCGGCCAGCCGGGGCTGCCGCCGCCTGCGCCGACTTGCGGATTTCCTCGGGGGTGAGGACGCCGTCCTTATCGGTGTCGGCGCGGTCGAAGAGGCCCTGCATGCGCTCGGGCAATTCGTCGCGGGTCAACTTGCCGTCGCCGTTTTTGTCGAAGGCCATCAGGGTTTGAACCATGTCGTCGGCGCTGGGGGGCTGCGAATCACCGGGTCCGCCTTCACGGCCGCCGCGGCCGCCTTCCCGACCGCCGCGCTCGCCCATTTGGGGACGAACCTCGTCGGCGGTGAGTTTGCCGTCACCGTTCTTGTCGAGGGACTTCAGCGCCGCCGGCGCGTTGGCGAGTTCCGCCGCGGAGATGACTCCATCGCGGTCGGCGTCGAGCGCCTGGAAGGCGGGGGTGCGCATCATCCCGCCACGGGGGAACTCCCCGGGGGGCTGGCACCAGAGCGGCGACGCCGCGGTCAGCAGGAACAAAGACGGAATCAGTTTCGACATAGGCATCCGGGTGTACTGATCCAAGGGACGGCGCTTCGATGCATCGGGTTATGCCGCCACCGGTTAAGGATTGTAAAAGCCTCGGGCGGCACGTACCGATACTCGACGACGCCGATGTCCTTGTCGCCGCGCCGCGAACGCAGCGGCGAGGAGCCGCGGCATGCCATGGGAAGGGTGCTGACGGAATCGAAACGGAAGGATCCGGCTGAGCGGCGCAGTTAGCGCCGCTTGACGATGGAGATGGGATCCAGGTACTCAGGATCAGAGGCGCGCCAGCCGAAAATCGCGGCCGCGAGGAGCCAGCCACCGAGCATGAAGACGGTGCCGCTCTGATCGAGTTGACCCTGCACGGTCCAGACTCCGGTCATCACGACGAAAAAGAGGCTCACCAGTGCCGCCAGGACGGCGCACACAGACACTATTCCACGGTTCAACATTTTCTTGTCCTCGACTGTTGGTTCAGTTCTTGTCTTGGCATCCGGCCCGTCGGCCGTGCCGGTTGGTCTGTTCTCAACTATAAAGACGAACGGCGGCTTTTAAAGTTACGCGAGAGGGCGCGGGCGCGGGCTTCGTCCACCGGGTTGCTCCAGGCTCCGTCCAGCTTGGCGCTCGACCCCACGATCAATCCGTCGGCCGCATCGTAGCGCGCGAGGTTCGCGGCGGTGATGCCGCTGCCCACCAGCACCGGGATGCCTGCGGCGGCACGGGCGGCGGCGACGTCGGCAGGATCGGTCTCGCGTCCCGTGGCTACGCCGGTGACGATGACGGCATCGGCGCCGAAGAATTCGGCGGCGCGCGCGGTCTCGGCGAGATCCACATCGGCTGTGATGGCGTGGGCGGAGTGCTTCTTCTTGATATCGGCGAAGACGCGGACGCCGGCGGCGCCGATGGCCTTGCGGTAGCGCAGGAGCGCGCCGGCGGAGGATTCGATCACGCCTTCGTCGGCCACGTGGGCGAAGACGAAGCCCTCCACACGCACGAACCCCGCACCAATGGCGTGCGCCACCGCGAGGGCCTCGGTGTTGGCGGCGGCCAGCACCTGCACGCCCAGCGGCAGGGGCACGGCGCGGCGCACCTCGCTGCCGGCCAGCGTCATCGCGGCGACGATCTCCGGTCCCACCGAGCCTTTCAGGTAGGGGCAGTCGTGCATGTTCTCCAGGATCAGGGCGTCGAAGCCGGCGGCGTGGTAGGCGCGGGCGTCGGCCACGGCGCGGGCGGCGATTTCGGCGACCGCGAGGCCGCCGTGGGGCGTTCCGGGCAGCGCGGCCAGGTGCACCACGCCGATGAGCGCGCGCGGCGCGCCGAACAGCGACTCCATCGCCTGTCCGCGATCCATGGTCCGCCGCCTTACCCCGGCCGCCCGATCGCGCGCAGGATGCGCCGCGCCGAGTAGGTGACGACCGAGAGGAAGAACAGGGCGCTGAGCGCGATCACAGTCCACTGCCGCGCCGGAGACGCGGTGACCACCACCGGCCCGGCGGCGGCGAAGTGGAGCGCGACGCGCACACGGACGGTGACGTCCCGATTGCCTTCGCGGTTATCGACGACGATGTCGTAATCGTCTGCCCGCGGCACCTGGAAGGTGAACCGGCCCCGGCGTTCATAGCCGGTCGCGGCCAGCACGCCGTGGGGTTCGTCTTTGAACAGGCGCTCGGTGTCGCCGTGGGTGAGCAGAGCCAGTTGCACCTTCCCGCCGGGTGGCTGCACTTCGAAATCGGCGTCGATCCGCACCGGAAGTTGACGGAGGTGCATGGACGGATAGAAATTCCATTTTCCAGCCGCGATGGTGGAGGTCTCGTCCAGCAGATCGACGCTCGCGGACGGCGCCGCTAACAGCAGGCAGGCCAGAAGGATCATGGAAGGCGTTGGACCGCGGCGCGAAACCGGGTCCTGGAAGTGAGTATGGCATAGGCGGCCGGCCCGCGCGCAAACGGTGCCGCTCAGCGCCGGGTGATGCCGCAGGCGGGAGCGCCGCCGGACGCCGGGGGCCGCGGCGAACCGGTCCAGCGTTCCAGTACGGAGGCCAGCGAGGCCATGCTCACCGGCTTGCTCAAGAACTCGTCCATCCCGGCGGCCAGGCAGTCCTCGCGATCGCTTTCGAAGGCATTGGCGGTGAGCGCGATCACCGGTGTGTGCCGGAGGTCCCCTTCGCGTTGACGGAGCCGGCGGGTGGCCGCGATACCGTCCAGCCGCGGCATCTGGCAGTCCATGAGGACGAGGGCGTACTCGCGGCGCGAGAGGGCTTCGAGCGCGGCTTCGCCGTCATCCACCACATCGCTCTGGTAGCCGAGGCTCCTCAACTGCAGACTGGCTACCCGCTGGTTCACCGGGTTGTCTTCGGCGATGAGGATGCGCGCCGGCGAAGGTTCGGCGGCGGCGGCTTTGGCCGGCTCGGCGGGCGCCGGCGGTTCCGCGTCGCGCGATTGCAGGAAGCTCGCCAGGCACCCCATCAGTTCGCAGGGCTTGACGGGTTTAGAAATCACGGCGGCTTTGGCGCCAACCGGAGCGGGCATGCCCAAAGGCGTCATCAACACCGTGTGCAGCCCGTCCAGACTGCTGTCGCGTTCGATGGTACGGCACAGCCCCAGGGCTTCCATGTCCGCGCTCAACAGAAGAAAATCGAACGGCGCGCCGGAATCGGCGGCCTCGTGCAGCCGCCGGAGCGCTTCGCGGCCGCCGGACGCCCGCGAAGCCTGCATGGCCCAGTTCTGGGCGTACCTCATCAGCACCGCGCGCGAGAGTTCGTGCTCCTCCAGGATGAGGATGCGCCGCCCGCGCAACTCCACCGCCGCCTCCGGTTGGGCGGCCTGCGGATCGACTTCCATTTCCAGGTTGAACCAGAACACCGAGCCGTTGCCCTCACGGCTGCTGACGCCCATCTTGCCGCCCATGAGTTCGACGATGCGGCGCGAAATCGCCAGCCCCAGTCCGGTGCCGCCGAAACGCCGCGTGGTGGTGCTGTCGGCCTGGGTGAAGGCGGTGAAGAGCGTGTGGATCGCGGCCTCGGGGATGCCGATTCCGCTATCCGTCACGGAGACGCCGACCAGCGCCGTCCGCCCGTCTTCGCGGAGGCGGCCGGTCACCGAGACGGCAATCTCGCCCTCGGCGGTGAACTTGACCGCGTTGCCGGTCAGGTTGAGCAGGACCTGGCGCAGGCGGGCCGCGTCGCCCACCACGCCGTGGGGCGTCTCGGGCTCCACCTGACACACCAGATGCAGACCCTTGGCGTGGGCCGCGGGCGCCATCATTTCCGCCGCGCAGTACACCGTCTGCCACAGGTCGAAGCCGATGTGCTCGAGTTCCATGCGCCCAGCCTCGATCTTTGAGAAGTCCAGGATGTCGTTGATGATGCCTGCCAGGTGGAGACCGCTTTCGCGCACCGCGCCCGCCAGCGAACGCTGCTCCTGGGTGAGGGTGCCACCCAGCAGCAGTTCCGCCATACCCAGCACACCGTTCAGTGGGGTACGGATCTCGTGGCTCATGTTGGCCAGGAACTGGCTCTTGAGCCGCGTGCCCTCCTCGGCGGCGCGCAGGGCCTCGGCCAGCTCCGCGTTTTTCTCCTGCAACTGGCTGGCGAACTCGTCCAGCCGGCGTTGCGAGTCATAGCGCTCGCTGAGGTCCACCAGGCAGGTGCGGATGCCGCGGACGGCGCCGCCGGGGCCGAGAATGGGCGATTCGTGCACCTCCACGATCAGGCGCGTCCCGTCGCTGCGCTGGTAGGCGCGCTCGAAAGGAATCATCGGCTTGCGTCCGGCGAGTTTGGCGGCGACCGAGGCGCGCGATTGCACGCGCTCTTCCGGCGCGGCGAACTCGCTGGCGTGCCGCCCCAGAATCCGGTCGGCATCCAGACCCAGCAGCGCGCACTCGGCCCGGTTCACGCGGCGCACGATGCCTTCGCCATCGAGTTCGTGCATCGCCAGGGGCGCCTGCTCGAAGACCGCGCGGTAGCGTTCTTCGCTTTCCCGAACCAGGGCTGCCGCCCTCTGCTGGTCGGTGACGTCGATGCCGTTGACCCCGATCAGGGGCGCGTCCACTTCGCCGCTCACCCGGAATTTGAGGACCAGCCAGTCGCGCGCTTCTCCCGCCGCACTCGGGATGGAAAGCATGTACTGAAGCGGCTGACCGTTGGCCAGGACCTCGGCATCGTGGGCACGCATGCGCGCCACCACGTCGGGGGGCCACAACTCGGCATCGGTTTTTCCGGCGAGCGGGCCGGGCCGCAAGCCCTCGAAAGCACGGTTGAAGAACAGGATCCGGCCTTGCGCGTCTTTGAGCAGCGCCACCGCCGGCGAGTGGGCCATGAAGGTTTCAAAGCGCCGTTCCGCGTCGCGGACCGCGCGCCACGCCTTTTCAGCGTCGCGCCGCGAGGCCCGCGCCCCCCGCCAGAGCCACAGGCTGATGACGAGCAGCAGGATCGCCGCCGCGTAGAGCAAAGCGAAGTACCAGCGGTCGCGTTCCAGCAGGCGTTGTCGCAGGAAGCGTTGCTGCGGCAGCAGCACCCAGCGGTTGGCGATCTCGTTGACCGTACCGTCCGCCACCATCCTGCGGATGGCCGCGTAAACACGGTCGGCGGCGCGCGCTTCGGCCCGCGTCGAGATGGTGGCCATCTGATTCACGGCTCCCGGCAGAGGCCGCGCCTGAAGCGGGCGGCCGCCACACACGCCGGGCCCTTCCAGCAGGGCGGCGGAGAGCAGCCGGCCCTCTACCAGCGCGCCATCCACCTGGCCTACGCAGAGGGCAGCCAGAATCTCCGACGCGCCGGCCAGCGGGATCAGGAACGTGCCGGGCAGGGCGGCATGGCCCACGGCCGACACGCCGGCGATGCCCCGCACCGCGATTTTGCGGCCCACCGCCTCCGCCGGCGATTCCAATGGATCGCGCCGCAAGGAAACCAGCAACTGCGAGTACTCCCACCACGGCTCGCTCATGTGAAATTCGCGCAACCGTTCCGGAGTGACGGTAAAGAGCGGGTAGAGATCGATACGCCCCTGCCGCAGGGCCTCTTCGGCGTTCTGCTCGTAGACCCATTCGAGGCGCACTCCGGCACGCTGGGCCGCCTGGCGCACCACCTCCACCGCCATCCCCGCCGGGCCGCCCTGGTCGTCTTTCATGGAGTAAGGCCGGAATTCGGCGTAGCCGGCCCGCAGCACCGCGGGAGGGGCGCTGCCGCCTCCCGAACACACAGCCAGCAGGAGGGCGGCTAGCCCGAGCAATCCGGCCAGCCATCCGCGCCGGTGGCGTTCGAAAACTTCGCGTAGAACCCGAACCCGATCCAACAGAGGAGCTCCCCGTACTCTTATCGGACCGGCGGACGGATTCCTGTAGACGCCGCGAAAGATCCTACATGACCGGGATCGTGACGCTGTTGGAGGAGACGCCGCCCGCGGTGAGCACGACCGGCACGTTGCCGTTCACCCCCTGCGGCACGGTCACGGCCACCTGGTACAACCCGACGAAGCCCGGCGACGCGATCGAGTAGATCACGCCGGCGTTCTGTCCGCCGATGGAGGCGGTGACGCCGGCCCGGGTCGAAGCGGTCACCGATGACGGCACCAGCGTGCCGGTATCCAGCCCGGCGGAGGTCGCGCCCAGTCCGGTACAGTAGACCAGCAGCACATCGCCGGCGTGCGCCGGATTGGAAGCGCTCACGAGCGAGTAATCGGCGTTCTTGAGCACCGCCGCCACCGGAGAGAAGAAAATCGCCGGCGCTGTCGCGGCCACGTTCACATTAAACGATGCGCTCATGCCCACAGGGCTGGTCACCACCACGGGTTGCATGCCGGCGGGCACGTCCACCGGCACCTGCGCGTTGATCTGTCCGGCGGAAACATAGAGAAGCCGCGCGAGTTTGCCGCCGATGGTAACGCTGGTTCCGTTGAGCGCCGAAGGGATGGTCTGGCCCTGCCAGCCTTCGAGCGTGGCGGTCACCTTCACCAGGTTGGATCCGTAGATCGAGACCAGCCCGCCGGGGGCCACCGTGGTCGCGTTCTTGTCGTTATCGGCGGCGATCACGGCCCCGACCGACGGCGCCGCGGACACGATAGGCGCGAGTTGCGCGCGCATCATCCCGGCGGGATCGACACTGGTATGCAGGTTCACGTAGTGGTTCTCGGGGTTGGTGAGGATATCGGTGAGGACCGCGGTGTTGGATACCCCGGCGGTGTGGCCGAAGATATTGCCGGCGGGCGCCGCGGTGGTGAAAGTGGCGAACGCGGCCGGGATCATGCCGATCGATACGGCTCCGTTGACGCCGGCGCCGGCATCGTGAATGTGCAGGCCTGTGATGGTCTCCACCTTGGGCATCCGGTAGTTCACGTCGAAGGCCACCAGGCCTCCGGCGATGGAGCCGTCCTCATTGCGGGTGGTGAGGATACCGAACTGGGAGGGCGCGGTCCCCTTGTCGTTCACTGTGCCGGTCTCATTGGCCGAGTCCATCACGACGTTGAAGATGTTGGCTTCGGTGGCCCGCATCTGCGCGCGCATCACGCCCGCCGGATGCAGGTTGGTGTGGATGTTGATGTAGTCCGCCGAGGGGTTGGTGAACAGGTTGGTGAAGCCTGTCATTTGTAAGGCGTTGGTGGTGTCGAGTTCGTAATAGAACGGACCGACGCTTCCCTTCCCCGAAGGATCGATGGCGGTGCCGCTGGGAATTCCCGAGTTGAGCGCCACGGGTCCGTTGGCGCCGGCGGCGCCGGTGTGGATGTGGAAGCCGGTAAACGTCCCCTGCTCGGAGAGGTCGTAGCTGGTCTGCAGATAGGCGGCGCCCGAAGTGATGTGGTAACTGGAGTCCCAGGTAGCCACCGCGAACACGACCGCGGTGCCGGTGGCGGCCGTGGCGGGCGGAGGCACCTCGTTGTCCGCGGACATGGCGCCCATCAGGAACTTCGCGTGGGCCGCCTGCAACTGGCCGCGAATGGCGCCGGCGGGGTAGTCGGTGGTGTGAATGTTGAGGTAATACTGGCTGGGATCGGCCAGCATCCCGTTGATGGTCGTGATGACGGCGGTGTCGGTGGAGGCGAACTGCGTCTGCAGCCGGATCGAATCGCCGGTGGCTTTGAAGGGAACCGGAGCCCCGGGCGCGATGCCGGAGGTGATGACCACGGGACCGGACGTCCCGGCCGGACTGGAGTGAATGTGCATCCCGGTCACGGTCACATCCGCCGGGAAGGTCGCGTGCGCGATGAAGTCCACGGAACCGCCGATGATATTTCCGGAACTGTCGCGCACCATGTGCACGATCACGTCAGCAACGCCTTTGGCGTTGAGGTTGACGGCCGGGACTTCATTGGCGGGCGCGAGCACCGCGCGGAAAAACGCAATATCTGCGGTCTGCGCGCATAGCGCGGCCGCACTCAGAAACAGACAGCTTGCCACTCTCCTCATGGCTTGCAGCATATCCAACTCCGGCGCGTCCCGCGTCACGGCCGGGGGAGATTTTACAATTGGTACTTTCCCGCACAACGACCGCGCTCCCGCAGTGCCTTGACACCGCCGCTCACGTGCCAACATAATCGCCGTCATGACAAGTCTTGTTTGGACCGCCGCCCTGTTTGCGGCCGGGACTCTTTGTGCTCAGCCGCCGCAAGGGATGCCGCCGGGAATGGGCGGGCGCGGGCCGCAATCGGCGGAATTGCGCGCGGCGCAGCAGGCGATTCGCGAGGGGAAAGACTCCGAGGCGCTGGACGCGGTCCGCCGCGAACTGGCGGCGAATCCGGCTTCGCCGGGCGCGGCGAACCTGCTCGACGTGCTGGGCCACACCGCCGAAGCGCGCAAGGTGTTTCAGGCGGCGATCGATTCCGCCGCACAGCCGGCGATGAAGGCCAACGCCGAGCGTTCCATGGCGATGTCGTATGCGTTCGACGGAGACTGCGGCAACGCGGTGAAGTACGAGCAGAGAGTGATCGACTACTGGGTCACGCGTGAGCAGGCCGAGCCGCAGAATGCGTTCTATCAGGAAGGCGAGATGGCCAACGAAGCGGCGCGCGTCTGCATCGACTCAGGCGACCTGGAGAGCGCCGAAACCTGGTATCGCAAGGGCGCCGCGATGGGGTTGAAGGAACCGGGCAACCAGACGCATCCGCGGAGCCTGTGGGAGTATCGCCTGGAGCACGCGCTGGGGCGCATCGCGGCACGGCGCGGCAACCGGGCCGAGGCTGAAAAGCATGTTGCGGCGGCGCGCAAACTGCTGGACGGCGATCCGGTGATGGCGGCGCAGCAGGAGCGCTTCTTCCCGTACCTGACGGGCTACGTGGCGCTCTACACGGGGGATTTCGCCAGGGCCGAGGCCGATTTGACCCGGGCGCTCTCCCTGCCGGGCAACCAGAACGATCCGTTCTACCACTGCCTGCTCGGCATGGCGCTGGAGCGGCAGGGCAAGAAGGAGCAGGCCACCGGGATGTATCGCAAAGCCTACTCGCTGGCGCTGGCGCACAATCCGCCGGCGGCGTTCGCGCGTCCCTTCGCGCGCAAGAAACTGGCCATGTGAGGGCGGCGGATTCCAGCTACAAGTTCGGTCACGCATTTGAGGCTGGACGGCTGCGATCGGAGCCGCGCGCGTCAGCAAGCGGTATTCCGATACGAGAGCGATCAGGAATCCTCCGGTTCCGGGTTTGCCCGCGGCATAGAACTTCCGGTACTGCTTTTGGATAGCAGGCGTAAAGAAATACACCCCCTTTCGGCTCTCCCGGTCACTAGAGGAACTTCGTATGAAGCCAACAGGGCATTCGGGGGCCGGTATCGCTGCGCCGAAACGCCGCCGGAGAGGTTCGGAGACGATCGAATTCGCGCTGTCGCTGATCCCCTACCTGGCAGTGATCACGGTACTGTGCGACGCGTCGTGGTCGATTTTTGTCAAAGCGACGCTGCAGAGCGCGGTACGAAACGGAGTGCGCACAGGCATTACGATCACCGGAACGCAGGCCACGGCAGCCAGCGAGACGCTGACGCAGATGGTCAAGGACGTCGTGCAGAACACGGCCCTGGGACTGCTGTCGGGAACCTCCGGCAGGGCCTATATCCAGGTGCATTACCTGGCACAGGACAGCAGTTCGCCGAGCGGCGTAACCGACGTGTCCACGCAAGCCAACGGTAACGCGCCCGGCAACCTCATGCAGGTTTCGGTGTCGGCTTACCCGGTGGGCGCCCTGATGCCGCGCATTTACGGGCTGTTCATACCGGTGGATAACAATCCGGCCCTGATCACGGTAGTTTCGGCGGACCGGATCGAGCCTTCCGGAGATGTCCCGCCGATCGGAACGGCGCCGTAGGGGAGGTCGCGGCCAGGCTGTTTTCGGAGTGAACTATGAGACGAAAGACCCAACGCGGCGTTGCATACGTCGAACTCGCCTTCCTGCTGCTGGTCTTCATCCCCATGATGTTGGGAGTGATCGGCATCGGGTTGAACATGCACCTCCAGTTGGAGACGGTGCAGTTGGCGCGCGACGCCGGGCACATGTACGCGCGATACATCGATTTCACGCTACTGGGGAATCAGCAGGTACTGGTGGCGGTCGCGGGCAGCCTGGGACTGAAGACAACGGCGGGCACGGGGAACGCGGTGGTCATACTCTCGACCGTACGGTACGTGGATGTGAGCGCGTGCCAGCAGGCCGGCAAAGTGGATGCGAACGGGAATCCGTCGGGTTGCACGAACTACACCAAGTGGGTGTTCTCCAAGCGGCTGGTGGTCGGCAACAACACGCTGCGGGCGAGCAATCTCGGCACGCCGCCGGCGGCGATCGTGGCCACGGACGGGTCGATTACGCTGAACAACCAGGTGACGAATTCCAGCGACGTGGCTACGATCACCGCGATCAATCCATGGAATTCCACAACCGGCACCGGGCTGCCGTCGGGACAGGTGGTGTACGTGGCGGAAGCGTCCGCCAGGGGATTCCACATGCCGCCTTTCAGCTCGGGCACAAATACGTACGCTCAGGTTTATTTTTGAACCGGCGGCGCGAAGTGGGGAACGCCTGAGGACGTTCTCCGGATGAGAAGGACTTGAGAGGTCGTATGATGCTGCGGATGAAATCGAGGCGGGGCCAACGCGGCAGCCTGATGGTGCTGACGAGTATCGCGTTGCCCGTATTTCTGGCTCCCCTGGTCGGGCTGGGGATTGACGGGACCGTGTGCTACATCGTGCAGACGGAACTGTCGGCCGCCGTCGACGGGGCGGCGCTGGGCACGGGACGCCTGCTCAGCACCAACGCCAACGCGACCGATATCGCCAACGAGTTTCTGAACGCCAACTTCCGGGTTGGCCAAGGCGGTTTTTGGGGCTCGTACAACCTCACCTCCAACGTGACGGTTTCGACGGGCACGACCAAGACGGTGACAGTTTCGGCCTCGGCGACGGTGCCGCTGATCTTTCTGCGCATCATTCACCAGAACTCGGCCACGGTTTCCGCGACGGCAACCGCGACGCGCCGCGATGCGCGCATCGAACTGGTGATCGACCGCTCGGGTTCGATGAACACATCCGACGGCGCGGGGAGCACGGTGATCGCCGACCTAGTGCAGTATGCGCAGGGCTTTACGCAGCAGTTCACGGAAGGGTACGACGAACTGGGCCTGGTGGTCTTCAGCGGCAGCGCGGTGGTCGGTTACCCGACCAGTCCCTGGCCGGCTTCGATATCGCCGACCGGCCTGGGCGGCCCCAACAACACGTTCCAGGACGGAAGCGCCACGGACATGGTGAATCAGATCGCAAAGGTGAAGGCCGGCGGCGGCACGGCGATGGGCGAGGCGCTGGCGTTGGCCTACATCGAGTTACAGAAGGCACACATGAGAGACCTGCAGGCCAATGGCGCCGACACGCGGACCAACGCCATCGTCCTGTTCACGGACGGTGTGCCTTCCTCCGTCCCGACGTACCTCAACCGCAATTCGAACTCGGCAATCAGCTCCGGAAGCGGCTGCCTCTACGCCACGGACACGGCGACGCCGACGAATCCGATGTACGGGTACGTGGTTCAGGGTTCGGGCGGCGGCAACCCGCCCTACACCTCGTCTTGGGGCCTCTACCAACTGGCGAGCCTCGACACGAACGCGGCGCACACTTCGGCGTGGTACATGGCCAATCCCAGCGGCGATTATGTGGCGCCGGTTCCGACGACGCCGGAGAAGAGCTGCAACACCAGCGGGTGGAATCCGCTGTCGAACCTTTCCAAGATTCCGTCCTTCGACAAGTACGGCTACAGTCTCGGACCCAACGGGAACGGTTACAAGATCTCGGCGATCGTGAACAATCCCAACCTGACCAGCATCTACAACGGGACGGCGTTCTCCACGACGAACCCGACCAGCGCCTACCAGTGGGGCCTGGCTTCGTGGAACGATGCGGACAACGTGGCGGAAGCCATCCGCAGCGACGCGAATTATGCCAACCGGCCTGGCGATACCGGCGGGCCGATGTCGATCACGATCTATACCGTGGGCTACACGGGGAACGGCGGGACCGATTACGGGCTGCTGCAGAAACTGGCCAACGTGCAAGGCTGCAGCGTCAACGGATTCAGCTGCTACAAGAACACGCAGCCCTCGGGCATCTATGTGCAGGCGTCGGACAAAACCGCGCTGGCCAACGCGTTCTCGGTAATCGCGACGGCGATCCTGCGCCTGGCGCGATAGGCGGATCTTCCCGCCCCGCGGTCTGCTACTCTGGCACCTATGAAATTCGCCAGAGCCGTTCTATTCCTGGTGCCGGCGGCCCTCGCCGTCAGCGGCGCGGAACTGTACCAGAAGCCGTCGCAGGCGATCCTGGACGCGCTCAACGCTCCGCCCACTCCGACGCTCACGGTGAACCCCGCCCGGACGTTCGCGGTGCAGGGTCAGCCGGTGCGCTATCCTCCCATCGCCGAACTGGCGCAGCCCATGTTGCGGCTGGCCGGACTGCGCATCAATCCGCGGACGAACGGGTTGCACAACGCCACGTTCAACAGTTCGCTGACGCTGCGCAAGCTGCCGGCGGGGACGCTGGTCAAGGTCGCGCTGCCGGCGAATCCGAAGCTGGGAAGCGTCCGCTGGAGTCCGGACGCGAGCCGTTTCGCGTTTACCAATACGACGGCGAGCGGGATCGAACTTTGGATCGGGGATACGGCGGGCCGGACGCACCGAGTCGAAGGTGTGCGCGTGAACCAGGTGATGGCGCCGCCGGCGATGGCGGGCGGCGGACGCGGCGGCGCGGGCGGCGGTCCCAGCGACGTGCAATGGATGCCGGACGGCAAGAGCCTGCTGATCACGATGGTGAAGGCGAATCGCGGCGCGCCACCGGCCGAGCCGCTGGTGCCCCAGGGTCCGCACGTGCAGCAGAGCCTGGGCGGCGCGGCGCCGGTGGTAACCCACGAAGACATGCTGCAGAATCCGCACGACGAGGACCTGTTCGAGTATTACGCAACGAGCCAACTCGCGCTGGTGGACGCGGCGGCGGGCAAGGTCACGCCGGTGGGCAAGGCGGGAATCATCGAATCGGCGCGGATCTCGCCCGACGGCAAGCACCTGCTGGTGACGACGATTCACCGGCCTTTTTCCTACCTCCACGACGTGCGGCAATTCCCCAAGGAGATCGAGATCTGGGACTTCACCGGCAAAGTGCTGCACAAAGTGGCGAGCCAGCCGCTGGAGGATCGCGTACCGATCAACGGGGTGGCGACGGGACCGCGCAACATCGTGTGGCGGCCCACCGAGCCGGCGACGCTGATGTGGGTGGAGGCGCTGGACGGCGGAGATTTGAAGAACCAGGTTCCGTTCCGCGATCGGATCGTCGCGCTGCAGGCTCCGTTCACGGGTACGGCGCGCGAGGTGTACAAGACCGAGCAGCGATTCGCCGGCATGAGCTTCTTCGAGAAGGGCGGACGCGCGCTGGTATCGGACAGCGAACGCATGTCGCGGCGCATACGCGGTTTCATCGTGGAGGTGGACGATCCGGGAGCGGCGCCGATTCTGGTGTGGAGCCGCAACCAGCAGGACCGGTATCGGGATCCGGGTACGCCGATGACGAAGGCGCTGCCCGCGGGCGGCCGCGTGATCATGCAGGACGGCGACCGGATCTTCCTGGAAGGGGCCGGCGCGGGACCCAAGGGCGACCATCCGTTCCTGGACCGGTTCAACCTGACGACCAGGCAGAGCGAGCGGCTGTTCCAGTGCGACGACGATCACTACGAAGAACTGGTGGCGATCCTGGACGCGCGCGGCGAACAGATTCTGACGCGGCGCGAGAGTCCGGCGGAGCCGCCCAACTACTTCGTGCGCACGCCGGCGGGGAAACTGACCGCGATCACGGACTTCCCCGATCCGCAGCCGATTTTCCGCAAGGTGAAGAAGCAACTGGTGACGTACCAGCGTCCCGACGGCGTCCCGCTAAGCTTCACGCTGTACCTGCCGCCGGACTACAAGGCGGGCACGCGGCTGCCGACGCTGATCTGGGCGTATCCGCGGGAGTTCAACGACGCGGCTACGGCCGGGCAGGTATCGGGTTCGTCGAAGCGCTTCACGGAGGTTACGGGCTACTCGCAGATCTTCCACGCGCTGGACGGCTACGCGGTGCTGGACAACGCGGCGATGCCGGTGGTGGGGGCGAATCCGGACGTGGTGAACAACACGTACATCGACCAGATCGTGGCCGACGCGAAGGCGGCCATCGACAAAGCCGCCGAGATGGGGGTGACGGATCCGAACCGGGTGGCGGTGGGCGGGCACAGCTACGGCGGGTTCATGACCAGCAACCTGCTGGCGCACTGCGACCTGTTCAAGGCGGGGATCGCCGAAAGCGCGGCGCACAACCGCACGCTGACGCCTTTCGGTTTCCAGAGCGAGCGGCGCACGTTGTGGCAGGCGCCGGACGTGTACCTGAAGATGTCGCCCTTCATGTACGCCGACAAGATCAAGACGCCGATGCTGATGATCCACGGCGAGATGGACGACAACGACGGCACGTTCCCGATCCAGAGCGACCGCATGTACCAGGCGGTGCGGGGCAACGGCGGAATCGTGCGGCTGGTGTTTCTGCCGTTCGAGGCGCACGGCTACCGGGGGAAGGAGACGATCGAGCACGTGCTGTGGGAGCGGGCCGCGTGGATGGACAAGTACGTGAAGAACGCGGGAAGCGGGGCGGCGAACTGACGCGGTAACGCCGGCTACCCGGCGAGGGTGGTGTGCGAGCGGAGCCACTGCGCAAGTTCGTCGAACCGGAAGCGGCCTTCCGCGTACAACCCGATGAGGTAGTTGTAGGCCTCCAGGTCGTCGAACTGGAGGCGGTAGCCGTTGACGCGCAGGAACGCCGCGGTGATGACGATGGCCATGCGTTTGTTGCCATCGATGAACGGGTGGTTCTGCGAGAGGCTTTCCCACAGGGCCGCGGCCTCTTCGATCAGATCGTTGTAGTAGCCGGTCTGTGGCCGGGCAAGTGCCGATTCAAGCGCACCCCGATCGCGAATGCCGAGCGATCCGCCGAATCGCGCGATGACTCGCGCATGCACTGCGATGGCCTCATCCAGGTTCGGATAACGAGTCACTGGGCGAGCCGGCGCAGGAGGTCCGGATGTTCCGCGATGAACTCGTCGGCGGCACTCAGGAAGGGGCTTTCCGGCCTCTCCGCGCGCTGGCGGAGGAACTCGATGAACTCCCGCACCGCATCCTGATCTTCGGGCTTCAGGGCAACGACCATTTCAACCAGGCTATCGGCGGACATACTTCGAGTATATCTTCATCCCTTCCCCGGGACGACCGTCAGGATGAGAGCGGAGGGGCGGCGGGAGTCGTGGTAGACGGTCTGGCTGGCCTTATTGAGGCGCACGGCGTCGGCGACGGGGCGGCCGTCGTTGGGATTGCGGTCGAAGCGGGGGAAGTTGCTGCTGGAGACTTCGACGCGGATGCGGTGGCCCTTGAGGAAGACGTTGCCGGTGACGCCGGCGTCGATGGCGATGCGGTAGAGCTCGCCCGGGGCGGCGGGCTCGGGCTTTTCCAGCGAGTTGCGGTAGCGCAGGCGGAGGATGCCGTCGGTGAGATTGCGCGCGGTGCCGTCGGGGAAGACGTCCACCAGTTTGGCGGTGAAATCTGTATCGCGCGCGCTGGTGGAGACGTAGAGCACCACCTGCACGGGTCCGATGGCGGTGACTTCGCGCTTGAGGGGGCGCGAGGTGTAGACCAGCACGTCGCGGCGCTGTTCGACGGGGCGCTGATCCATCGGCCCCCAGGGGAAGATGCGCGGGTTGCAGCAGACCTGGCCACCGCGGGTGGGAACCGGGTTGACGGGGTCGAAAACGAACTGGTCCGGCGCGCCGGTGGAGCGCTTTTCGTTGAGCGCGCCGTCGCCGGAGAGCGAGTTGGCCCTGCCGCGGCTTTCCAGATAGAAGGTTTTTGGCGCGGAGCCTTCGGGCGGCCACTCCCTGCTCTCGCGCCACTGGTTGGCGCCCATGACGAACAGCTTCACGGGAGGACGCGAGAGCAGGGGCGCATCGCGGCCCATCAGCCATTGATCGAACCATTCCATTTGCAGCGCGCGAATGGGGGCGGAGGAATCAGGGCCGAAATCGACGCCTTCGAACTTCAGCGACATGTTGTGCGGCCAGGGTCCGATGAGGATGCGGTTGACGGCGCCACGGCGGCGCAGGGCGGCGTAGGCTTCGAGGTCGCTCTGCACGAAGTTGTCGTACCAGCCGCCGACGCTGAACACCGGGATCCTGATGCGGTCGATGTGTTCGCGGGTGGAGGTGGCGCGCCAGAAGGCGTCGTACGCCGGGTGGGCGACGATCTCGCGGTAGAGGGAGGATGTCCACCCGAGCGCGGCGACGTCGGCGGAGCGCAGCGGGAGGTGGAGCACGAACTTCGAGAAATCCTGGTGGTAGCCGGGGGCGCGCAGGTTCTCCGCCATCCACTCAAGGCGGTTGCCGAGTTTCATGGCGCCGCCGGCGGAGTAGAAGCGGTCGCGGTAATCGTCCCAGCCGCTGACGACCGGGAAGATCGCCTTGAGGTGGGGGTTTTCGAGAAGCGCGGCCTTCCACTGCACGATGCCCAGGTAGGAGCCGCCGATCATCCCGACCTTGCCGTTGCACCAGGGCTGGTGGGCGATCCAGGTGATGGTGTCGTCGCCGTCGGCGGGTTCCTGGAGCAGCGGCTGAAAGGCGCCTTCGCTTGCGTAGCGGCCGCGGACGTCCTGTATGACGACGGCGTAGCCGTGCTCGACGAAGGGGCGGTAGGTATCGTTAAGGCCGGCGCCCTTGTTGTAAGGCGTGCGCACGAGGATGGCGGGAAACGGGCCGCGTTCGCCGGGCAGGAAGACGTTGGTGGAGAGGCGCACGCCATCGCGCATCGCCACATCCACGCCCAACTCGCTAACGATGGGCCGCTGCGCCGCCACTGCCAGGGAAACGCAGGCCGCCACCAGAAACAGCCTTGGCATCACCGATCCGGATCTCCCCGTTGAAACCGCCCGCGGGCGGCGAAAGCCACGCTGCCGCCCATTAGAGAGATGGTACCAGAACCTTCCAGAATTGCTCGCCCACGGTATCGAGGCGGTGGTGGGCGGCGATGTGGGCGGCGGCGCGGGCGCCGATGGCTTCGGCCGCGGCGGGCATCGCGGCCAGCAGGCGCATGTGTTCGAAGAGGGCGTCGCACTCGGCGGCTCCGGGCGCGATGCGCAGGCAGGCATCGGCCGGCAGGCGGGCGTATTCTTCGCTCTCCGTGACCAGCACGGGTTTGCCGATGCCCATGAGGCGCACCGCGATCCCTGAGCTTTCGCCGGCCGAGGGGTAGCGCAGGTTGATGCAGGCATCGGTCATGCGGGCGGCGAGCCAGAAATCGCGCTCGCTCAGGAAAGGCAGGCGCACGATGCCGGGAGCGGCAAGGAGGGGCGCGATGGCGCGTTCGAGATCGCTGGAGACAAACTCGCCGGCGATCAAGAGGGCGGCGCGGGGAAACTCGCGGCGCAGCGCTTCGAAGGCGGCGAGTACGCTGAACAGCCGCTTGGATTCCCGCAGGTAGCCGAAGACGGCGAAGACGAAGGCGCCGGAGAGGCCGAGGGAATCGCGATAGCGGAGGGCCTCGGCTTCGGAGGGCAGATCGGGCGCGGCGAAAAGGTGGGGGATCTCGCGAACCGTGGCATCGGGCGCGTGCTCGCGCACGGCGCGGGCGGCGGCCGGGTTATGGACCACGATAGCGCGGGCGACTCCGGCTGCGCGCTTGAGCATCGGGTAGCGGAAGTAGCGGTCGTCGGAAGCGGAGGCGGCGCGTCCGCGCCAGAGGTCGCGGGCGAGGCCGCGGTTCCATTCGCCGTAGTTGTAGACGAACTCGGAGACGTATTCGCCTTCGGCGAGCTGGCCGAGCAGGAAGTGGTGCAGGACGGCGTCATGCAGAACCACGACTCCGGGATGCTTGATCGCGCGGCGGTAGATTTCGGCGTGGAGGCGATTGTTGCCGAGGTGGTAGAGGGCGAGGTCGCAGGAGCGGGGGTTGGCTTCGACGCGGCCGCGGCGGCGGAGTTCGGCGAGCAGGGCGGCGGAGTAATCGGCCACGCCGGAACGGGCAGGGGGAAGCGGGGAGTAGAAGCCGACGGTCACGGTTTGCGGCGCTTCCCGAAGAGGGCGGTACCGATGCGCACGCAGGTGGAGCCTTCCTCGATGGCGGTTTCGAGATCGTTGGACATGCCCATGGAGAGGCCGCTCAGACCGTGGATTTCGCCAAGTTCGCGGAGGCGGCGGAAGTACGGGCGGGGGGCTTCGGGGTCGTCGCTCCAGGGAGGCATGGTCATGAGGCCGAGGAGACGGAGGTTGCGGCAGGCGCGCACGGCATCAATGAGCGCGGGGAGTTCGGCGGGGGAGGCACCGCTTTTGGCTTCCTCTTCGGAGAGTTTGACTTCGAGCATCACGTCGAGGGGCTTGCCCGCGGAATCGAGGCGGCGGGCAAGTTTGGCGGTGTCGACGGTTTGAACGACGTCGAACAACTCGGAGGCTTTGGCGGATTTATTGGATTGGAGGTGGCCGATCAGGTGGAAGCGCGCGCCGGAAAGGGAGGCGACGGCGGGGGACTTGGTTTCGAATTCCTGGACGTAGTTTTCGCCGAATTCTCGCAGGCCCAGGTCGTAGGCCTCCTGGATGGCGGAAGCGGGAAAGACCTTGGTGACGGCGAGCAGGAGGATGCCGGCGGGGTCGCGGCGGGCGCGTTCGGCGGCGCGGGCGATGCGGGTGCGTACCAGGTCCAGCCTTTGGGCCAGTTCGGTCATGGGGATGTACCGACAGTATGCCACGGCGGAGGGCATGATTTCCGGAGATGGGATTCCGATTTCGGGACCGGTTAAGTCCTGTAACCACAATCGAGTGGTGAGGTGTGCCGGGTAGTTTTCCTGAAATGGGATTTTGAATATTGAATTCAGTAGGTTACACCCATACCTGAGCGGGCAGGAATTAACCGCTTCGACTTCCGTTTGTAACCGCAAAAAAGATCGAATTCTGCTATTCTGTGGGTTCAAAAACAGGGACAGGGGTCAAGTCAGAGAGGTCAATGATGAGGAACTTTCTCGCACTGTGTCTAAGCGCGCTGGTGTTTACCGCCGGTGCATACGCTCAGGCAACCGCCGGACTCGGATCGGTTTCCGGAACGGTTCGCGACGCCTCGGGCGCGGTTGTGCCCGGGGCAACGGTAGTCGTCGCCAACGACTCCATGGGTATCAGGCGCAACCTTACGACGACGGATGCCGGCGTGTTCGCGGCTCCCGCGCTGACGCCGGCCAGCGGCTATACGGTCTCGGTCAGCAAAGACGGATTCAACAAGTACGAAGTGAAGGACTTCGACATTCTGGTCGGTCAGAACGTGGACTTCAAGGTCACGCTTCAGATCGGTTCAGCGACGACAAGAGTGGACGTGACGGCGGAAGCGCCGCTGGTGGAAGACACCAAGCAGGGCGTGACCTCGACGGTGGGATCGGACCAGATTGTGGATCTGCCAATCAACGGGCGCCGCGTGGACAGTTTCGTGCTGCTGACACCGGCGGTCACGAATGACGGCGAGTTCGGGCTGATCAGCTTCCGCGGGATCGCGGCGGGCAACGCGTTCCTCACCGACGGCAACGACACGACCAACAGCTTCTACAACGAGAACGCGGGGCGCACGCGCATCGGCAGCCAGCTTTCGCAGGACGCGGTGCAGGAATTCCAGGTGCTGAGCAACGGCTTCAGCGCGGAATTCGGACGCGCGATGGGCGGCGTGATCAACACGGTGACGCGCAGCGGCGGCAACGACGTGCACGGCACGGCGTACTGGTTCTTCCGCAACCGCACACTGGAAGCGGCGGACCGCTACAGCAACGGCGTGAAGGCTCCGGAATGGCGGCACACGGCGGGCGCGAGCATCGGCGGGCCGATCAAGAAGGACAAGCTGTTCTACTTTTTCAATTTCGATTACACGAATCGCAACTTCCCGGGATTGAATCGCATTGTCAACAACTCGCTGACGGATCCCACGGGCAACTTCATCCCGACGTCGAATTGCGTGGTCAACGCGACCGCGGGTCCGACCGCGGCGCAGTGCGCGGCGGCGATCGGCTTCATCCAGAAGCAGATGAACGTGGTGGTTCCCCGTACGTACAACCAGGAACTGGGCTTCGGCAAGATTGACTGGCGTCCGAGTGACCGTAACTCGTTCAGCTTCGATTTGAACGCGATGCGCTGGGTCTCGCCGCACGGCATCCAGACGCAGGCGGTGCTGACCAACGGCAACATGATCGGCGGCAACGGCAACTCGACCGTGCAGGACAAGTACGGGAAGGCTTCGTGGACTCGGGTGGTCACTCCGAACGCCGTGAACGAGATGCGCTTCGGCTGGTTCAAGGACCGTCTGTCCGATCCCGGCGCGAGCGACTTGTGGCCGGCCGAGACGGGTCCGCTCTACATGAACGTGGCCGGCGCCGTCGTCGGCGCGGCGCAGGCTTATCCTCGCACCTATCCGAGCGAGAACCGCTTCCAACTTGTGGACAACTACAGTTGGACCAAGGGCGCCCACACCATGAAGTACGGAGTGGACTTCCAGACCACGCAGGACTGGACCAACCAGTTGTACAACGGCAGCGGCGGTTACAGTTACAGCAACCTGACCAACTTCGCCAAGGACTTCGGTGGCACCCTGGGCACCAAGAGCTACAGCAACTTCACGCAGGCGTTCGGCAACCCGATCAAGAGTTTCCGCACGACCGACATCAACTTCTATGCGCAGGACACCTGGAAGGTCTCAAAAAGGGTCATGTTCAGCTACGGCTTGCGATATGAAAAGAGCTGGCTGCCGCAACCGACCATGGTCAACCCGGACTGGCCGCAGACTGGGCGCATCCCGCAGCAGAACAAGAACTTCGCGCCGCGCGTCAATCTCTCTTACTCGATCGACGACCGCACGGTGATCCGCGCCGGATACGGCATGTTCTACGCGCGCATCCACGGCAACCTGCTGGACACGCTCTTCCTGGGCAACGGCCTGTACCAAACCAGCGTTTTCATTACCCCGTCGCAGGCCGGCGCGCCGGTGTTCCCCAACATTCTGGGCAGCGCCGCGGGCATTCCGAGCGGCTCCGTCTCCTTGCAGTTCGCCGACCCCAAGAGCTTCCGCGCGCCCTATTCGCAGCAGGGCACGCTGGCCATCGAGCACCAGTTCACGCGCGACATCGCCGTGACCGCCAGCTACATCTGGAGCCGCGGAATCGGCCTGTTCACGCAGCGCGACCTGAATTTGGGCGCACCGGTCGGGCCGTACACTTACACAATCCAGGATGCCGCGGGCAATAACGTGGGCAGTTACTCGACGCCGGTGTTCGTGATCGGCAACCGCGTGGATCCGCGCTACAGCAAGATCCTGCAGGTGGAAAACGGCGGGCTGTCGTGGTACAACGGCCTCGCCATTCAGGTCCAGAAGCGCTTCTCGCACGGTTTGCAGGCGCAGGTCAACTACACGTGGAGCCACGCTATCGACGACGCCAACCAGCAGGGCGCAAGCTGGAACATCGGCAGCAACTATAACAACGCCACCTTCAACGGCAACTATCCGCTGGACAAGGGATCTTCCACTTTGGACCAGCGCCACCGCGTTTCCGTCAACTGGCTGTGGAAGCCGACCTTCACCACCAGCACGTCGGCGTTTGCGAAGTACTTCGTCAACGGCTGGGAGCTTTCCGGCATTACTACGCTGGCCAGCGCCCACCCGACGAGCGCCACCATGAACTCCGCCAGCACCTCGGCCAACGGCGTGTTCCCGGGGGTGACCCTGGCCAACAGCACGCTCAACGGCTCGGGCGGATGGAACCGTGTGCCGTTCTGGCCGGTGAGCACGCTCAACATTGACCAGACCTACAACGTGGATGCCCGCCTGACGCGCAGCCTTCCGTTCGGTGAGCGGGTGAAGGCCAACTTGTCGTTCGAAGCCTTCAACGTGTTCAACACGATCCACAACACCTTCGTTCAGACCGCGGCTTACAGCGTCTCATCCGGGGGCATCCTCAAGCCGGTGCTGACCGGAGGCGTTTCGCACCTCGGCGACGGCAACCAGAGCCAGGGCTTCCCGGACGGCACCAATGCGCGCCGCATGCAGGCGGCCCTGCGCTTCACCTTCTGATTCAGTCAGTGTGGTCAACAAGGCCCGGCGCCCTCGCGGCTTCGGGCCTTTTCTTATTTGCCGGCCGGCGTTCTTGAGTTACTCCCAACTTACCGGTTCGGCGGGTTTGGCTTGCGCTCCCCGGCGCGCATAGAAGCGTCTTCCGCACTTGCGGCAGTGTCGGGGCACCCTGTCGAAGTGCCGCATGAGGGCGTCCAGGATTCCGCGCGGCATGGATGGCACGATGTCCTTGCCCAGACAGCGAGGGCAACGCAGTTCTCCGGGACGGATATCCAGCGGACGGCCTCTGACAACCACTTACCGGAGTCTAGCAGATCCAGGTGACCTCCAGCCTGAAGTGGTGTTAATCTGCGGTGGTGCGCGCCCTGTTCCTGTTCCTTTCCCGCCAGAAACAATTACGCCGGTGGATGGAAACCTCGTCCCTCTCGCGGAAGCTCTCTAAGCGTTTTGTCGCGGGAGAGACGCTGGAAGACGCGCTGGCCGTGGCCCGGCGGCTGAACGGCGAAGGCATCACCGTGACCCTGGACCACCTTGGGGAGAGCGTCACCAGCCTGGAGGAAGCGGCTGCGGCGCGCGACGTGTACCTGCGCACGCTGGACGCCATTCACCAGAGCGGCATACAGGGCAACGTCTCGCTCAAGCTGACGCAGTTCGGGCTGGATCTTTCGACCGAGCAGTGCCTGGCCAACGTGGATCGACTGGTAGGGCGCGCGCGCGAAGTGAACAGCTTCGTGCGCATCGATATGGAATCGAGCGAGTACACGGACCGCACGCTCGGGATCGTGACGGAACTGTACGCGCGGCACGGTGCGGCCGGAACGGTGATCCAGGCGTATCTGCGCCGCAGCCGGGCGGACATCGAGCGGTTGAACGCCGCCGGCATCCGGGTGCGGCTGTGCAAGGGCGCCTACCTGGAACCGCAGAGCGTGGCGTTCCCGCACAAGGCGGACGTGGACCGCAGCTAT
>JAFDVU010000004.1 GCA_018268835.1 Acidobacteriota bacterium | reverse complement strand
ATGGCGAAAATCTTGGCGCCCAGCTTGAGTTTGGGCGTGTAGCGTGGATGATTGAAGCCGAGCGACTGGAACATGCTCCACACACCGTGGTAGAGGTGCATGCAGAGCAGGATCATGGCCAGGATGTAGAAGCCGCTGATGGCCGGGTTGCTGAAACCGTCGATCACGTTGGCGCGGACGTCGGGCTGGTTGGGGGCGAGTTCGTGCAGGGGCACGACGGCGCCGGCGGTGAGGTGCAGAACGTGGAAGACGACGAACGCGGCGACGATGGGACCGCTCCACATCATGGTGCGGGAAGCGTAGCTGGCGGCAGGGTCGTCCTTCTTGACGTAGGCCTGGGGACGCGCGTCGCGTTTCATCTTCCAAAGTTGCAGGGAGGCGAAAATGTGCAGCACCACGGCCGCGAGCAACACCAGGCGCGCGCCCCACAGCAGTCCGGTGTTGGCCGGGTTGTGCAGGAAGGCCGCGTAGCGGTTGATCTGCTGCGGATCGGCCGAGTAGATCTGGAGATTGCCGAGCAGGTGGGCCACCACGTAGCCGAAGAGCATCACTCCGGTGACGGCCATGACGGCCTTCTTACCGATGGGGGCTTCGTAGAAGTGCACCGCCCGGTGGATGGGTGTAATCGCCGCTGTACTCATGAAGATGTCCTTGTAGCACCCTTTAATAGGGATGCACAACGGTGGGTTTTGGGTCTCAAAGTTCCAGTATAGGCCCGGAAAGCTGGAGTCCGCATTCAGGAGTCAGGAGTCAGAACCTCAGGCTGAGCACAACGATGGCCCTTTCGAGCCATCTTATCGGGCACGCCGGGAGCGCTCCGGCAAGACGAGCGGCCGGCAGTCCACTCCCGGCGCCGCACTGCTGACGCTTCTCTCCAGGGAACATTGATGAATGTCCCCTGGGATCAATGCCGGTCGGCTCCTGCGCGGGAGGCGCCGGGCCGCGCGGTCAGCGCTCAGAACACGTATTCCGGCGGCTTGACGCCTTTCAGCCGGAGATAGACCTCCGCCTGGCCGCGATGGTGCGCGGTGTGGGTAAAGTAGCTCCAGAAGCGCTCGAAGCCGGTGAGTTGGCTGTTGCCGACCTTGGCATCGAGTTTCTCCCACGAAGTGGACTCGATAGCTTTGTTACAAAAACTGAATGCCGTGGTCAGGTACTCGACGGCGGTGTCGCGGTCGATATCGAGCTTCTGGTCCTTGCGCCAGGCGGCGATTTTCGACGGCTCCTCGGGACGGGGCAGGCCGCTGACCACGGCGCAGGTGCCGACGTCGGCGGCGCCGATGTGGGCCATCAACTGGCCGAAGGTCATCTCCTCGGGGACGGGGCGGAAGGCGTAGTTCTCCGCCGGCATGGCCTTGGCCACTTCGAGCGTGAACTCTCCGGTGACCTTCCAGTGTTTGACCAGAGCGTCCTTGACGGTGGTCTGGGAGAACGCCGGCAGAGCCAGCGCAACAAGCGTGAACAACGTGTGTTTCATGGTTAATCCCTAGGGATATAATTGTAGGCGAAACCACGCCTCCGGAGACATTTTGGCGCCAAACCGACCTCCCCTGATACGCGGCGGGGCTGCCGCTTCCGGCCGTTCCGCGGACCGCTACTTCGAGCTGAAATCGCAGATTCACCGCAAGCTCATCGGCGTGCTGAACCTGGAGCGCGCGTCCTCGATCCCAAAAGACCGCATCCGCGTGGAGATCGGCCGCGTGGTGGAGCGCTTGCTCGAGGAAGAGCGCGTGCCGATGACCACGGCCGAGCAGACCAGGATCGTCGAAGAGGTGCTGGACGAAGTGCTGGGACTGGGGCCGCTCGAGCCGCTGCTCAAGGAACCCTCCATCAGCGACATCCTGGTCAACCGCTACAACAAGGTATTCATCGAGCGCAACGGCAAACTCTCCGAAACACAGGTGCGGTTCAAGGACGACGCGCACCTGCTGCACATCATCGAGAAGATCGTGTCGCAGGTGGGCCGGCGCATCGACGAGGCGCAACCGATCGTGGACGCGCGCCTCACAGACGGGTCGCGCGTGAACGCGATCATCCCGCCGCTGGCGCTGGACGGGCCGTGCCTGAGCATCCGCCGGTTCGGCCGTCACGTGGTCACGCAGGACGAGATGCTGCAGTACAAGACGCTCACGCCCGGCATGCTGCGGCTGCTCTCCGCGGTGGTGCAGTGCAAGTCCACGGTGCTGATCTCGGGCGGAACGGGGTCCGGCAAAACCACCATGTTGAACGCGCTCTCGCGGTTCATCCCGGAAGAGGAACGCATCATCACGATCGAGGACACGGCCGAGTTGCAGTTGCAGCAGCGGCACGTGGTGAAGTTTGAAACGCGCCCGCCCAACCTGAATAAAGAGGGCGGAATCAACCAGCGGATGCTGCTGCGCACGGCGCTGCGCATGCGTCCGGACCGCATCATCGTGGGCGAGTGCCGCGGCGCCGAGGCGCTGGATATGCTGCAGGCGATGAATACGGGCGTCGAGGGATCGATGAGCACGGTGCACGCCAACTCGCCCAAGGACGCGTTTTCGCGCCTGGAGACGATGGTGATGATGGCCGATCTGGAGATCCCGACGCGCGTCATCCTGCAGCAACTGGCGAGCGCGATCAAACTGGTGGTGCAGGTATCCCGCCTGCAGGATGGCACGCGCAAGATCCTGAGCATCAGCGAAGTGTTGGGCGTGCGCAACGACCAGGTGGAGTTGCAGGAGATCTTCACCTTTGAGCGCGTCGGGGTCACGGACGCGGGGAAGGTGCAGGGACGCTTCCGCGGGACCGGCGTCGCGCCGAAGATACTGGAGCGGCTGCGCGTCAGCGGCATCCAGCTTCCGCCGGCGATCTTCGAGGAAAACGTGCCGGTGAATCTGTAGTATGCGACGCACGCTGGCGGCCTTATTTTGCGCGGTGACTCTGAGCGCGCAGACGCGGCCGGCGGACAAGAACGAACTCAACCGGATGATCGACGAGTTGCGGGCAGCGGTGCGCGGCGAGGACTGGCCGGAAGCGTCGCGGATTGCGATCCGGATCAACACGGCGCTACTGACGCGCAATCGTCCCCAGGCCAACCCGCTGCTCGAGTTCCAGCACCTGGAGACGGTGGCGGGGACCGAGCCGATCCGGCGCAATCCCTACCTGGCGCGGCTGGCGAAGGCGGCGTTCGACGCAGGCGAATACACGCATGCAGCCGAGTACGCGCGCGAAGCGATCGCGGCTACGGGAGAGGGTGTCTTCTGGTGGACCGGGGACGCGATTCACCAGGGCAACATCGTGCTCGGGCGGCTGGCGCTGCGGCGCGGCGATGTCGACGAAGCCCGGCGGGACCTGCTGGCGGCGGGCCGCACGCCGGGCAGTTCGAGCCTGAACAGCACGGGTCCAAACATGGCGCTGGCGAGCGACCTGCTCGACAAGGGCGAATCCGCCACGGTGGTTCAGTACCTGGAAGAATGCGGCACGTTCTGGAAGGGCAATCGCGGCAAGCTGGCCGAATGGATCGCGCTGATCAAGGCGGGAATCAAGCCCGATTTCGGCGCGAACTTGGGATACTAGAAGTTCACCTGTGATCGACATTTCCCTGATTCTGCCGGCGTACAACGAGGCGCGCGTGATTCCGACGACGATCGGCGACGCGGTGCGGTATTTCGAGGCGCGCGGACTCGGTTACGAAATCATCGTGGCGGCCGACGGCACCGACGGCACGCGCGAGATCGTGCGCGAAATGGCGCGGAGCAATCCGGCGCTCTCGGCGATCGGCAGCGAGGCGCGGTGCGGCAAGGGACTGGGCATCCGCAAGGCGGTGGCGCAGGCGACAGGGCGGATCATCGGGTACGCCGACGCCGATAACAAGGTCCCGGTCGAGGAACTGGATAAGGTCCGGCCGGTGCTGGACGCCGGCGTCGAAGTGGTGATCGGCACGCGGCGCGGCGGGGCGGCCATCGAGCGGGCGCAGCCGCTCTACCGGCGCGTCGGGTCCAAGGGCTTTCTCTATTTCATGCAGACCGTGGTGGGGCTGCCCGGCATCAACGACACGCAGTGCGGGTTTAAATTTTTCCAGGGCGAGTGCGCGAAGGAGCTGTTCCGCCGGCAGAAGGTGGACGCCTACATGTTCGACGTGGAGATACTGGCGATCGCGCGGCGGCTCGGGTACCGCATCGAACAGGTGCCGGTGCGCTGGCGCGACGATGCCGACAGCCGTCTCAACCTGGTTTCGGGGAATCTGAAAAACGTGCGCGACATATTCAAGATCGGATTCGAGCATCGCTTCGGCGGGAGGCTCCAGTGAAAGCATTCGTCACCGGCGCCGCCGGCTTCATCGGCAGCACCCTGGTGGACCGCCTGCTGGCCGCGGGTCACGAGGTCGTCGGGTTCGACAATTTCTCGACCGGCTTTCAGGAGTTCCTCACCGGGGCGCGGGACCATCGGCGCTTCCGGCTGGTGGAGGGTGACCTGCTCGACCTGGATGCGGTGAAGCGCGCCATCGGCGACGCGGAGATGGTGTTCCACCTGGCGGCGAACGCCGACGTGCGCTTCGGGCCGGAGCATCCGCGGCGCGACCTGGAGCAGAACGCGATCGCCACGTGGAACGTGCTGGAAGCGATGCGGGCCGGAGCCGCGCGGCGCATCGCGTTCTCCTCCACCGGCAGCGTCTACGGCGAGCCCGACGTGCATCCGACGCCCGAGGGCGCGCCGTTCCCGGTGCAGACGTCGCTCTACGGCGCGTCGAAAGTGGCGGCGGAGGGGATGATTTCCGCCTACGCGGTGGCGTTCGGCTTCCAGGCGTACATCTTCCGCTTCGTTTCGATCCTGGGCGAGCGCTACACGCACGGGCACGTATTCGATTTCTACCGCCAACTGCTGGAGCATCCCGGGCGGCTGGACGTGCTGGGCAACGGACGGCAGCGCAAGAGCTATCTCTACGCGCAGGACTGCATCTCCGCGATCCTGACGGCGGTGGAGCGCGCGGCGGCGCCGGTCAACATCTTCAACCTGGGGACCGACGAGTACTGCGAAGTGAACAGTTCGATTCGCTGGATCACGAACGCACTCGGGCTCGCGCCCGAATTGCGGTACGCCGGCGGCGAGCGCGGATGGGTCGGAGACAGCCCGTTCATCTTCCTGGATTGCGCGCGCATCCGCTCGCTGGGATGGAAGCCGGAGTTGACGATCGAGCAGGGCATCATCCGTACGCTCGAGTTTCTGCGCGCGAATCCGTGGGTCCTGGAGAAACGCCGGTGAAACCGCTGAAGAAAGAGGTCGCGTTCGCGACGCCGTGGTTCGAGGTGGTCGGCAAGACCATGCGCGAGGGCGAGGCGCCGTATTACTCGTTGCGCCTGCCGGATTACTCGGTGGCGATCGCACTTACCCCGGAAGAGAAGGTGCTGGTAGTGAAGCAGTATCGTCCGGCGCTGGAGCGGTATACGCTGGAGTTACCCAGCGGATTAGTGGATCCGGGCGAGACCCCGGCGCAGGCGGCCAAGCGCGAACTCCTGGAAGAGACCGGGTACGAGGCGGGCGAAGTGGAACTGCTCGGCCCGATGGATCCGGACAACGGACGGCTCAGCAACACCATATGGGGATGCCTGGCGCGAGGCGTCCGCAAGGTCGAGGGGAGCGTTCCCGAAGAGGGGATCGAGGTCTCCGAATGGAGCCTCGATGAGTTGTACCGCGCTACGGCGGAGGGGCGGTTCGATCACGCCCTGCACGTGGCGTTTGTATTTTTGGCAGTGCTGCGCGGGAAACTCCCCGCCGCCCGTTAGCGCGCGTCAACCCTTTAGAACGTGAAGCCCACCAGAAACTCGCCCTGGTTCTGGTTGCTGTTGAGCAGCCCGGTGGGGTCGAGGAAGTGCTTCGCTCCCCAGCGGGTGTAGCGAATCCCGGGCGAAATGTGGACCAGCAGCACCTTGATGTCCAGCCCCGCACCCATGACGAACCCGCGGGTTACGTCCTGGTTCAACTCGGCGGGGTTCGAGGTGGAGGAAGAATGTGTGACGTTGGCGACCGTTGTGGTCACAGCCTGAGTCAGCCCCATGAGCTTGTCCCAACTTACGCCGGCTTCCACGTAGGGGCGCGCCAGCGGGACGCCCTTGAATTTGTACTTGGCTACGAGGGGGAATTCCCAGGCGCCGGTACTGGTGCTGGCGCTGACAATCGCCGCGGCGGCGCCGGCGGTGCTGCTCACGGAACTGTATCCGAAGTGACGGTAGAGGGCGTCAAGTTCGACGCTGAGGCCGAAGGGAAGCCGCAGTTCCACACTGGGGCCGATAATGTAACGGTTGGTGGTGGTGTCGAAGCGGAAGTTCTGATTCTGCGCGGCGTTGAGGAAATCGTTCATGGGCAGGCCGCCCTTGATGCCGAAGCCGATTGGTTGCGCGGCCAGAACGGCCGCGCTGAACAGTAACAGGCACAGTGGTCTCATCGCTGGTTTACCTAGCAATCAAACGCGCAATGTGAAGGATTCCCCCAAATACACCCGCCGGACTTCCGGATCGCGCGCCAAAGCCTCGGGACTGCCGGCACGGAAGATGCGCCCGTTGTTGATGATGTAGGCGCGGTCGGTAACGGCCAGGGTCTCGCTGACGTTGTGGTCGGTCACCAGGATGCCGATGCCGGTACGCTTAAGGTCGAAGATAATGCGCTGCAGCTCCAGCACCTGAATGGGGTCGATGCCGCTGAAAGGCTCGTCGAGGAGGAGGAAGCTGGGGTTGATCACCAGGGAACGCGCGATTTCGACACGCCGCCGTTCGCCGCCGCTGAGCATGTAGCCGCGGCTGTTGCGGACCTTTTCCAGGCCGAGTTGATCGAGCAGGCGCTCCATGTTCTCGCGGCGCTCGCGGGCGCGCATCGGGCGCGTCTCCAGGATGGCCATCAGGTTCTCTTCCACGGTGAGTTTGCGGAAGACGCTGGCCTCCTGCGGCAGGTAGCTGATGCCGCGCAGGGCGCGCTGGTACATGGGCAGGTTGGTGATGTCGCGGTCGTCTACCAGGACACTGCCGGAATCGGGGCTGATGAGCCCGACGATCATGTAAAAGGAGGTGGTCTTGCCGGCGCCATTGGGTCCGAGCAGGCCGACGACTTCGCCCTGCTGGACGAAGACCGTGACATCGTCCACCACGCGGCGGCCGCGATACGTTTTGGAGATCTGCCGCGTCTCGAGTTTGCTCATTTCTTTTTCTTGCGGATGATGCGAGTATCGACCGGCTTGACCGGGGCTCCAGTTACCAGCAGCCTAGCATCGTTGGCCCACCAGGTCAATTCAGTGCCCTCGGTGGTGTTGGGGCGCGGCGCGCCGAAGATTTGCTCCACCATTTTCACCCAAGCGCCGCGCAGAATCACCTTCTGTTCGTTGGGGTAATATTCCGCGTGCTCGCCGGTTCCGGTGCGGGTGCGATCCTTGGAACGGGCGAAGATTTCGACGGCGCCGTCGGCGAACGCCTTGTCCAGGCTGGACTGCGAACCGGACTCGGCAAGGTAGGCCTTGACCTCCCTGGACTTCACCTGGAGATCGGGGCGCGTGAGGACGACGCCGCCGGTGTAATCCGCGAGGCGGTCCTGGTCGGTGTAGACCAGGTGGGCGGCGCGGGTCTCGGTCAGGACCGGCGGACCGGCAGGCTTTTGGGGCACTTTCGGATCGTCCTTGGGAGTTTCCCACAGGTCGGTCACCACGTGGCCGTCGGCGATGAGCGAGCGCTTCTCGCGGTCCACGTCGATGGTATCGGCGTGGATACGGTTGGCGCCCTGCCACATGACGGCATCGCCGGCGTAGCGGATGGAGCGGTTGCGGTTGCGCGAATCCATTTTGCGCGCGGTGGCCTGAATCGGATCGTCGCCGGAGAGGATACCGGAGTTCTGTTTCTGGCCCTTATCGGGGAGGCGCGTGGAGGCGACCTTGCCTTCGGCGGTGAAGTCGCCGGTGCGCTGGTCGAGACGGATGCGGTCGGCGGTGGTGGCGCCGGTGGAATCGCTCATGCGCGCGGCGGTATCGAGCAGAATCACGTTCTGGTCGCTATCCATCGTGGCGGTGGCGGCGCTGGCTTTGCGGTCTCCTTCCGCATAGGTGAAATCGCCGGTCTGGCGGATGGTGCCGACGCGGTTGGTGCGCGGGTCGAACCGCGCCTCGATCGTGCGCGAGGTGGTCACGCTGACGCCCCGGTTGCGGCGCTTCTCTTCGGGTGTGGGATCGGTGGTGGTGCGAACGTCGTTGGCGCGGAAGTTGTCCACCCGGTTCTGTGCGCCGTAGGCGATGACGAAGTCCTTACCTTCGAGCGTGCGGTGATGCTGCACCGGGAGGTTGGGGATGAATTCCAGAACGCCGGGCGCTCGCGTGACCAGGTTTTCGATCTCGCGGCCGTCGGGGCGCATTTTCATTTCGAGCGAATCGCTGCGCAGCACGTGGGTTTCGCTTAATTGACGCCCAGGGATTGCGAGAGGTTTCGAAATCACGACGGCGTTGCCGTTGGCGGAGATCTGGCGGAGCACGGGGTCGGACCCAACGGGTTCGAGCGCGAGTTCGACGTGCCCGGCCTTGACGTTGGTCTCGGCGGAGGCGGTGGTCGAGGTGAGGTCGGCGTTGCGGTTGCCGGTGACCTTCCGGGCGACGCCGTCATCGTCGAACTCGACTTCGAGTTCGTCGGCGGCGTAGCGCAGTTTACGTCCCGGAGTTTCCTCGCTGCCGTGCGCCTGAATGGCGGTGAGTTTGCGGATCTGCTGGTCCTGGAGGCTGACCACGGCGTCGTTGCCCTCTATCACGGTGTTGCCGCGGGTCACCTTGCCCGAAGGCTTGAGCCAGATCTCGCTGGTGGATTCGTGGTAGCTGAGGCCGGTGGCCTCGATGAGCGCGGGCGGGGCGCCGGGTTTCAGCGGCTTCCAGTGGATGACCACATCGCGCTTCATCTCCAGGGTGTGGGCGGTGGGGTCGTAGCTGGCGCCGGTGGCCTGCCCGTCCCCGCGGTCGAATACGAAGGTGGAGGGCTGGTCCGTGTCGGCGCGTCCGGAAGTGCTGTCGAAGGTGACGCCGGAGGTCTTGATGACGGTCAACTGCTTCCGCGGCTCGCCTTCCACCGGCACCCCGATGGTGATTTCGGTTTCGCCCCGCGAGTAGAGGCTGCGGTCGTTCGCGTTGTAGGTGGCGGCGGCGCTTTTGACCAGGTTGTAGGTGGAGTCGTCCTTGGAGTACAGCATCATGACCACGCCGGTGAGTTCGACGTGGGAATCGCTGGCGACCTGGCGAAATTCCCTGGCGGAAATGTCGTAGAGGGTACGGCCCGTCGCGTGGTCGGTCTCGCGGATATGCCAGTCCTGGCTCTTGGCGTTGATTTCGCTTTCGAGAGGCGGCGGGGCCGGAGGCCGCTCGGATTCCAGGATTTTTCGTTGCGCCTTGTACCTGTAGCCGATTCCGCCGAGGACCGCGGCAATCGCCACAAGCAGGAGCCACCGCGTGCCGCGCATGGGGATTCATTCCACTATAGCGCGCTATCCTGACAGAGATCGGTTATGAAGATCCGGATCATCGCTACCGGCGGCACGTTCGACAAAGAGTACAACGAGCTGACCGGCGAACTCTTCTTTAAAGACACGCACATCGGGGACATGCTGCGGCTGGGCCGCAGCTACCTGGACGTCACGGTGGAATCCCTGATGATGATCGATAGTCTGCAAATGACGGACGCGGATCGCGACCGCATTCTGGCGCGCTGCCGGGAGGTCCCCGAGGAGCGGATCGTGATCACCCACGGCACGGACACGATGGAGCATACCGCCGCCGTGCTGGGAAAGGGACTGCAGGGGAAGACGGTAGTTCTGACCGGCGCGATGGTGCCGTACAAATTCGGCAGTTCCGACGGGATGTTCAACCTGGGAACTGCGCTGGCGTTCGTGCAAACGCTGTCCGCCGGAACTTATGTTGCGATGAACGGGCGCTGTTTTCCGTGGCACTCGGTTCGCAAGAACCGGAAGAAGGGCGTATTCGAATCCGTCCCGCGCTGACTCGCCCCGGTGGCGCGATTTTGCCGGGTGAGTGTGTCGTTTTGGCGCGGTTGTGCGGCCTAACGGCCAATGGCCGGCGGGGTCTCCACCATGCTGAGGAGCAGGCAAACCACCACCAGTACGATCAATCCGGTTGCGACGATCATGCGAGTTCCCTCATTCTGCGCATTTCCTGTGCAATTGGTGTTCCACGGCGGCCGGGCGTTTCATCGGGTAGATCGTGTAGGGTAGAATCGAAACTCCGGGCCCCAGCATCTGTATAAACCAGATCGACAAAGGAGAGAATGCCCATGTCTTTACGAATCAACGATATTGCACCGGACTTCACGGCCGAGACCACGCAGGGTACGATCCACTTCCACGCATGGATTGGCGAAAGCTACGCGATCCTGTTCTCGCACCCCAAGGATTTCACGCCGGTGTGTACCACGGAACTCGGGTATATGGCGGGCCTGGAACACGAGTTCGCCAAGCGGAACACGAAGATCATCGGTCTGAGCGTGGACCCGGTGAACCGGCACGGCGAATGGGCCAAGGACATCGAGGAGACGCAAGGGCACAAGGTAAACTACCCGATGATCGGCGACCCGGAACTGCACGTTGCCAAGCTGTACAACATGCTGCCGGCCGATGCCGGGACGACGGCGGAGGGGCGCACCGCGGCGGACAATGCGACGGTGCGCACGGTGTTCATCGTAGGGCCGGACAAGCGGATCAAGCTGATGCTGGCGTATCCGATGAGCACCGGGCGCAATTTCGACGAGATCCTGCGCGCGCTGGATTCGATCCAACTCACGGCGAAGCACAAGGTGGCGACACCGGTGAACTGGAAGCAGGGCGGCGATTGCATCATTTCGCCCTCCCTGAACGAGGAAGAGGCAAAGCAGAAATTCCCGGGGGGCTGGAAGACCGTGAAGCCGTACCTGCGGATCGTCGCGCAGCCCAAGTGACGCTCAGCGAGCCGGTTTCACGGCGCGGATAAACGCGCTCATGAATTTGCCGTCCACTTCGGGGGCGATGGCGTTCACATCGATGCCTTCGCCCGCGAGGAACTCGCGCGCGTCCTCGATGCGGTAGATGCGAGTCGGCTCGAGCGAGACGTTCTCGAAGCCGGCAGAGGCGAGTTTCGCCGCGTACTGGTTCTCTTCGAGCGCGCCGGCGATGCATCCCACCCACAGCATCACGCTCTTGCGGATTTCTTCCGGCATGTCCCCGCGGGTGACCACGTCGGAGACGGCAAGGCGTCCGCCGGGCTTGAGCACGCGGAAGGCTTCGGCGAGCACGCGGTCCTTGTCCGCGGAGAGGTTGATCACGCAATTGGAGATGATCACATCCACGGAGTTGCCGGGCAGCGGGATGGCTTCGATCTGGCCCTTGAGGAACTCCACGTTTTCGACGCCCGCCTTGCGCTTGTTTTCGTTGGCGAGCGCGAGCATTTCGTCGGTCATATCGAGACCGTAGGCTTTACCGCCGGGAGAAACCCGGCGCGCGGAGAGCAGCACGTCGATGCCGCCGCCGGAGCCGAGATCGAGCACGGTTTCTCCGGGCTTGAGTTCGGCGAGCGCGGTCGGGTTGCCGCAGCCGAGCGAGGCGCGCACGGCATCCTCGGGAATCTGCGATTTCTGGTCGGCGGCGTAGAGGTCGCCGGTGATGGGGTCGTAGCAGGCATCGCCCACCGAGGGAGTGGAACCGCAACAACTCGTGGCCTTGCCTTCCAGGACGCGTAGCGCGGCCTGGCCGTATTTCTCTTTCACTGTTTCCGTGATACTCATGAAGACTCCTATTTTCGTGCCGGTACGATCTGCTCGGGAGCGATCGCCCGGCTGCGCGTGCAGCACTCCGCATAAAGGAAAGTAAGTAACTGCTGCAGCACTTCGGTATTTGCCAGATAGCGGAGAAAGGTCCCCTCACGACGGGCGGTGACCAGGTCTTCGCTCTTCAGTTTGTCCAGGTGATGGGAGAGGGTCGAGTTCGGAATGGCCAGTTCCTCCTGGATCTCGCCCACCGTGATCCCTTCGGGATGCGCCGAGAGGAGCAGGCGGATGATGCGCAATCGCGGTTCGGCGCCCATGGCGGCGAACATGTCCGCGTAGCGCGCGACGTCTTCCGGCTGGGACTTCTTCGCACCCATATTTCGATAATACCGGAAATACGGGAGGAGTCAAGAGCTAAGATGAGGACTGGAGGAAAAAATGGCCGGAATGCGAGCCGTACAGGTATCCCGGGCACAGGGGCCGTTCGAAATCGTGGAGCGTGAAATCCCCGAGCCGGGGCCCGGGGAAGTACGCATCAAGGTGGAAACCTGCGGCGTATGTCACAGCGACTCCATCGTGAAGGAAGGGCTGCTGCCGGTGGAGTATCCGCGGGTGCCGGGGCACGAGGTAGTGGGAATCGTGGATAAGCTGGGCGAAGGCGTGACCCGCCTCGCGCCGGGGCAGCGTGTGGGCGCGGGCTGGCACGGAGGCCAGTGCGGTCACTGCAACCGCTGCCGGCGCGGCGAATTCTTCGCCTGCGAACGCGGTCCGGTAGTGACGGGCTGGTCGCGCGACGGCGGGTACGCGGAGTACATGACCGCGCTGCAGGACGGCGTGGCGGCGGTGCCGGATGGGCTGACCGCGCTGGAAGCGGCGCCGCTCATGTGCGCCGGGGTCACCACGTACAACGCGCTGCGCAACAGCGGGGCGCGCGGCGGCGACCTGGTCGCGGTGCTGGGACTCGGCGGGTTGGGACATCTCGGCGTGCAGTACGCGGCGAAGATGGGATTCTGTACCGTGGGGATCGCGCGCGGCCAGGATAAAGCGGCGCTCGCACGGCAACTCGGCGCGCACCATTACATCGACAGCCAGGCGCAGGATGTCGCCGCGGAGCTCAAGAACCTCGGGGGCGCCCGCATCGTACTGGCCACCGTGACCAACGGCGATGCCATGGCCGCGACCATCGGCGGACTGGCTCCCTACGGCACCCTGCTGGTGCTTGGCGCGGCGGGTCCGATGCAGGTGAATCCGATGACGATGCTGGTCGGCCAGCTCTCGGTGCGCGGCTGGTATTCCGGCACGGCGATCGACTCCGAGGATACGATGGCGTTCAGCGCGCTCACCGGCGTGCGCTCGATGAACGAAGAGTACCCGATGGAGAAGGTCGCGGAAGCCTACGAGCGCATGATGAGCGGCAAGGCGAGGTTCCGCGTGGTGCTGCGCATCTCGTGACGGGTTAGCGGAGCGGGGTGCCTTCGCGAATCTCGTCGGTGGCGCGCTTCACCACCATGTCGCCTGGCTGGAGTGCGCCGGAAACCTCGATCAGATCTCCCTCGGCGGCGCCCTTGGTCACGTTCACCCATTCGGCCCTGCCGTTCTTGGCGCGGACCACGAACGTGCGCTCGGTGGTGGTCACCACCGCGGTACGCGGCACGAACTGCGCCGGGTGGGAGCGGCGGACCGGCCACTTCACCGCGGGGTACATGCCGGGCGCGAGCGCGCCATCGGGATTCTGCGCGTCGAGTTCGACCGGCATGGTGCGGGTCCCGGGATCGAGAGCGTGCGCCGTGCGGGCCACGGTTCCGGCGAAGACGCGATCGGGAAACGCCGGCACGCGGAAGTCGACGCGCGCGCCGCGCGCGATCGCGCCCGTGTACTCTTCCGGTACCGCGACCACCACGCGCAGGCGCGACACCTGTTCCAACCGCAGCAGCACAGCGTCGGCCGCGGGACCCGCAAGCGCGCCGGGGTGGACCAGGCGTTCCGTGATCACACCGTCGAAAGGAGCGGTGATGCGCAGGTACGCGACACGATCCCGCTGCGCGCGCACGGCGGCTTCCGCGGTGCGCACGCTCTGCGCGCGAGCCTCCACCAGCGCCTTCGCGGCGTCCACCTGCTTTTCGGCCTGAATCACTTCATTACCGGCGACGGCGCCGGGCGTTTCGGCGGCCTTCCTGAGGCGGTCGTAGTTGGCCTGGGCGGCGGCGAGTTGCGCTTCGGCCTGCGCCCGGTCCGATCCGGCGGCCTGCACGCGCGCTTCGGCCTCGGCGATCTGCGCTTCCATCTCGGGCGCCGAGAGTTCGATCAGCAGGTCGCCGGTCTTGACCGCGCTGCCGCGATCCACGAGCACGCGTTCCACGTATCCGTTGACTTTGGCGTGCAGCCCGGCGGCGAGAAAGGGCTGGATCTCTCCCGGCAGTTCGACCATTCGCGACACGGGCCTCGAGACGACCGCGGTGAGTTCGGGCGATTGCGCGAAGGCGGCCGCGGCCAGCAGGGCGGCCAGCACAGAGAGCTTAGTTGGCATCATAATATCGGCTCGCGGGGTCCATGGGATTGAGAGACGGAGACGTGGCGGCTGCGTGCCCTTGCAGGACCGCATAGATCGAGGGCAGCACCGTGAGGGTCGCGAAGGTGGAAACGAGCAGGCCGCCGATGACGGCCCGCGCCAGCGGCGCCGATTGCGCGCCGCCTTCGCCGAAGCCGATGGCCATCGGCACCATGCCGGCGATCATCGCGGCGGCGGTCATGAGCACGGCGCGCAGCCGGCCGGCGGCGCCTTCGCGAGCGGCTTCGAGCGTCGTGCGTCCTTCGCGCCGCGCGTGCTCAGCGAAGGTGACCAGCAGGATCGAGTTGGCGACCGCGATGCCGATCGCCATGATCGCGCCCATGAAGGATTGGATGTTCAGCGTCGTCCCGGTGACTCGCAGCATGAGCAACACGCCGCACAACACCGCCGGGACGTTGAGCACGATGGCGAGCGAAAGGCGCAGCGACTGGAAGTTTGCCGCGAGCAGCAGGAAGATCGCCAGCACCGCGAGCATGAGCCCGGTACGCAAACCATCGATGGTCTGTTCCAGGGGCGGGATTTCACCGCGCATCCGCACGGAGAGTCCGCGCGGCGGCGTCCCGGCGGCGGCGATGGCGCGCTGCAACCGCGGCGCCGCTTCGCCCAGCGTGAGCCCGTGGATGTTGGCCGTCAGGCTGACGATGTGCTGGCCGTTGAGGCGCTCGATCATCCCCGGCATGGTGCCGGGCTTGAGCGTGGCGATGCTCCGCAGCCGCGGTTCGGCCCGCCCGTCCTGCATCACGGGAAGGTTGGCCACTGCCTCGACGCTCTGCACCTGGTTCTGCGGCAATTGCACCTGAATCTGGAAGGCGTTTCCGGAGGTGGGGTCACGCCAGTAGTTGGGCTGCGTGAAGCGCGAGGACGAGGTGGCGGGCACCACGGAACGGACGACGTCCGCCATGGTGAGGCCGAACTGCCCGGCGCGGTCCCGGTCGATCGCGATATCGAGTGTGGGAAAGGCGGGATCCTGCGCGAACTGGAGATCGCGCAGAAAGGGGAGTTTGGCGAGTTGCGCGGACAGCGAACGCGCGAATGTGTAATCGGCAGCGAGGCTCGCGCCCTGCACCGCCACTTCCACGGGAGTGGGTGCGCCGAAGCTCATCACCTGGGTGACGATGTCGCCGGCTTCGAAGGAGAGGCTTGCTTCCGGCAGATCGCGGCGCAGGGTTTCGCGCAGCCTTTCGCGGAGTGCTTCGCCGCGCGGCGCGTCGGGCTTGAAAGCAACCTGAATCACCGCCTCCTGCGGACCGCTGGTGAACAGATGGATCAGGTTCACCGGATAGCTCGAGGGCACCACACCCACGAAGTCGCTGGTGATCGCAATGTTGGCTGGACCCGCCGTGCGGCGGATGGCGTCCAGAGCGCGCAGCACGATGCGCTCGGTCTCTTCGATCCGGGTGCCCTCGGGCGCACGCAGGCGGATCCTCATCATGGGCGCGTTGGCGTCGGGGAACAGCTCGGTGGGCGCGCCGGGCAGCAGCAGGTAGACCAGTCCGCAGGCGGTCACCACGTAGACGAGCGAGATCGGCAGGCGGAAGCGCAGCACCAGTGCGAGGTAGCGGGAGTATAGCGAAGCGCGATGTTCACCCCGCGGGTTCTCGCGCATCAGCCACGTGGAGAAGACCGGAACCAGCGTGCTGGAGAGCAGGTAGGACGCGATCATGGCGAACGCCACCGCCAGCGAGAGCGGGACGAAGAGCTGCCGCGCGACGCCCGCCATGAAGAACGAGGGCACAAAGACCGCCAGGATGCAGAACATCGAAAGCAGGCGCGCCATGGCGGTGCGGCTGCACGCCTCCACCACGGCGCGCGCCCTGGAAACGTGCGACGAGACGAGCTGCGTGTGGATGTTCTCGATTTCGACCGTGGCTTCGTCCACCAGCACACCGACCGCCAGCGCGAGGCCGCCGAGCGTCATGATGTTGATGGTCTGCCCCGTGATCCAGAGCATCACTACGGCGGCAAGCAGCGCGAACGGAATGTTGAGGACGACGATCAGCGCGCTGCGCCAGTCGCGCAGGAAGATGAGCACCATGAGGCCTGTCAGGACGGCGCCGAGCAGTCCTTCGGTGATGAGTCCGCGGATGGAGTTCGTGACGAAAGGAGATTGATCGAACTCCAGCCGCACGTCCACGTCTTCGGGAACCGCCTTGCGAAATTCGGGAATCGCGGCCTTTACCGCCTGAATCACCGCGAGCGTGGAAGCGTCGGCGCGCTTGGTGACCGGGATGTAGACTGTGCGCTTGCCGTTGACGTGCGCGTACGCGGTGATGATGTCGGTGCCGTTTTCGATGGCGCCGATGTCGCGCAGGTACACCGTGGTGCCGGAGACGGGGCGGATCGGCGTGGAGAGCAACTCCGAAAGGTCGCCGCCGAGCGCTGCGTTCGTACGCGCGATGCGCTCCACGGAACCGGTCCACATGTTGCCGGAGGGCATCACGAGGCTGGATTTGCTGACCGCCGCTATGGCTTCGTCGGGCGAGATGCGGTACTGCTCCAGTTTCGCCGGATTGAGCGTAATCACGATGGTGCGCTGGTTGCCGCCGAAGGGGGGAGGCGCGGAGACGCCCGGCAGGGTCGCGAACATCGGGCGGATGCGATTGAGCGCGTAGTCCTGCAATTCGCCCTGCGTGTGGCTGGTGCTGCTGAAAATGAGCTCTCCCACCGCCACGCTACCGGCGTCGAAGCGGGTGATGAAGGGCGGCACCGTCCCGGGCGGCATGAAGGATCGCGCGCGGTTGACGTAGCCCACCGTTTCCGACATGGCCTGGCTCATGTTGGTGCCTTCGTGGAAGACGAGCTTCATGAGCGCGGCGCCCTGTATGCTCTTGCTCTCCACGTGATCGATGCCCGTGATGTAGAGGAAGTGATACTCGTAGTAATACGTGCAGTAGCCTTCCATCTGCGCCGGGTCCATGCCGCCGTAGGGCTGTGCGACGTAGATCGCGGGATCGCCGACCTGCGGGAAGATGTCCACCGGCATGCGCTTCAGCGCGAGCACGGCGCTGAGCGCGATGGCCAGCAGCGCGACCAGGATGGTTACCGGCCGCGAGAGGGCCGCAAGTACGAGTTTCACCGCGCCACCTCCGCGAGGAACGGCTCGACATCGCCGCCCGCGACCGCAATGCCGAGCAATCCGCGCCATACCGCGAGCCGCGCCAGCGCGTCGTCGATCTCCGCCTGGGTGAGCAGGCGCTGCGCTTCGGCGACTTCATCGATGTTGCCGAGGCCGCTCTGGTAACGCGCGGCCGCCTGCTGCGCCGCGGCGCGCGCGGCGGAGACCTGAACCGGCGTGTTGCCGGCCACGCGGCGAGCACCGTCCAGATTAGCCACTGCCCGGTTCCACTGGGTACGCAGTTCGAGCGCGATCTGCTCGGCGCGCGCGTTCTCGGCGCGGATGGTGGCGGCCTGCGCGGTCTCCTTCGCCCGCAGCGCGGGCTTATCGGAGACGGGGAAAGTTACGGTCAGGCCGAGTGCGAAGTCTTGCACGGTGGGAGCGAGACCGTTGGCGCCGCCGAGACGCGCGCCGCTTACATCGGCGCCGCTGCCGCGCGCATAAGCCGATCCCTGCAGGTAGAAGCGCGGGAAGTAGGAGCGCTCCAGCACATGCAGTTGCGCGCGTGCCTGTTCGACCGCCGCGTTCTGCTCCACCAGGAACGGGTTGCGCGCGGGATCCGGCGGCGCGTGCGGACTCTCCGGCGCGGGCCGCCGGAAGGGGTCGGTGGAGATGGCGAGTTGCGCCGGCTCGTCGCCGGTGAACTGCGCGAGGTTCGCGCGCGCCACCGCGACCGCCTGCTCCGCCTGGATCAGTTGCGTGCGCGCCGCGGCAAGTTCGGCTTCGGCGCGCGATTGATCGGCGCCCGGGCGCAGTTGCGCGTCCACCTGCGCGGTAATCGTGCGGGCCACGGTGGACGCACGCTCGACCCCGGCTTGCGCGGCGCGAACGGTTTCCAGCGCCGCGGCGAGCGTGAGATATGCGTCGGCGGCGGCCGCTGCCACCTCGAAGCGCGTGCGCTGGAGCGCCGCCTGGGATTGCGCGCGCGTAGCGCTCGCCAGATCCACGCCGGCGCGGCGCTGTCCGAAATCGAAGGGCTCCCAACTGACCAGAGCGCCCAGCGCGCTGCCGAACACCGTGCCCGTGTTGTTGGTGCCGATCACCGGGCCGGACATGGAGGGGATCACCGACTGCGGAAACATCAGGCCGAAAACGTTGTTGCGCGTAGCGCGGTTGACATGGCCAAGCGCGTCGACCCTGGGCAGGTAGGCGGTGCGCGCCAGCGTGATCCCCGCCGCCGCGGCTTGCATCTGCTCTTCGGAGACGCGAATCGAAGGGTAGCGCGAGATCGCGCCATGCACAGCCCGCTCGAGCGTCAGCGGCTGTGCCGCAGCGGCGGAAGCGGTCAGCAACAGGGTGACGGCGCGCGTGTTCATTTTCCCTCGATGAGTTCGCGGAACAGTTCCCGCACCTTGGATTTCGCGGCCTCCAGCGCCTTGAGTCCGCGCGGCGTCGCGCGGTAGACCTTGCGCTGCGAGCGGCCGTTGCGCTCCGCGCGCGAGCGGAGATAGCCCTTCTTTTCCAGGCCGTGCAGGATCGGGTAGAGGCTGCCCGGGCTGATGCGGTACCCGTGGCGGGCGAGCTCTTCGATCATGCCCAGGCCGAAGATGGGCTCTTCCGCGGCGTGGTGCAGCACGTGCAGCCGGATCAGACCGGAGTAGAGATCCCGGTCAGTATTATCGGATTTCGTTTTCGACATTCGATTACGAAGCCCGTAGTATATGCCGGGGGTTGCGGGAACGTCAACTCCCTATTCTTCGCCCCAGATGTACTTGCTGAACCACTCGTAGTTCTGTTCCATGAGCGAGCGCTGCTGCTTGGGCTTGTTGATGCCGTGGCCGAAGCCCCTGTAAAGCACGAACTTCACCGGCACGTGGCGGTCGCGCAGCGCCTGGTAGAGTTCGAAGGAATTGGGCGGTGGCACGCGCTTGTCCTGGTCGCCGTGCTGGATCAGGGTGGGAGTCCGGGCGCGGTTCACGTAAGTGATGGGACTGGTCTTGCGGTAGATTTCGGGATCGTCCCACGGCGTGCCCTTCAAATACTGGCGGGTGAAGGGGTGGATGTCGGTGTTCACGTAATACGTCATCCAGTCGCTGATGCCGGCGCCCACGCTCACCGCTTTGAAGCGGTCGCTGTAGCAGGTGATGAACGCGGAGATGTAGCCGCCCTCGCTCCAGCCCATGCTTCCGACGCGCTCCTTATCCACCAGCCCCTTGCCGATCAGGTAGTCCACTCCGCTGATGACGTCGGCGTAGTCGCCCACCCCGAGATCGCGCACATTCAGCGCGCGGAACTTCGCCCCGTACCCCGCGCTGCCGCGATAGTTCGGCTTGAGGATCAGCGCCCCCTTGGCGGCGAACCGCTCGACGGGGTACGTGCGATCCGGCGAGAGCACCTGCGTATCGACGCCCGTGGGACCGCCGTGGATCACCACCAGGAGCGGATACTTGCGCGCGGGATCGTAGCCGGCGGGCTTGATCAGGATGCCCTCGATGGTGGCGCCGTCCCCGGACTTCCACTGGATGACCTCGCGCGCCGCCAGATGGTAGTCCTTGTACTGCGCCGAAACATCGGTGAGGACGCGCGGAGAGAACTCACCGGTGGGACTGGTGAAGATCTCGGTGAAGTGGTTGGGCGCCGCTCCGGTGGCGGCGAACGTGCGGAAATCCCTGGTGAAGGACGGTCCCGCGGCGGAGAAATCGGCGGGCGCGCTGACGCGGCGCACCTTCTTGGTCGCCGGATCGAGGCGGAAGATCTGCGACGCGGTCTTCTGAAGCGCGGTGAAGTAGATGCCATCGGGTCCCCAGGCGGAGAGGTTGGCATCTTCGTCGAAGTCCGCGGTGAGGATCGTGTGGGCGCCGCCTTCGGCCGGGATGGTCGCGATGTAGCGATTGGTGTAGTAGTATGACGGCGAACCGTTGGACGTGGTGTAGGCGATCTCGCGTCCGTCGGGCGACCACTTCGGACCGCCGTTGGGGCCGCTGCCGGTAGTCAGTTTGCGCACGTGGCGGTCGGCCAGATCGAGCACGTAGAGTTGTTCCGTGTCGGAGGAGCCCAGGTCGGGATCGCGCTGCGCGGAGAAGGCGATGTGCCGGGAATCCGGCGACCAGGCGAAGCCGTTCACAGTGAACTGCGTACCGCTGGTCAACTGCTCGGCCTTGGGCAGTTTCTTGGGATCGCTCGGAATCTCGGCCGGCACCTGCACCAGCCAGAGATGCGTCATGGCGTAATCGCCGCCGACGACTTCGTACTCGCCGTACTTCTCCTTGCGATCCTTCATCGCCTTGGAGTCTGGTCCGGTCGAAGTGAACGCGATGGCGCTGCCGTCGGGCGCCCACGCGATCGAACTCACGCCGTTCTCTTCGGCTGTCAACTGCGCGGCTTCGCCGCCGGCGGGCGAGATCAGGTAGATCTGGCGCTTGCCGTCGCGGTCGCTGACGAAAGCGATGTGCCGGGAATCCGGCGACCATTGCGGTCCGGTGGACGACTTCTTGCCGCTGGTCAACTGGTAGCGTTCGCCCGTGACCATGGAGGCGAGCCAGATCTGGGTGACGAACTCGTTCTCCTCCCAGTTGGCGGAAGTCACATGGTAGGCCACGTAGCGGCCGTCGGGGGAGATCTGCGGCGAAGCGACCGACTTCATGCTCAGCGACTCGTCGATGGTGGGGACGCCGGCCGCATGCAGCGCGGCGGCCAGGAACAACGCGATAGTGCTCCGCATGAGCGGATTATAGCGATGCCGGGCGCTCGACGTGACGGGAAGTGGTTCTAATCGGGCACCGCGGCGGACTCGGCGGCGTGCGCGATGGATTCGAGTTGGTAGGCCGGCGCTAATGCGAACGCCGCGCCGGCGGGCAGCCAGACATACCATTCGATAGCCGAATAGGGCCACGGCAGGTATCCCATGTTCCACGCCAGGAGCAGGATGTCGCCCAGCGCCACGAGTATCACGCCGGTGCTGAGCGCCTTCCAGCAGCGGGCGATCGATCCGCCGCCCATCTCACTGGCCGAACGCCGCAAGAGCAGGGCTTCGGCCAGCAGAAACCAGAGCAACGGATCCACCGGCCAACCGGCGACTTCGAAAAAGCTTGTGCTGCGCACACGCAGTGCCGTGATGGTGGCAAACGCCTCCCAGATGATGTACCCGCCCATCACCGCGAGGGCAATCCGGTCGGCGATGCGAAACCGCGCCAGCAAACCAGATCGACGGTAGGCCTTCAGGGCGTACCACAGCGCCCAGGCCAGCAGGGCGTAGCGGAGCGTACCTCCCAGGATCAGGCCGGTTTTGTGGAGGCATGCGGCGGTATCTTCCGACCAAAGGGAGGTCCAGCGCAGGGGGTTCATGCGTCCGTCGGAAGCCAGAACCTGACTGGTGACGGCGCCCGCAAGGTCGCAGGCCGCCGACATACGGAACAGGGTCCAGGCCTGGTGCATGGGTTGCCCCGGATCAAAATGACCCGCCGCGCGCCAGCCCAGCACCAAACTGGTAGCGGAGAGCCACACGGCCACCAGCGCACCGGGCCCTTGAAAATAATCGAGAATCCAGGAGTCGTCCGCAGTGATAACCCAAGCGGCAAAAGTGCCTAACCCGAGAACCAGGTAGGCGCCAGTGACCGCCCAGAGAGCAAACGAATACCTGGGGGTGCCGAGTCGCACCCTCTCAGCTTCGCATAGTCACCCGATCCATGGCGCGGTTCACGAGTGCGTACGCTGCCTTCGCACCGAGGAAGGTGGCCAGGCCATTCTCGGCGGCGGCGAGCAGGCGCGAGGAATCTGCCGCGGGCGGCAGTATCCGGCTCACGGCGCCATCCCCCAGGAAGGGGCGAATCGCACCGGTTATGTGGCGGCGCACGGCTTCGTCCACGGATCTGTCGCTGGCGCGACGTGCATCCCACCGGCGCATTTCTGAAAGAATCAGGTCGACGGACATGCTCCCCCCGCATGGAAGAGATACTGGACCGCCCCGGCGACCAGGTCATCGTGGGCTTCGGCTTTCGCGGCTGCGTCCCGGACTTTCTTGTGAGCGCGAGCCAGGAGCGCACCCACAGTGCCGATCCGCAGACCCAGAATGTCCGCGATCTCCCCGTAGGCAAAGCCCTCCGAGCGGAGCCCCAGGCACTCCCGCTCGCGCACGCTCAGTGTGGATGCCACTTCCCGGGCGATCTCGGAGCGGCGGACGAGATCCTCCGGGCCATGCCCCGGGTCGGATAAGCCGGACAGGTCGTCATGACCAACCTCCCGCGTAGCCGAAGCCGAATTCATGCGGTCGAAGAGATAATGGCGCAGCACCTGGTAAAGCCAGGCACGCGGACTTTCGACCAGCCGTCCGTAACTCCGCTCGACGAAGTAACGGAGAAACGTCTCCTGGACGGCGTCGCTGGCCAGGTCTTCGCTGTGCGCCAGCCCGGCGGCATAGCGCGTAAGCTCGGAGGCGTGCACTTCGTACAGCGCCACTACCTCGGCTTCGAGTTTTGCTTTGACGTCCAAGTGAGTATTGTCGGCCTTGTTGTTTACGCGATCAACTAGGCAGCAGGCAACTTGGCCGCCATAACCTTCGTTAGTACCGTCCCGTTACCCCACCGAGCGCGGCGCGGCTGGCGATCTCTCGCCCGCCGGAAAACACGCGCAGGCCGGCGCCCTTATGGAAGTGGTCGCCCGTGCGGTCCCAGAGGATCGTGAGCAGCCTCCCGTGATACGGCACCGAGTCCAGGCAGAACCAGTCCCAGGTATTTTCCGGCACCAGGGGATGAACTTCGACGGTATCGTCCCCGCGCGGCCGCAGCCCGATCAGGCCGGTAATCACCAGATCCGCAAACGAGGAGTGGTTATAGTGGTCGCCGCGACCGTAGAAGCTGTGCCTCTGAATCTTGAGGTCGCGCGCCAGCCAGGTGCCGGTGAGAGGATCGAGGTTTTCGTCCACCCACGGGATCACCCGGCCGTCGGGCAATTTGAGGTGCTGGCTCTTGACGTAGGTTTCCAGGGTGTCGAAGTAATCGCGCGAACTCACTGCGTCCTGCCGGTAGTGGTTGAGCAGGTTGGCCATGGCAGTGAGGGTGACGCTGGTGGCGAAGGGCCACGCCGGCCCGTTCCACTGGCAATCGTCGCCCGTGCGCGCGATGACGAACGCGGGGTTGCGCCGTTCGGCGGTGGTCAGCCCGTAGGGTGCGGAGAAGCCTTTGGAGTCGGTGACCTGCTTCCAGGCAACTTCGTAGCCGCGGCCGGCTTCAGGCAGGTCGAAGGCCCAGGGCGTATAGCCGATCAGTTCGCGCACTGGCGCGAAGGCGCCGCTTTCCAGTACCGTCTCGAAGAACGCGTCGGCGGGGTTCCACAACTTCTCTTCGGTGAGACGGCGTAGCTCCGCGGCCTTGCGTTCGTATTCGGCGCGCACGTCGGTGCGTCCGGCCAGCGCCGCGATGGCCGCGATCGCGCGGGCGTTGCCGTACTGGTAGCTGTTAATCGTAGGGCGCAGGTTCTTCACCCGGCGTCCGCCGGAAATGGAACTCTCCATGCCGTCGCTCACGTCGCGCTGCCAGTAAAGTCCGGAGGGGGTGAGGCGCTCGGCATCCCAGGCGCGGTAATCGGCGATCAGGGCGTCGAGTTGCGCGGTGAGGCGCGGCGTGTCGCCGTCGGCCAGCCAGCGGTCGTAGAGCGCGGAAGCGGTCCAGTTGCTGAACTGGTGATAGTGGCGCTGCAACCCGCCGTTTTCGCCGCCGCGCAGCCAGAACGCGATGTAATCGTTCAGATAGCGCGGATCGCGCAGCCAGCGCCCCTCGGCGATGTGCAGACCGAGCGCGCAACTGATCGCGTTGTAATCCGTGGAGTGCTTCACCGGCAGCAGGAACTCGGTGATCACGTATCCCACCGGCGTGGATTCGATGTGCTTGCGGTAGGCCCACCAGCGGTAATAGTAGATGCGCTCCAGTTCCTTGTCGGGTACGGAGAGCAGCGGGATGTTGGCGCTCATCCATTGCCAGGCTTCGCGGTCCGGAATAGCACCGGCGATGTGGCCGGGATCGTCGCGGTAGAACTCGCCCTCGTAGTGGTGGAAGGCCTCGGGGTCAAGCACCTGCGCGCGGCAGAACGCCGCCCACGCCAGCGCCGCGAGCGCGAGAGTAAGCTTCATGCGGTCTTCCGGAAGCGGACCGCGGTGTACGGCCGGCCGGGCAGCTTCATCGTGAATTTACCCGAGTAAGTGCCCGCCGGAGTAATCGTCATCTCCCAGGGGTCAATAATGTCAGCGGCGAATTGTATACCCGCCGGCAGCTCCAGAGTGAATTCCGCCGGCTGGTGGTAGTCCGTGTAGTAGAGGTAGTACTCGCCGGCGCTCGCGACCGCCGGGTAATAAGGATTGGTCAGCGGCGACAGGGCCAGGGGCGCGGCTTCGACGATCTTGCGCAGAAACGCGATTCGCGCCGGGCTCTGGCCTTTGAGCACCCCGCCCTTGCTCCACCAGAGGATGTCATGCGGGTCCAGGTAGGTCTCGCCGTGGCCCACGTATCCGCCGTAGGCCGTCCCCAGCCAGAACCGGCGCGCCATTTCCTGCGCGGAGATATCGCCCCAGCGCTTGGGAATGTTGCCCTCGTACTTGCACTCGTCGAAGACCACCGGCTTGCGCCAGGTTTCGCGCCACTCCGGCGTGCGCTCGAACTGGTCGCCCTGAATGCTGGCATGGGTGACCCAGGAGCGGCCGTGATCATACATCACACGACTGTGATGGATGCTGCGCAGGCGACTATAGGGGTCGGCCTCCTGCAGGATTTCGAAGTAGCGGTCCCACTCGGCCCTGATCTTGCCTTTGACCAGGTCCCACTCGTTGGCCACGCTCCACCACACGTTGCGATACGCGGCCATCCGCGCCACCGTGTAGCGCAGGTAGCGCTCGTCGGCTTCGGCGCCCATGAGCGCGTAGCCCCAGTGGTCGTAAGGGTGGAACAGGATGAGGTCGGCTTCGATACCGAGCGCCTGCAACTGTAGCACGCGAAATTCCAGGTTGCGCCAGTATTCGGGGTTGTAGCGGGTGAAGCCGGGGCGGTCCAGGATGGGCTGCAGGCGCGGTTCGTCGCGATTGTACTCGTACCACTTGGGGAAGATGCACATGCGCATCTTGTTGAAAGGCGCGGTGCGCAGCGTGCGGAGGGTCTCGTCCTGCAATTCCGGGGGCTGGTGCGTCCAGGCGTAGCAGGTGGTGCCGAAGGGCGCATACGGCGTGCCGTCCGCAAAGCCGAAATGGGAGGTGTCGCGCACGGAGACGGGTCCGTGATTGCCGCTCGCGGCGGCGGAGCAGGTGAACGTTCCGGTATGCCCGGCCAACTCCTGGCGGTTGCTGCGCGTGGTGTAACTCCACTCGCCTACCATGTCAGGCGAGAAGCGGACCTTGTAGCTGCCGTTGCCGTCGTAGAAGCCATCCACTTCCACCGTGCGGTGCTCATGGCGGAACTCGGCCGAGATGCGCACGTCCACAAACGGGTTGCCGCCGGTGGGTCCACTCAGATTCACGTCGTAGACGCCCCAGCGCTCGACGGTGCGGGGACCGGTGGCCTGCGCGCGCAGGCGGACACCCTGGGCCGCGGCGACGGCGGCGGCGAGTATATCGCGGCGGGTCATCATGTCACCGCCATAGTATCACCGGCTCGGCGTGTCCGCGCTTGCAGCGCCGCCGGCGCCATCGAATCCTGTTATCGTGTGGTTTCGCGCAAGGCAATTCCCGCGAGCCAGGCGCGTGTGCGCGCTTTCACGGGAATCCTGATCTTCGAGAGCGGCGCGGTAGTCAACGTGCGCGGCGCCGGCAGAGGAACCTGGTATTTTCACGGCGAAGGAACGGGAGTACGGCATGAAACGATGGATCGCCTCCGGTGCGCTGTGCGTCGCGGCGGCAATGATTTGGGCGGCGGACGGGGGCGCCAATTCGATCGGCATGGCGATGGTGCGGATCGAGCCGGGCACCTTCGAAATGGGAGTCGATTCCACGCCGCTGGATGCGTGGCTGATCATGGGGGTCAGCGGTTCGTCCTACGACCGGCAGTCCCGGCAGGGCGATTTCGACGAGGTCCCGGTCCATAAAGTCACGATCACCAGGCCGTTCACGATCGGCGCATCCGAAGTGACCATCGAGCAGTTCCGCCAGTTCCGGCCCGATTACCAGGGCAATCCGTATTACGCGCCGTACGCCGCGGGCGTCAGTTGGGACGACGCCGCCGCCTTCTGCCAGTGGCTTAGTAAGAAGGAGGGCAAGCCGTACCGCCTGCCCACCGAAGCCGAATGGGAATATGCGGCGCGCGCCGGCACGCGGACTCCGTTCTCCTCCGGCGGCAAGCCGCCCGCGCCGGGGACGCCGAACAAGTGGGGCGTGATGAACATGCACTCCGGCGTGGCGGAATGGACCGCGGACTGGTACGCACCGTATCCGGCCGGCGCGCAGACCGATCCCGTCGGCGCGGCGAGCGGATGGGCGCGCGTGGTCCGCGGCGGCGGCTTCGACGATCGCGGCGCCAAGGCGGGCGGCACCGGCGCGCATATGCCCGCCGAACAACCGTACTATGAGCGCTCCGCCAATCGCGCGGCGATGGCGCCCGCATTCTCCTCGCCGAAGGGGAACATCGGGTTCCGCGTGGTGCAGGCGGAGATGCCGGCGACCGCGCCCACGCCGGTTGAACCCCTCTTCTTCGAAAGCGCGGTGAAGCAGCAGGCTCCGGACCTTAAGCAGGGTCCCGATCCCGCCAGACCCTACTATCACACGCGCCGAATTTTCCCAAAGCTCGGCGACCGCGACATGCGCGAAGTGGGCTGGCGCATCGGCATCGCGCCCGGAATGGGCATCGCTTATCACAACTCCGCCGTGCAGGTGCTGAACAACGGCGACCTGGTGGCCGCTTACTACAACACCGAACGCTACGAAGACGATCCCGACCAGACCGTGCTGGTCACTCGCCTCCGCTACGGCGCCGAGGATTGGGACATGCCCGAACCGTGGCCCGACTTCCCCGATGCCGCCGACGCCGCGCCCGTCTTCTGGAACGAGCACGGCAAACTCTGGCTCTTCTTCGGCTCGCCGCGCATGCTGGGCTCGCCGCCCTTCTGGTTCCTCACCTCCGCCGACAACGGCGCCACGTGGAGCCCGATCCACGCCGCCGCGCTCACCGGCAAGGTGGGCGATTACACCTCGCAGCCCATCAACAGCGTGGTCCGCGCCGCCGACGGCACCATCTATATCCCCACCGACGGCAAGAGCAGCACCAGCGCCGTCTTCGCGTCGAAGGACGACGGCCGCACGTGGTACGACACCGGCGGACGCACCTTCGGGCGGCACACTACGCTTGTGATCGCGCGCGACGGCGCGCTGGCCGGCTACGGCGGCAAGAACACCAACATCGACGGCTTCATGCCCAAGGGAGTGAGCCGCGACGGCGGACGCAGCTGGGTGAAATCGAAGACTCCCTTCCCTCCCCTGAACAGCGGCCAGCGCCCGAGTATCATCCGGCTGGCTTCGGGACGGCTCTTTTTCGTCGGCGATAAGTATGCGAGTAAGCCGGGTCCGCGCCGCCCCGGCGCGTATGTCGCCTGGAGCGACGATGACGGCGACAACTGGAAGATGCGGGACCTGCCGGCGAGCGTCACTACCGTCGGCTACGTCACCGCGACTCAGGCGCCCAACGGGCTGATCGAAATCGTAACCTCGAAGACCGTACCCGCGGAGTTACAAATCGAACTCAATGAGGCGTGGCTCGAAAAGGGCGGCCCGGAGATCCCGTCCGACACCGCCGTGCGCGACGTGAAGTCGTACCGCGAAGGCACGGCCGAGTGGAGCGCCGGCGTCTCGCCGGCCGACGGACGCTATCGACTCGAAGGGAAGCAGACGTTCTACTATCCCAACGGCGGTAAGCAGTGGGAAGCGACCTTCTCCGCCGGGCGCCGCGTCGGCGTGGAGACCTGGTGGAACCGTGCCGGCCGCAAGGTGTGGGAGAAAAACTGGGCGAAGGACGGCACCTGGACCTGGCGCGTGTTCGACCCGCAGGGCGGCCTCTCGGCCGAATCCACCTGGCGCGGCAAGGACCTGGTCGAAGCGCGGATCCGGTATTAGCGCCTCTGTCGCACGCGCAGATCCGCCGCGAGCGTATCCAGGCGCGCCGAGAGATGCTCCGCCAGATCGAGCGGACTGCGATCCGGTAAGGCTGCGGCGGTGGCGGCGGCCCGCAGCCATCCGTAGAGGGCGAGTTCGCCGGCGCCTCGAATCGCCGAGTCCCGGGATCCCTGGCGGAACGCTGCCGGACTGATCCGGGTCCCGGCCGGCGGCGCTCCACGGGTTACGGAATCTCGCATCGCCGCCGACTGCCACCCGGCAATTGCGCTCAGCAAAGCGTCGCTGCTCGCGGAGTCGCGGGCCGCTTGCCGCAGGCTCTCCTGAATCCCCGGGATAGCCGACAGGTTGCGCGCCCGCCCTGACTCGAGCATTGCGGACAGGTCCGGGTCGCCGGCGAAAACGCCATCCGCGTGCAGCACTCCGGCACGCAGGGTCCAGGCATCTACCGGCGGTTCGAGATCCCAACCGAGCACCGCGCCGCCGCCGGGCGCGAGGCTGGCGGCGGGTTCCAGCAGCGAGTCGTGCACCTTGAGCTTCCACTGATGCCGGCCGGCCTCGTCGATCCGCGCCAGGACGACATAGGCATCGACGGCAACCGAATGAACGTTCGCCAGCCGTACCTCTATGCGCCCGTTCGCACTTACAGCCGAGACTTGAAGGTTCGGCGCGGCCCACGCAAGCACGGCGCCGGTAAAGAACAGTGCAACGCGATTCAGAGCGGTCACGAGTTCATTCTGAGGGGACAGGGAGGGACTGTCAATCGGGAATTACTCTACAAACTACTAAGTCAGGCGTGTTGAGTACCCGCTTACCGCAGGTTGAACTTCTTCATCTTATAGCGCAGGGTATCGCGCGTGATGCGCAGCAGGCGCGCGGCCTGTGTCTGGTTGCCGTCTGTCTTTTCGAGCGCCTTCACCAGGAGGAAGCGTTCGTTGTCTTCGAGCGACAACCCGTCGCCGGGCATCTCCGCCGGCGCCGCGGCTGACGCCGCCGTCATGCTGCCGTCGGGGCGGCTGATCGAGATCGGCATGCTCCCCGCGGTGATGTACGCACTCTCTTCCAGGATCATGGCGCGCTCGATGGCATTGCGCAGTTCGCGCACGTTGCCGGGCCAGTCGTGCTGCATCAGGAGTTTGCCCGCGCCGTCGCTGACCCCTTCGATATTGCGCTTGAATTTGCGGTTGTAGTGCTCCACAAAGAAACGCGCTAGCGGCAGGATGTCCTCCGCGCGGTCGCGCAGCGGCGGGATCAGGATCTGAATTACGTTGAGGCGGAAATACAGGTCCTGGCGGAAGGCGCCTTCCTTCACGGCTTCGCGCAGATTCTTGTTGGTGGCGGCGATCACTCGCAGGTCGAGTTTGATGTCCTTGAGTCCGCCCAGGCGCCGGAAGCTCTGTTCTTCCAGCACGCGCAGAAGTTTGGCCTGGAGCATCAGCGGAATCTCGCCGATTTCGTCCAGGAATAGCGTCCCCTTGTCGGCCAATTCGAAAATGCCGCGCTTTTGCGCGCGCGCGTCGGTGAAGGCGCCCTTTTCGTAGCCGAACAGCTCGCTTTCGAGCAGGGTCTCGGGAATGGCGGCGCAGTTGATGGCAATGAACGGCTCCGCCTGCCGGTGGCTCTGGTAATGCAGGGTCTTGGCGATCAGGTCTTTACCGGTGCCGTTCTCGCCTTCCAGCAGAATCGTGGTCGCCTCGCTGGCCGAAACCCGGCGGACGAAGTTCATCACCTCGCGCATCGGCGGCGATTCGGCGATGACTTCCCGCTTCTGCGGGGCGGCTTCCTCGGTGATGTCCTTGATGGTGGCCACTACACCCGCCACCTGCCCCTCATCGTCGAACACCTGGCTGGTCTTCATAATGACCAGGCGCTCCAGACCGTTATCCGTGTGCAGCCGTACGGTGGAGGTCGGAGTTGCCGGCGGCTGGTTGAGCCCCACCAGCATGCCGCAGTTGGGCTCGCAGACCGAGCATTTGAAGATTTCCTGGCAGTGGCGGCCAAGCAGAGCGTCGCTGGTCATGCCGAACAGCTTCTCTGCGGCGCGATTGACTCCCGTGATGCGGAAATCGGGATCGTAGAGAATTAAAGCGTCGGAAAGCTGGTCAAACACCGATTCCAAAACGCTGGTTTTCTGCCAATTGGGGGTCAGCTTCGACATCCGGAGGCCATCCCGAGTATAACAAACCGTCAGCACCGTCCCGCCGCCCGGTTCCCGGCCGACCGGCACTCCGGAAATCAGGATAATCGCAGCCGATTTGCGTGAATTGGCCCAACCCGGCGGTGCTTTTGGGTCAATACCCCTAAGTGAGGGGAGTTTCCACACTCGCAACTCGGCAACGAATAACGACTTAGCGGTTGGCGCTGCAATTGCACTGTTGAGAGCGGAGGCATCATGTCCCGTCTTAAGCTAATTGTTCCGGTGGCCGTCGCGCTGGGTGGCATGCTCGTTTGCGTGCCCCTCTCGTTCGGCAAACCGGAGTACACCAAGCAGACCAAGAAGGCCTGCACTGTCTGCCACGTCGATGCGCAGAAGAAGCCCAAAGAACTGAAGGAAGCCGGCAAGTACTTCCAGGAGCACAAGAACCTGGACGGCTACACGGAAAAGAAGTAGCGGAGCGGGTGGGGTGCCGGCCATGATGCAAACCGTCCAACTTTCGATCGCCGATCCGGTCTACGGCGCGGTGATTCGGGAAGCACTGGTGCATAGTTGCGCGTGGCACGTCCAACCGGTCGAGGAACCGGATCTATCGCTTCACGGCGTGATGGTCCTGGACTGGGCCGCGTTCAGGAAGCTACCCCTCCCCCTCGATAATCCCGAGCGGGTCGTGTTGATCGGCCCGCAGGAACCTCAGGTACTGGCACAGGCTTGGGATGCCGGCATCGTTTCCGTCGTCAGCCAGGGCGATCCCATCGATACGGTGCTGATGGCCATCATGGCGGCGGCGCTGCGCGTCGACAAGTCGCACAGCCGCTCCGCCGCACGCGAGATTTCCCCCACGACAGGGCCCGAACCTGCGCCAATACCCCCACATAATCGAATATTCGGATCCAGACGTTGCAAAATTCAATAGGTTAGCGCGAATTGCGTTGGGCAGTTCACGTGCATTGGTTCAAACTCCGGGGCGGAAACCCCAGAGCCGGGAGGTCACAAATATGAATCTCGACTTTCGTCCGTTGATCGCGATTTGGGTAGTATTTGCGCTGGCGGTCCTGGTCATGTTCATCCGGCGCAAGATGGTGGCGGCCAAGGAAGACGACAACATTCACGTCATGAGCGGGCCAAATCCGGAGCAGGCGCTGATTGCCACAAAACTCGAAGTCATCGATAAGTGGGGCAAGATTCTCACGGTAATCACTTTAATCTTTGGACTGGCCCTGGCGGCGCTGTACATCTACTCCGTCTTCGTCGGCCGGCCGAGTGTGGAGTAAGAGAGACATGAAAAGGAACCGGGCGTATCGATCCTGGGCCCTGAAGCTCGGTTCTTTCCTTCTGGGCCTGCTGGTGGCATCCCTGGCAGCCAACCTGAGGGCCGCGGACGCGCCGAAGGCCGAGTGCGCCTCGTGCCACGATCAGGGCACGAAACTCGCCAAGAGCGCCCACGCCGCGCTTACCTGCGACACCTGCCACGAGAAGCACGACGAGTATCCTCATCCCGCCGGCGTGGAGAAGCCGCAATGCGTCAACTGTCACGCCGACCAGGCGGGCGATTACGCGCAGAGCGTCCACGGACTGGCGCGCAAGAACGGCAACGAAGGCGCGCCGGACTGCGCCATGTGCCACGGCAGCGCGCACGAACTGCTGGCACCGAAGTCGCAGGCCTTCCGCACTTCGGTGCTGGACACCTGCGGCATGTGCCACACCGATGTCGTGGACCAGTACCGCGCCAGCGTACATGGCCAGGCGCTGGCCAAGGGGATCACGCAGGCGCCCCTGTGCACCGATTGCCACGGCGAGCACAAGATACTGAAGCACACCAATGCTGCCAGCCCGGTCAATAAGGCGAACATCCGCGAGACCTGCGGCAGTTGTCACGGTGACGTGCGGTTGACCCGCAAGTTCGGCTTGCCCAGCGACCGCCTGGTGAGCTTCGACGAGAGTTTCCACGGACTGGCGGCCAAGGCTGGTTCGCAGACCGTGGCCAACTGCGCCAGTTGCCACGGCGTACATAACATCCTGCCGTCGAGCGATCCGAAATCGACCATCAACCCGAAGAATCTGCCTGCCACCTGCGGGCACTGTCACCCGGGCGCCGGCACGCGCTTTGCGATCAGCCAGGTTCACGTTCCGCTGGAAGCCGGCGGCGAACCCCCGCCGTTGCGCTGGGTGCGCCAGTTCTACCTGCTGGTGATTCCGGTGACCATCGGGCTCATGCTGCTGCACAACGGCGGCGACTGGGTCCGTAAACTGATCCGGCTGCGCTTCCGTGCCCGCCGCGGTATAGCCGAACCGGCGCCGCACGAAGAAATTCGCATGCTCCCCTTCGAACGGGTGCAGCACGCCATCATGGCGATCAGCTTCATCATTCTGGTCTGGACCGGTTTTGCGCTCAAGTATCCCGACCAGTGGTGGGCCCGCCCGCTGCTGATGCTGGAAGGGAAGACCCCGCTCCGCGGCCTCATCCACCGCATCGCCGCCGGTATCTTCATCGGGATCTCGGTGACGCACCTGCTCAGCCTGATCGTCAACCGCAAACTACGCGAGCACTGGAAGGAAATGCTGCCCACGGTCGACGACCCCCGCGAAGCGCTCTCCAATTTCGCATACAATCTGGGACTGGGGGACCGCCGGCCGTACCGGTCGCCGCACAGCTATATCGAAAAGGCCGAGTATTGGGCCGTGGTATGGGGAGCCATCGTCATGATCGCCACCGGCGCACTCTTGTGGGCCAACAACCTGGCGATGCGTTTCCTGCCCAAACTCTGGCTCGACGTCGCCACCAGTGTTCACTTCTACGAAGCCGTGCTGGCCACGCTTGCCATTGTGGTCTGGCACTTCTACTCGATCATCTTCGACCCCGACGTCTATCCCCTGAACACGGCGTTCCTCAACGGCCGCACGGTCAAAAAAGAAGAGCACTCAAGGGAGCATCCCTCGCAGGTCAAGGCCGCGGGGGACTAAACGAAACAACACATGACACCGAACTTATCAGCCCCGAAGGGCCGGGGGTGGCTGTCCCCGTTTGTCCATCTCTCGAATAACTGGATCAGCCTCGCGGGGGTGGTAATTGTCACCACCGCGACCATCTTCTGGCTGTTTCTGCTGCCCATCACGCTGCGCGGCGAAGTCGAGAACCCCTACCTGGGGATCCTCGCCTTTCTCACCATACCCGGACCGTTTTTCGCCGGCCTGGCGATGATTCCCATCGGCATCTGGATGAAGAAGCGCCGCGAGGGGCGCAGCGGCATCCTGCGCGCGGTGGGACCGCTGACCTGGGAAAACCCGGAGTTGCGCCGGCTGATCTACTTCGTCGGCGCCACCACTGTGGTCAACATCGTCATCGCCAGCCAGTTGTCCTACGGTGCGGTGAACTACATGGACTCGGTGACCTTCTGCGGGGAGACCTGCCACACCGTGATGCAGCCCGAGTTCACCGCCTACCAGAACTCGCCGCACTCGCGCGTGGAGTGCGTGAAGTGCCACATCGGTCCGGGCGCCGGCTGGTTCGTGAAGAGCAAAATGAGCGGACTCGGACAGGTTTTCGCGGTGGCGTTCAACACCTACCCGCGGCCCATTCCGACCCCGGTCCACAACCTGCGTCCCGCGCGCGAGACGTGCGAGACCTGCCACTGGCCGCAGAAGTACGGCGAGGATCGCGTGCGCGTGATCGACAAATTCGCCGACGATGAGACGAATACCGAAAGCAAAACCGTCCTGCTGATGAAGATCGGCGGCGGCAACCACGGCATCGGCATCCACGGCACGCACCTCGGACCCGGCGTCCACATCAACTACGCCGCAACCGACGAGCAGCGCCAGAACATCCCCTGGGTGGAGTACAACGGTCCCGACGGCAAGAAGACGGTCTACATGGCCGCCGACGCCAAGCCCAACGGGGGCGGCGCTCCCATCCGCGAGATGGACTGCATGGACTGCCACAACCGCCCCGCCCACAGCTACGACCTGCCCGAGCGCGGAGTGGATAAGGCCATGGCCAACGGACTCATCCCCACCAACCTGCCCTTCGCCAAAAAGAAGGCAGTGGAGATTCTGAAAGCCAACTACCTGAGCCGCGACGAAGCCGCGCAGAAAATCCCGGCCGCGTTCGCCAAGTATTACCAGGACACGTATCCGGCCATCTGGAACACGCGCCAGGCCGACATCAGCGCCGCCGGCAAGCAGGTGCTGGCCATCTGGGACCGCAACATCTTCCCGGATATGAAGGTCACCTGGGGCAAGTACCCGGTGAACATCGGGCACACCGATTTCCCCGGCTGCTTCCGCTGCCACGACGATTCGCACAAGGCGCAGAGCGGTAAGACCATCACGCAGGACTGCGGCGCCTGCCACAACCTGCTGGCCATGGACGAAAAGTCGCCAAAGGTCCTCACGGATCTCGGCATCGCCGACATGCACCAGTAGCAAGCGCGCGCTTCAGAATTTGAGCGCGACCTGCGTCTCTACTTTCACCGGGACGCCGTAGAGCAAAGTGGGGCGGTACTTCCACTGCCGTACGGCGTCCATCGCAGGACGCGCCAGCCGCGGGTCGCCCTGCATCATCGATCCAGTGGGTGATCACCAGACAGACGAGGAATCGCATGAGAACTCCTTGCGCCCGCGTTGGACACCGGCGCCGGGCGGAAGTCCCCCCGGCGGCTACGGTTTCACGTTCCAGCCCTCCACCTCGACCGCCGGTTTGGCCCTCCCCAGGTCCTTCGCCGCGTAAGTCGCGGTGATTGCCCGCGTCTGCCCGGGCAGCAGCGCGAAGTAGTTGTCCTCCCACAGTACCGGCAGGACCTCTTCGCGGTCGCTGTCGCGCACCACCTTCAGCCGTACCCCGAAGGCCAGTGCCCTGGAGGGATTCGTCACCGTCACCGTCGTGGAACCCGCCTTCGATGACGAACTCACCCGCAATCGCACCGGCGGCAGCGAAGCAAGCGCGGTGTAATCGGCGAACGTCTTAGTCGGCGTGTGGTAGTAAGTCGACTTATCCCATTCGAGGGTCTCGGGCGCGGTGGAGAGCCAGTAGAAGTTCTCGCTCACGAGGTCGTCGGAAGAGTCCTCCAGACGCAGGTGGACGAACCACGTTGTGCTCAGTCCGTCCAGATCCGGGATGGTGAACACGCGCGTGCTCGAATCTGGCGCGACATCCACCTTTGCCTCGCGATTCCACTTGCGCGTCATGTCGAGGTTGTACACGCTGGCGACCACTTTCATGTTGGCGAACTCCCGGTAGTAGGAGTTGACCACCGCGATGGAATGGTCGTCGTAGCCGTACTCCACGTGCAGCGGTTCGTTGGCCTTCTTGGCGCCGAAGTAAGATCCGCCGGGCCGCAGATACCAGTCGTAGAGGTGCCAGATGAGTCCCGGCCACGCGTTGTTCAGCATCCACTGAACCACGCCGGTGGCAGTGTACTTGTTCCGCCGGTAGGCCTCGAACATGGCTCGATGCCCTTCGTAGGCCATGATCTGTGCCTTGCGCGCGAACTCCTCGGCGGAGTTCGAAGGCCCGTAGCGCCGGTCCAGCGCCTCGGTGAAAATGCGAATCGTCTTGAACGATCCGCCGCCGGCGTGATAGTTCCACTCCGGCCCGATGGGCCACAGCTTGTCCGCGGGAATCATGCGGCGCAGACTCTCGATGGGCGGAGGCGCCGGCCCCGGGCCTGTCTCCGTGTTGAATCCGTGCGCGCCGCCGCGTGTCGTATCGGTCAGCCAGTAGGACGGCGCCACGTACTCGTACGGCCCCGTCATCTTGACCCCGGTTTCTCCGGCGGGTGTTTTCTTAGCGGTCGCGGATGACTGCACGGGGTTCGGCCACTCCACCTCTTTGATCGCGTCCAGGTAGATCTGCTCGATTTTCGGCGGAGGCGGGTTGTCGCTGCCGTACATCCAGTCGAAGACGGAAGGATGACGCGCCAGGCGGCGCAACTGGTCGCGCAGCGAGGCGGCCGCGATGGTTTCGTCCTCCGCGTCCCAGTCTTTCCACTTCTCCCAGTGATCGCAGCAGCACCATCCGGCGAGCACCAGGATGCCCATGCGGTCGCAGAGTTGAAGGAAGTGCTCGTCCTCGAGTTTGCCTTCGAAGCGGATGGCGTTGAGGTTCATGTCGCGCACGTAGCGCAGTTCGGCCTCCTGGCGTTCGGGCGAAGAACGCAGCATCAGGTCGAACGTGTAGCCCGCGCCGCGAATCAGGATGTTCCTGCCGTTGATGTGGAACAGGCGGTGCCCGCGCGCGTCGAGTTCGCTGGTGACTTCGCGGATGCCGAAATCGAGGTGCGCCGAATCGCTCGCGCGGCCGGCGATTTCAAACGAGGTGTCGAGCGGGTACAGCGTCTGTGGTCCGGTTTGCGCCGGCCACCACAGCCGCGGATTCGCGATCTTCACCACGGCGTGCACGACGCGCGTCTCGCGGGGCGCCAGCCGCACCGCCTGCGTGAACGCCTGCCTCCCGACCGTTCCCTTCCACACGCCGTCGATGGCGCGATCGGAGTAGTTGGCGAGTTCCGCACGCACCGTCAGGTCCGCGGCGCCGCCGGCGAGGTGCGTCGCCACGAACGGGTAGCGCAGCGCGACCGGGCCGCTGGCTTCGACCCACACGTCGCGCCAGATTCCCATCATCTTGTCCGGCGGCATCGGGTTCCAGTCGACGAACGTGATCGCCAGGTCCCCCGGTTCGGGCGGGAAGACCTCGACCTCGAGCCGGTTCGCCCCGCCGGGTTTCGCCGCGGCGCTCACGTCGAAATCGAAAAGCCGCCACGCGCCGGCAAACTGGGTCTTCGTCGCGATCTGCTTGCCGTTGAGCCAGAGGTTGGCGCGGAAGTTGATGCCGTCGAAACCGAGCCGCACCGTCTTACCGGCGAAACTCGCGGGCAGCCGGAACTCCGTGCGGTACCACCACGAACGGTGGAACGGGCTGTCGGCGGGCATCGGCTGGTTGGCGAACATGGTGCCGATGGCGTAGCTCACACCGGGTGCCGAGCGCAGAGTCATGCCGAAGTAGGGATCGGGATAGACGCCGTTCGCGACCAGCGCGCTGAATACGGTGGAGGGCGCCGAGATCTTGTAACTCGCGCCGCCCGCGGACGAAGTCAACGTCCAGGCGTCGCGCAACACGATGCGGGATTCGGGCGCGGCCTGCGCGGCGGCGGCCAGCGCCAGAAGAATTACCGGGCGCAGCATGAGGACAGTGTAGTTGAAAGCGCGCCCCGCGGGTCTTTGATGGTGAAGCGTCCAGATCATCCGCCGTAATTCCGCATGAATTCGAGACGCTTCCATCCCGACCTGATTCTGGCCGCGACCGCGGTCTTTGCCATGCTGTGGGCGATCGCGCGCGCCGCGGTGCAGTCGATCACGATCGACGAGGCCGACACCTATCTCGTCTGGGTGGCGCGGAATTACCCGTCGCATTGGGAAGCGGCGTCCAACAATCACGTTCTGAATTCCCTGATGATGCGGTTCACAACCGCCCTCTTCGGCGTGAGTCATCTTTCGGTGCGCGCGCCCGCGCTCTTCGGCGCCGCGCTCTACATCGCGATGGCGTGGGCGCTGTGCCGCCTGCTCGCGCCGGCCTCCGCCGCGGCCTGGCCGCTCTTCGTCGCGCTGGTGTTCAACCCGTTCATCTTCGATCACCTGGTGGCGGCGCGCGGATACGCACTGGCGCTTGGCTTTCTAATGGCGGCGATCGCGCTGGCCGGTTACGCGCGGGATCGCGGGTGGCCGCCGGAACGCGTCTGCGCGATTGCTTCGGCCTGTCTCGCGCTCAGTGTCGCCGCGAATTTTCCGTTCGCCATCGTGGACGCCGTGACCATGGCCGCCATCTTCGCCTGGGCCTGCGCCCGCACGCAGGCGTTTCGGGCGCGCGTCCGCCTGCTGGGCGCGTCGGTGCTGCCGGGGCTGCTGGTGACGGTGTTCGTCAGCGCTCCGGCGGTGCTCCACTGGCCAAAGGGGCAACTCGTGTACGGCGCCCACTCGATGCGCGAGTGGCTCGGCGAGATTGCGCGCGACTCCCTGTGGCAGCCGAACCCGCAGATCGTCAACCCGCTGGTGATGGCCGCGGTGGAGCGCGTCGCGCCGTACCTGATCCCGGGCCTGCTCGCGCTCGCCCTCGCGGCGTGGGCGCGGGAGCGCGGCAACGGTTTCCTCCGGATGCTGCTGGCGGTGGCCGCGGCGTCGGTCGCGCTGCACTGGGCCGCGTTCCGAGGGTTCCACCTGCTGCTGCCCAAACAGCGCACCGGCATCTGGATCGTGCCGTTGGTGACACTCGCGATTGGCGCGGCGGCCCCGCGGCGCCGCGTCCTCACCGCCGGCTTGTACGCGATGGCGGTCTACTTCCTGCTGTGCCTGCGGCTGACGTGGTTCCGCGAATGGAACTGGGACGCGGATATGCGCCAGGTCTACGCTGTGGTGGCCGAGTACAGCCGCGCCCACGAGGTCGCGCGGGTGGCCGGCGACTGGATGTACGCACCCTCGCTCAACTTCTACCGGGTGGCGTCCGGCAACTGGCGGCTCGAGGAGATTGCGGGGCCGCAGCGCCTGCCCGGCGACCGGGACGTCTACGTCCTGCACGCCGTCTTCGACGAAGCCTTCCTCCGTGAGCAGGGGCTGCACGTGATCTATCGGGGTGCCTCGACGGATGCGGTGGTGGCGGTGAGACCACCTGAAACAGCCCACCAAAGGGCTACCCCACGGGCACCCTTTTTGGGGGACACTCAGTAAGATGACGCAACGACTCCGCCTCGCTCTGCTCGCCGGCACGGTTGCCGCGCTGCTGCACGCCGCCAGCCCGCTCGCCGGCCGCTGGGACCTTACCGTTACGCCCAAGACCGGCGCCCCTTACCCGGATTGGATGGAACTCGCCGAGTCCGGCGGCAAAACCACCCTGCGCATCCAGCCTCGCGCCGGGGGCGCCAGGATGATTCCGGACTTTCAACTTTCCGGATCGCGCCTGCACGTGGTCTTCTCCAAAGCCGATCAGAAGAACCCGGAAATTACCTGGGATCTGGAGGCGTCCGGCGGTAACGTGAAGGGTACGATCCTGCGCGGCGGCACGGCGGTCGCCGAAATCGCGGGCGTCCCGGCGCCGAAACTCGACCGCAAGCCGCCCGCCGCCTGGAGCGAACCGGAATCGCTGTTCAACGGCAAGGACCTGACCGGATGGGCGCCGATGACACCCAACAACAACCACTGGAAGGCGGACAACGGCGACCTGTTGAATACCACCGGCGGCGCCAACTTGAAATCCACCCGCGCCTTCAACGATTTCAAGCTGCACTTCGAGGTGAATTGTCCCGATGACGGCAACAGCGGCATCTACCTGCGCGGCCGCTACGAGTTGCAGATCGAATACCAGGCGGTGGATGCCAACGATCCATACCACTCGATCGGGTCGATCTACAGTTTCGTGCCGCCCTCGGTGATGCTGCCGCGCACCCCCGGCAAGTGGGAGACCTTCGACGTCACCCTGGTCGGCCGGCGCATCACGGTGGTGCGCAACGGCGTGAAGACCATCGATAATCAGGAGATCCCGGGCCCCACCGGCGGCGCGCTCGACTCCAACGAAGCCGCCCCCGGCCCGTTCTACATTCAGGGGGATCACACCGGCGGGATCCGCTACCGCAAGATCACCATTCAGGTGCCCAAACTCTGAGGGCACTCCGGCTTTTCGAGCCTCCGCGGCGTCCTCTTATACTGAGGTGAGGATGTCGCGATTCACACTGCTGGTTGTCCTGGCTACCGCCGCGTGGGCGCAGGGCGGCAATCCGTTGGACCGTCCGCCCGCCGACGTGGATCGGGCACTGCGCGCGCGCATTACCGAGTTCTTCCAGTTTCACGTGACCGGCGAATACCGCAAGGCCGAGGAACTGGTCGCCGAGGACACCAAGGACTATTTCTACGATCACAACAAGCCCCGGTACCTGAGTTTCGAGATCAGGGACATCGAGTATTCCGACCATTTCACGCGCGCCAAAGCGGTGGTGCTCTGCGAGCAGCGCATCAACGCCATCGGGTTCGGCACGCAGCCCTTCAAAGTGCCCACTCCAAGCACGTGGAAGCTGGAAGACGGCAAGTGGTATTGGTGGGTGGATCCGAAGTTGAGAAACCTGACCCCGTTCGGCAACATGCAGGGGGGACCGGCATCGGCCACGGGCGGCGCACCGGCCATGCCGGCCATTCCGTCCTCGGCGGACTTCCTGTTCCAGCAGGTTAAGCTCGACAAGGACTCGCTCAGCCTGCCGCGGCTGAAGACCGGCGAGGTGACGCTTACCAATAGCGCTCCCGGGACGATGAAACTCACCGTGAGCCACACCCCTCCGGGGATCGAAGCCGTATTGAGCAAGAGCGAACTGGGTTCCGGCGAGAAAGCGACTCTGAACGTAACCGCCGGCAGCGGCGCCAAGCCGGGCGACGTCGAACTACAGGTCTACCCCACCGGGCAGATTCTCAAGGTCGGGATCTCGGTAAAATAGCGGCGCCCCCGCCGGCGGGAAGGCGCCGCAACGTTACTTTTTGTTTTCGGAGATTGCGGCCGGCGCGGCAGTGTTCGCCGCCGCCGTATTTGCCGGAACCACGATCGCGGCGCCGCCCAGCGGCGACCTGGTCAGATAGGCTCCGGCCGTCAAGATGGCACCGGCAATCACCGCGCCCTTGAGCTGCGAGGGCTGCATGCTGTTGGAGGCGGCTGCCTGCACCACTCCGTTCACGACTCCGCCGAGCAACGCGGCGGCAAACCCCTTCAACCACGCCCCGAATTTCACGACAACCTCACGTAATAGTAGGCGATGCCGAAGGGCGTGTGGCTGGAGTGCTTCTGCCAGCGCGAACCGTCCGGAGCGGTCATGACATAGCCGACCGGGAGGGTGTCGCCCGCAGGCACATTGCGGACAGTGTCCGGCTCGGGCAACACCGGCGGGACATAGGGCGGAGCCGGCTGCGGCACGGGCGGCATATCGCACACCGGGTCGGTTCCGGTTTCCGGGTAGGCCCACTGGGCCCGGGGATTGGTGGAGTCGGTGAAGAAGCCGACCACGTAGGCCAAAGGCGGCTTGGCCGGGTTGCTGTTGCTGCTGCGCCCCGCCTGCACATCCGCCGCCCACGCGGCGAACTGGTTCAGATACGCGCTTTTGAGCTGCTGATTGAGCTGCTGCACCTGGGCGGTGACCGCCGCGAGGGTGTTGGCCATCGCGGTTTGCAGAGTAGTTTCCGTAAAATCGGGTGTTTCCATGGGTTCTCCTCGCCTACAGCCTAGGAAGCGGCGGCGGAGGTCTTCCCCCGGGAATTACCCAAGCGATTGAAAACAGGTGAAATACAGCAAAAATGCAGGCGTCTTGCGAGCGATCCGGCCGACGCCGGCCCGCATCACTTGGCCGGAGTCGTGGCCGGAGTCGGCGCGGTGAACTTCGGGTTCACCTGAACAACGGTTTCGCGGTTGAGCTTCGTCATCCACTCGTTGAAACGCTCATTCTTCAGCTCGTTATAGATCTCGTCGCGAACCGCTGCGAGCGGCTTGACGGTGACTTCATCGGCGCGAAACAGGTAGTAGCCGTTGGGCTGCTTCAAGGGTTCGGTGATTTCGCCCTTCTTGAGCTTGAAGATTGCGCTGCGGAAGGCGTCAGGGATGTTGTCGGTAAAGTGCAGGGTGGCAAAATCGCCGTCCTTTTCGCGCGAGGTCTCGTCGTCGGAGTTTTCCTTGGCGAGTTTGACGAAATCGGCGCCGCCGCGCAGTTCGCCCAGCAGTTTCTCCGCCTTGGCCTTGGCTTCGGCGTCAGTCAGAGCCTTCTTACCCTTCGCCGCGGAGGACGAGCCGGAATCGCCGTAAGCGATGTAAATCGCCTTCACCTTGACCTGGGTGTACTTGGACTGGTTCGCCGCGTAATACTTCTCGATATCGGCCGGCTCGATCGTGATGGAGTTCAGGGTATCGTTGATCGTGGCCTGGTAGAGCACGTTCATGCGCGCCTGCTCCAGAGCCTGCTTGTAGGGGCTCTCCTGATCCAGCTTGCGCTCCACCGCAATCTGCGCCAGACGGCGCATCACGCCCCACTGGCGCACAAATTCTCCGGGGGAGCGCAGGACCGCCTGCTGTTGTGCCGCGGACAGGATCCCGTAGAAGGCCTTGACATCGGCCATCGTCACCTTGCTTCCGTCGCTGAAGGTCGCGACCACTTCGTCGTCGCCCAGATCGGGAAGCCGGCCGGGAGAAGGCGCCGGGGCAGTCTGAGCCCACAGGGCGCCGGCAAACACTAAGCCACACAGGAATTTCATGGATTTCATTGGAGGAGACGCAGAAACTTCAGTTTATCACGCCCGCCGAAGGGCCCCAGAGAGGAGGATACGGGTTCGCCGGTCAGCGGCTGTCCCGGGATTCGCCGCGCTTGACCTGTGCCCGCCTTCTGCCCTCGGCCAGGTTCCCGGCGGCGCGTTTCCTGGCGGCTTCGCTGATCTGCACCCGGTTGTCCACCGCCGCCGCTCCCGCCGTTTTGGCCATGCGGGTGGCGGCCGCCTTGTGCTGCACCACATCGGTTCTGCCGTCGATGTGCGCCACGCCTCCTTGGACGCGCACGGTGAAGCCGGCGGCGCTCTTGGACCTGGCGAACCTGGCGCGGATCGCGGCTTCGAGTTGCGGGTCGGGAAGGTGCGGGCGGGCCTTGCCGGCAGCCGCCGGCCGGGCCGCTGGGGCGGCCGCGTGCGCCCGCGACTGGGACTGCGGCGCGGCGGCGCAAACCGACACGCACACCACGAGCGCGGCCACGGTCCAAGCGATTCGCATGTCCAGTCAGTCCCCCGGCTGTTCGGTTGTTCTCAGGATTCTGTGCTACAGTGATGATTTCTTAAGGCCTGTCATCGAGTTTCAATGCCCGAACAGATCCTGCTGCAGGGGAAAATTCTGGGCACGGAAGAATTCCTTCTGGCGGCAACTGCCGAAGGGCGCTCCGTGCGTTCGGCCGGCGAAGACCTGCTTGCCGGAAAATCGCAGTGGATTACTCTGCTCTCCGAAGTTCTGCCGCGTGCTCTGCTGGCCGAACTTGGGCTGGCGCGCATCCTGCTTGGCTCGAGCGGGGGCGGGCAGTTCCTGCTGGTATTGCCCGGGGAAGCCCAACCCGCGGCCGAGGAATTCCTCTCCGCCGCCGCGGCGCAGATCGCGCAACTCAGTTCGGGCGTGGTGCAACTGGTCTGGGCCGCCACCGATAACCTCGGCGATTGGGCCGTCATCCGCCGGCGTTTGAACGATCGGCTGGAGAGCTACCGTCACGCGCCGCTGCAGCACTCCGGCGCCGAAGCCTTCCGGCCCTTCGTGGCCGCCTCCAATCCGGAGGCCGAACAGTACTTCGCCAAGGAACTGGGCGTCCGAATTCGCGAAGCCGCCCGGATCGGCTGGTCTCCCGAAAATCCCGGGAAGATCGCCCCCGGCGAAGGCAAGCATAGCTGGGCGATCACATCCAACCTTTCGAGCGACGGCATCATGCTGGCGCGCCACGCCGCGCCGAGCGACGACGGCAGGCAGTCGGCGCCGGTACAGACCTTGGCGCGGCGCGCGCAGGGCCGCTCCATCTGGGGCGTGCTGCGCGGCGACGTGGACCACTTCGGGCTGCGCCTGCGAAGGGTGCATTCGATCGAGGAACACGTCCCGCTGAGCGTGCTGTACAAGCAGTTCTTCGCCGGCGAACTGGAAGTGCTGTGCTCACTGCCCGAGTTCTGGCGCAAGGTGAGCATCCTCTATTCGGGCGGCGACGATTTCGCGGTGTACGGAAGCTGGGACGCGCTGATCGCGCTGGCGCGCGAGGTGCAGCGTCTGTTCCACCGCTTCACCGAGGAGAACCTGAAGGAGTATCCGGGACCGGAGGGCAAGACCATTTCGATGGCCATCGCGCTGGCGGCGGAGACTTACAGCCCGCTGGCCGCGGTGTACGAGGAAGCCGGACGCAACCTGGACCTGGCCAAATCCTCGGACAAGGACTGCATCTACCTGCTGGGCCGCATCCTGGAATGGCGGCATCTCAACGACGCATCGGAGTTGAAGGACGTGGTCACGCGGCTGATCCACGAGTTCCGCATGTCCAAGCAACTTTTGTATCAGTTGCGGAGCTTCTACCGCAGGGAAGCCTACGGCGAGGGCGAAGTGGCGCAGCGCACGTGGCGCTTCCACCGCCGCTTCAACCGCATCCTGAGCGGTACGCGCGACCGCGAATTCCAGAAACTGCGCGCGCATCTGATCAACGAACTGGTGGGCAGGAAGACCGCGGAGGTAAAGCTGCGTCCCGCGGGACTGGTGGCCCTGGAATGGGCCAGATTGGCGACTGAGGTTTAGCACATGGCGGAAGAGCAACAGCAACGCAAGGAAGGCAACCGTCCGCCCCGCGAGGGAGGCGGGCGGGGTCCGCAGGGCGCCGGGCGCGGCGAGCGCGGCGGGGAACGCGGCGACCGTGGCGAGCGCGGCGAGCGCGGAGAACGGCGCGGCTTCGACCGCGGCCGTCCCGAGGGACCGCCGGAAATCGAACTGGAGAAGCTCATCGGCGACAGCCTCTACCTGGACAACCAGGCGCACGCCATCGTCAGCCGCATGCGCGACATGGACAGCGGCACCAAGAGCCAGTTGCGGCGCCTCTATAGCGCCGTGCGCCGCGCGGTGCGCGCCCCGGAGGGCGAACGGCAGCACGAGTTCGTCATGTTGCGCGCGCGCCTGGCGTACACCATCGCGCGCCACGGGCTGCGCAGCCTGGATCAGCTCGAAAAACTGCTCCTGCAGGTGACGCGCAAGAACGATGCCCGCGGGTACGAGCGTTTCAAGGATCTGTTCGAGGCCATTGTGGCCTACAACGAGTAGCCCGCGGCGGAGCGGCGGCCCCGTTTCGGAAAAGCAAGGGAATGGCAATGAGTATTGGAGAAATTGCGTGAGCGCACACACACCCCAAACCGAGTTGAAACTCATCGGGAAGCTGATTCTCGAAGGCGACATGCTGTGCGAGACCGGCCTGCACGTGGGCGCCGGCAAGGGTTCGCTGGAGATCGGCGGCAGCGATAATCCCGTGGTGAAAGACGCGTTCGGGCGTCCTTACGTGCCCGGCAGTTCGCTGCGCGGCAAAATCCGCTCGCTGCTGGAGCAGTCCAGCGGGCTGGCGGTTCCCACCGAACTGGTGTACCTCTCGCGCCGCAAGGGGCAGGAAGTGCGCATCCACCAGAGCGACCGAGCCGACGACGAGATCTGCCTGCTGTTTGGGCGCAATCCCGGACGCATGGAGCGGGTCCAGGGCGAGACCCTGGAGACGACGCAGGCCACGCCGGCCCGGCTGGCGGTATTCGACGCGCCACTCGATCCCGAATCCATCACCCCGCAGATGCGCGAGAACCTCGACGACGAGTTGACCGAGGTGAAGAGCGAAAACGCCATCGACCGCATCACCAGCCAGGCCAATCCGCGCACTCTCGAGCGCGTGCCGGCGGGCGCGAAGTTCCGCACCCGCTTCGTCATGGACGTGCTCTGCGAGGAGGACGCGCCGCTGTTCCTGCGCGTGCTGGAAGGTCTGCGCCTGCTTGAGGACGACGCGCTGGGCGGCGGCGGCTCGCGCGGCAGCGGCCGGGTCGGCTTCAGCAACCTGAAGCTGGTGTGGCGCGGCCGCAACTACTACGCCGCCGGCGCCGCGGAGAAGGAGATCGGCGCCGGCGCGAACCTGGCCGCCGTGCAGGCCGCGGTCCGCGAGACCGCGTTCGCGTTCATCCACGAGGAGTAATGAACCCCGGACTGGTCGTCAAACTGCGTCCTTCCGGCCCGTGGCGCATCGGCCCCGACTCGGGCGCGCGCAACCGCGTGGACGTCATCTACCACAGCGACTCGCTGTTCAGCGCGGTCACCAGCGCCATGGCGCGGCTCGGCCGCCTGGAAGGCTGGCTGGATGCGACCGCGCGCAGCGCGACACCCGCGGTCTGTTTCAGTTCCTGCTTCCCGTTCCTCGACGGCATCGGCTTCGTGGTGCCGCCGCGCACGGTGTGGCCTCCGGCATCGCCTGCGCTGATGGCGGCGCATGTGCGGTGGAAGAGCGCGCGCTTCGTGCCGCTCGAAGTGGTGCAGGCCATTCTGGCCGGCGAGGCGATGGATGAGAACCGCTGGAGCGTGGATGGTCCGAGCGGCTGCCTGGTGCCGGTGGGGAAGGCGGGCCCGTTCCGCACCTCGGTGCGCTGGAACGCGGCGGTGGACCGGCTGACCGGAACCAGCGAGCGCCACTCCATGGCGTGCATCGAGTTCCGCCCCGGTGCCGGGCTGTGGGCAGTCGCCGGCTTCTCCGGAGAAGCGGCGCGCGACGCCTGGCAGGATGCGGTCAAAGCGGCCTTCCGCCTGCTTGCCGATACCGGATTTGGCGGCGAACGCTCCCGCGGCTGGGGCCGCTCCGAAGCGCCGGAGTTCATCGAAGGCGAACTGCCCGGGATGATCCTCGGCGAAACCCGTCCCCAAAGTGGGGCCGGCCTTCCGGCTGGCCAGTTAACGGTGGAAGCCCCCGAACGACCCGCGGAAGAAGCGGCCGAAGCGCCTCCCGACGTCATACTCGAAACGCCCGCGGCCGAACCCTCGGCGGTGGCCGAGGTGGCGGCCCCACCCGCGATCGAGCCTTTGAATCAGGACCGCGCGGACGGCGACGTGCCTGCGGACTCCTCCGAGTTCGCGCAGCCCGCGGACGAAACGGCGGCACCCGTGGAGGAAGCAGCCGAGGCCGCGCCCGCCATCGTGGAGGCCGAGGCTGTACTCAATACACCCCCGCCGCCAGAGGCGGCAGCGGGGCATCCGTCCGCGGATCCCGAGAACGCACAGCCTGTCGCGCCCGAACCCCTTGTGCCGGAAGTTGCCCCCGCCCTCTCCCCCGCATCGCCGGCGCCGGCCGCTGGTAACGCCCACTGGCTGCTCTCTCTTTTCGTGCCCGCCGAAGCCGACGCGGTGGATTGGTCGCGCGGCAGCTACACCGTGATGGCCCGCGGCGGACGGGTGGAAAGTCCGTCCGGCAGCGGCGGGCTGAAAAAGCAGATTCAGATGATCGCGGAAGGCAGCGTCGTGGTGGCCGGTAACTCCTTGCGCGGCGCCGCGCCCGACGTCGCACCCGACGGCTTCGCTCATCCGGTGTTCCGCGCCGGCTTCGCACTGTCCATTCCGCTGCCCGAGGGGAACTGATGCGCTACCGCCTCACATGCCTGACCCCGCTGCTCGTCGGTGACGGACGCAAGCTCAGTCCGATCGACTACATGGTCTGGAAGGACCACGTAAACGTGCTCGACCAGTGGCGAATCTTCCGCCTGCTGGCCAAGGGGCCGCGGTTGGATGGGTACCTGGCACAATTGAAGAAGGCCGACAAGCTGGACTTCGCCAGTTGGGGCGGATTCGCGCAGAACTTCGCCGGGCGGCGCATCCCCTTCGAGAATCCGGCCAGCGCGACCTACTGGAACCGCGCGATGGGCGAGAGCCTGCACATCCCCACATTCGCGGCGGGGGCGAGCGGTCCCTATCTGCCGGCGGCGGCGATCAAGGGCGCGCTGCGCACAGGCATGCTCTTCGCCCACTGGCGCGACGGCATGCTCCAGGACGTGCGCAAGCGCGTCGAGGGTGAGCGCTTCCCGAGGCGTCCGGCGGAATCGGTGGAAGAGCAGGCGCTCGGTCCGGCGGGCAGCACCCGGATGCGCTTCGTCAGCGCGGGCGATTCCGGCGTGGTCGGCAACGATTCCTTCAAGGTCTACCTGCTGCGTACCTCCACGCTGCAACCGCGCGGCGGCGGCTACGCCCTGGGCTGGAAGCAGAGCCCGCGCGGCGCCGTCGATGGCGGGCGTCCCGAGGAGAGCACTCCAGTGTTCGCCGAGATGGCGGCGCCGGGCACGGTCTTCAGCGGCGGGTGGGACGAAAAACAGTTCTTCCTCCAGCCGGAAGTGCGCCGGAGCGTGCGCTGGCCCGAAGCCTTCGGCCGGCAGAAGATCTTCGAAGCCGCCAACGTATATGCTCAGGGCCTTCTGGCGCTGCAGCGGCAATACGCGTCCATGGCCGGGATGGGGCTCCTGGACCAGAGCCTGGAACAGCTCGAGCAGCGTCTGGCGCAGGCTCGCGAAAACGGCACTTGCATCCTCTCGCTGGGCTGGGGCGGCGGACTGCCGGCCAAGAGCGCGTGGCTCGACACCACCAACCCCGACTACCGGCAGATCCTGCAGGCGTTCCAGATCTACAACCGCGCGCTGGCCACCAACCTGCCCTTCCCCAAGACGCGCCGGATCGTGTTCCTGAACAACCGTCCGGCGACTCTGCCCGGATGGGCCGAGCTTTCCATCGAAGAGTAGCCGCTAATCGAAGATCGCGGCCACCGGGAGCGGCGCCGCGCCGAGCAGCGTGAGCGGGACTTCCTGATGGTCCTTGTAGGTGCGGGTGACGCCGTCTGGCGTCGCGACTTTCACCTGGCGAAGCTTGGGATCCACTACCCAGAATTCCCGGCACCCGTTTTCCAGGCACAGGCGCTCTTTGTCGGAGATCTCCTCCACCGTGTTGGAGGGCGAAAGCACTTCGACCACGAGCTCGGGCGCGCCCTGGAGGAAGTCGTCCGAGTCGGTGTGTTCGATCCGGGACGCGGCGACCACAGCTACGTCGGCCGTACGCAGTTCATGTTCCGGCAGCGGCCGGAAGGGCACTTCGATCGACGCCCAAAAGGCGGAGCCGGTATGTTGCTTCAGCCCGTCCAGCAGTCTGCTCTGAATCAAAGTATGCTTCAGCTTCGGTCTTGTCACTTGAACGAGCTCTCCGTGACGCAGTTCGTAGTAGAACGGACCGGTTTCCGGCAGGCGGCGGAATTCTTCGACGGTCATCAGTTCGGTGGTCGCGGGCACGCGCGTCTCCTATCCAGGATGATACCTCAGGCACGGGACGGCTTAGTCGCACGCTTCACCAGTTCGGTCAGTATTTGAGGCTGGACGCTCCCTTACGGTCGCGGCTCCGACCAGAGCCGCGCGCGTCAGCAAGCCGTAATCCGATACGAGAGCGTAATTCCGAAACCAGGTACCTAGTCGCGGGTCAATTCGAAGCCGCGTTCCGGGATCTGGCAGTGCAGCACTTCCGAAGCGTGGCCGTGCAGCCGGAAAATCTGCCGCACCAGTTCGCAGACCGTATCGTAGCCGCGCTCGAAGAACACCAGGATGCTCGGCCCGGCGCCGCTCAGCACGCAACCGAGCAGTCCCGGCGCGCGCATCCGCAGGATCTCGTGCAACCCGGGGACCAGCGTTTCGCGGTACGGCTGGTGGAACCGGTCCTCCAGCGCCGCGGGAAACGCGCTGGTGGTGCCCGTCGCCAGCGCGGCGATCAGCAGGCTGGCACGCTGCACATTGAACACCGCGTCTTCGCGGCTGTAGCCCGAGGGCAGCACCGCGCGGGCCTTCACGGTGGGCAGGTCGAAGTCCGGGACCACCACCGCCAGGTCGAAGCTCTTGGGCAACTCCATCCGGATGGCGCGCGTAACCCCGCCCGAATCGATGGCGCTGGCTACGATCGAGCCCAGCGTGCAGGGCGCGACGTTGTCCGGGTGGCCCTCCAGGCGGGCCGCTTCATCCAGAATGCGCAGCGGCTTCCAACCCAGGCCCAGCAGTTCGTCTGCGATTACCACCCCGGCGGTGAGCGCCGCGGCGCTCGACCCCATCCCCTTGCCCAGCGGAATTTCATTCTGGATGTGGAGTTCGATGGGCGGCATCTTCATCTGGTGATCGCGCGCCACCGTCAGGGCGGTCTGCCAGATGAGGTTGTCGCTGCCGGTGGAAATGCTCTCCGCGTCGCGTCCGGAAGCGGTGATGGAAAGCGTCTGGCTCCGCCGGAAGCGGCAGGTCAGGTACACCCCCAGCGCCAGACCAAGCGCGTCGAATCCCGGTCCCAGGTTGGCGCTGGAGGCCGGGACGCGCAGCGTGAACATCTACTTGATTTCCAGGATGTCTTTCTCTTTGGCCTTGACCGCGGCGTCGATCTTCTCCATGTAGACGTCAGTCGTCTTCTGGATTCCTTCGTGCGCCCGCTTCTCCTCGTCCTCGGTGATCTTCTTGTCCTTGAGAAGTTTCTTGACGGCTTCGTTACCGTCGCGACGGATGTTGCGCACGCTCACCCGATGGTGTTCGGCGCCGCCGTGGAGTTTTTTGACCAGATCCTTGCGGCGCTCCTCGGTGAGCGGCGGAATCGGCAGGCGGATCATCTTCCCGTCGTTGGAGGGGTTGAGGCCGAGATCGCTGGCGCGGATGGCCTTTTCGATAGGCCCGATCTGCGAGACGTCCCAGGGCTGGATGGTGATCATGCTCGGCTCGGGCACGTGCAGATTGGCCACCTGGTTCAGCGGAGTCGGCGTCCCGTAGTAGTCCACCCGGATGTGATCCAGAATGCCGAGCGACGCGCGCCCGGTGCGGATGGACGCCAGTTCGTGCTGCAGATCCCCGAGAGCCTTATCCATGCGGCTCTTGATGTTCGCTTCGACTTCTTTCACGGAGTTGAAGGGGGTAGCGGTTTGCGCTGTGTGCGCTTCAGTCTTCATAAGAAGTTCTCCGAAAAGGTCAGACTCGTTCAGTGAATCACGGTACCGACAGGTTCGCCCATCGACATACGCATTATATTTCCACTCGTATTCAAATTGAAAACCAGGATGGGCAGGCGGTTGTCCCGGCACATGGCGATCGAGGTGGCGTCCATCACCTTGAGCCCCTTGGCGAGCACTTCCAGGTAGGTGATGTCCGCATAGCGCACGGCGTCGGGATACTGCAGCGGGTCCTTGTCGTAGACGCCATCCACGCGGGTGGCCTTGGCGATTACCTGAGCCTTGATTTCCAGGGCTCGCAGGGTGGCCGCCGTATCGGTGGAAAAATAGGGATTGCTGGTGCCGGCCGCGAAGATGACCACGCGCCCCTTCTCCAGGTGCCGGATGGCGCGGCGCCGGATGTAGGGTTCGGCCACCTGGTGCATCTCGATCGCGCTCATCACGCGGGTCGGGATGCCCATCTGCTCCAGGGCATCGCTGAACGCCAGCGCGTTGATCACGGTGGCGAGCATGCCCATGTGATCGCCGGTGACGCGGTCCATGTTATTGGCGGCGGCGGCGATACCGCGGAAAATGTTGCCGCCGCCCACCACCAGTCCGACCTGAACTCCCTTGGCGGTGACGTCGGCGACTTCGCGCGCCAGGGAGCGGACGCGTTCGGCATCGATTCCGAAGCTGGCGGCGCCGGCGAGAGCCTCGCCGCTCAACTTCAGCAGGATGCGTTTGTAAGCGGGCATAAGAGCCGGCCGCGGCGGACTACTGCGCTTCCGGAGCGGCGTCGGCCGCGGCGGAGTCGCCCACCTTGAAGCGGACGAAGCGGGCCACCGAGATGTTCTCGCCCAACTTGGCGATCTTGGTCTTGACCAGTTGCCCCACGGTGAGAGTGGCTTCCTTTACGAACGGCTGTTCGAGCAGGCACACCTCTTCGTAGAACTTCTGCAGGCGCCCTTCCACCACCTTGTCGGCGATCTTCTCGGGCTTGCCCTCGGCGATCACGCGCGCCTTCTGGATCTCGCGCTCCTTGGCCAGCACATCCTCGGTGACGTCTTCCTTGCGGACGAAACGCGGATCGGCCGCCGCGATGTGCATCGCGACATCGTGCACCAGTTCCTGGAAATCGTCGGTGCGCGCGACGAAATCGCTCTCGCAGTTGACTTCCACCAGCACGCCGAGTTGGCCGCCATGGTGAATATAGGTCCCGATCAGCCCCTGACGGGTGGCGCGCGAGGCCTTCTTTCCGGCCGACGCGATGCCGCGCTTGCGCAGGACCACTTCCGCTTCGGCGAGATCGCCCTTGGCTTCCACCAGGGCACTCTTACATTCCATCATCCCCGCACCGGTGCGTTCGCGGAGGTCTTTAACAAGTGACGCGGTGATTTCCGCCATAACCCTTCTCTATGAAAAATTGGTCGGGGGCGGGCTTTATGCCTGCCCCGCGTCGGTAACAACCGTTTCAGCGGCCGGTTCGGCCGTCTCGGACGCCGGGCCCTTACGCGGCGAAACCTGCTGCGGTTCTTCGATGTGCAGGCTTTCGGCCATGATCTTCTCGGCGTACTTGGGATCCACGTATTCGGTGTATTCCATCATGCCGACTTCGCTGGTTGCTTCTTCCGAGACGATCTTGTCTGCGGTGAAGTCCTGCTCGGTGGCCAGCGCGCGGCCCTCGATCACCGCGTCGGCAATCTTACTGGCGAACAGCCGGATGGCGCGCAGCGCGTCATCGTTGCCGGGAATCACGGAATCGACTTCGTCGGGATCGCAGTTCGTATCCACAATGGCGACCACCGGGATACCGAGCCGCCGGGCTTCCTTAACCGCGATGGCTTCTTTGTTCGAATCGATGACGAAGAGCACGTCCGGCAAACCGGGCATATCCTTGATGCCGGCCAGGTTCTGCAACAGGTGCTTGCGTTCGCGCTCGAGCCGGATGATTTCCTTCTTCGGGCGTCCCGCGTAGCCGTTCTCGACCGACGCCATGGCTTCCAGGTCCTTCAGCCGCTTGATGGACTTCTGCACCGTGGCCATGTTGGTCAGCAGACCGCCGAGCCAGCGCTGGTTGACGTAGAACATCTGGCAGCGGGTGGCTTCTTCGGCGATGGCTTCCTGCGCCTGACGTTTGGTGCCGACGAAGAGTACGTTCTTACCCTGAGCGGCCATCTCGCCGACGAAGCGAGCGGCGTCCTTGAACATCTTCAGAGTCTTCTGAAGGTCGATGATGTAGATTCCGTTACGTTCGCCGAAAATGTATTCCTTCATCTTCGGATTCCAGCGCTTGGTCTGGTGCCCGAAGTGAACGCCGGCTTCGAGCAATTCCTTCATTGAAATAGCGGGCAAACTGCCTCCTGAATTGACTGCCGCAAGCACACGGCGCGCGGTCCAAAGCGAGATTTGCGCGCCGCCCCTGCAGCCTGGTTGGTTAATAGGGTTAAAACATCGCAAAGCCCGGAAAGCGGCGGACGCCGCCTTCCGGGTTCGCAGGGACTAACGTTTGGAGAACTGGAACCGCTTGCGGGCGCCCTTCTGACCGTACTTCTTTCGTTCGTGCGCACGCGGGTCGCGCGTCAGGTAGCCGAGCTTCTTGAGACGCGCGCGCAATTCCGCGTTGAACTCCACCAGCGCCCGGGAAATCCCCAACCGCGCCGCGCCTGCCTGACCGGAGACGCCGCCGCCGCTGGCAAGGATCAGGAGATCGAACTTGTCCACGGTCTCGGTGGCCGCCAGGGCCTGCCGCACCGTAGCACGCGAACTCTCCGTCTGAAAGTACTTCTCAAACGGACGATTATTCACCTTGATCTCGCCCTTACCGGGACGCAGAAACACCCGAGCCACCGACGTCTTGCGGCGGCCCGTACCCAAATACTGAACCATCGTCGCTGCCACTCAACTCTCCAGATTCCTATTTCACAGTCAACGCGGCCGGTTGCTGCGCCGCGTGCGGATGGCGGTCACCCGCGTAGACCTTCAGTTTGCGGTACATCTGCTTGCCGAGCTTGGTCTTGGGGAGCATGCCGAAAATCGCGTCTTCCACCAGCCGGACCGGCTTTTCGGCCCGGACCTGCTTCAAGCTCTTTTCCACCAGCCCGCCCGGATACCCGGTGAAATGGCGGTACAACTTGTCTTCTTCCTTGCGGCCGGTAACCTTCACCTTGTCCGCGTTGATGACGATCACATGATCGCCGGCGTCCAGGAACGGAGTGAACGTGGGCTTATGCTTGCCCATCAGCAGCATGGCGGCCTTGCTGGCCAGCTTGCCCAGGACTACGTTCTGGGCATCGATCACATGCCACTCGCGGTTAACGCCGTTCTTGGAGGGGAATTCCGTACTCATCGACACACGTCTCCAGCTAATTGTTTCGCAAAATATCTAGCTTACGGTGTGCGGAGAATAATGTCAAATCCAGGTGACATGGACGTTCCCCGGACCTCCACCGGAAGCCAGAAACAAACGCAGGCACGAGCCCGGGCCCTTACTTGCGGGAAACCCCGTCCGCTCCACTGCCTGGTATGAGTTTAGCACCTCTATCCGGAGGAGGAGGTTCAAACCATCTCATTACCGCTTCCTGGAGCCCCGGCGGCGCCGAAACCCTTGAAGATCCGGCGATACGCACCGCCGACGAAAGTCTTGTCCTGCAAGAAGATCAGCACCGACGTCAGCACGATGCTGAACAACACCACCGCATACGTACTGTTTTGGATCAAATCGCCTCCGGGAACGCCTTGCTGCAATGCCAGAGATGCCAGCACCGCCGCTGCCAACCCCTTGGGCGCCATCGCCGCCATCCGACTGGCATCGCCGCGCGGCAGCGCTTTATTCACCCCGATCCGCACGATCGGGATGCGCGCGGCGAAGATCATCAGGGTGACGACCAGCCCGAACGTGATCCACCGCTGATTCTGAAACTGAACGGACAGCCCGATATAAACGAAGAAGAAGGTCTTCAGCAGAAAGACGATTTCCGCGAAGAACGCCTTCTCATGTTCGTTCAGTTCCACCGGCGCCAGCGAAGGCGTTCGCCTGGAAAGGTGCACCCGGAGCCACTCAGTATTGCCCAGGCCGATGCCAAACACCAGCGAGGCGATGGCGCCGCTATAGCCCAGGATCTCAGTCACGCCGTACACCAGGAATACGAACGCTGCCGTGGTGAACATGCCGTTCTGAAGGTTTCGCACACGGCTGAGGAGGCTGGACCACACAATGGCGCCCACTCCGCCGAGGATACTGGCAAATAGGAACGACGCCATGATGGAACCCGCGACCGGGCCCCACGCGACGCCGAATCTACGCCCGTCCAACAGGGCGAGGGCAATCACGATGGAGAGGACGTCGCTGACCGCGGATTCGAGAAACAGCAGTGCCGAAGCCTCGCGCCCCATCCCGAGTTGCGCCGCCATGGGAATGACCACCGCCGGAGACGTCCCGCCCAGGACCGCGCCCAGCATCAGCGACCGCATCGGCCCCAGTTCCGTCATCTTCCATGCGGCTGCGGCCACCACCAACCCGGTCGCGAAAAAATTCAGCGTCGCCAGAATCAAGGTTCCGCGCAGAGCCTTGCGCAAGGTCTCGATCTGCAGTCCGATGCCGCTCTCAAACAGGATCAGCACCAGCGTCACCGTCGTGAAGACCGGGCCGACGCTTCCCAGTTGGTCCGGGCTCACCAGGTGCGTGACCGGACCGAGCACAAGCCCGATGACGATCAGCAGCAGGACGTCGGGCACGCGCGTCCGGGCAAACAGCGCGACGAACAGATGGGCGCCGAACACCAGGGATCCGATGAAGGCAATCACCAGCGCCGTATGCATGCGGTTCTGCCCAAGGTAGCATTAGTCCGGCCGCGACGCGCAACCGGATTCGAGGCCGATGCAAACAAAGGACCGTACGATGCGGCACCAGGTACTGAATTACGCTCCAGTACAGCCGGGGGATTGGCCGCCGCAGCGTTCGCCGTTTCAATGGGATTGATGATCCCCTTCCTGCTTTTGGCCTTCTCGGTCCCCACGTACTCGACCGCTCCGCGGGCCTCCGCCCCCCTCCCCAAGGCGCTCTCCGCCTGCATGGCGCTGCCGCGCGCCGATGTCGAGAGCGCGCTCGGCCGCAAGCTGAACCCGCCGGAAGAATCTAACGCCGCCCGCACCTCCACCTGCGACTACTCCGCGGATCACGCGCTGGTCACGGTTACACTGACCCGGCTGGCAGGCGAGGTGAATCTGCCCTCGGAGATCGCGGCACTCCAGCGCGAGATCGAGGGTTCGTCCTCGCGCCCGGCCCCCGGATTCGGCGCGACCGCCTTCTTCCTGGACGTCCCCGGCGGCGGTACGCAACTCCACCTCATCCACGGCAACGACTACGTGATGGTGAGCGTCCTCGGTTTCGGCGATGCGGCCGCGGTAGCGCCGGCCGCGGAGCGGATGATGCGGTCCGCGCTGGGCCGGCTGTAACCACGGGCCCTACTTCCTTCCCAGCAGGCGGAGCCGCACGCTGAACGCCCGCGCCTGCCCCGCCCCGTAAGTCAAAAATCCGGGCGATCCGGTAACGTTGTTCACCACGTTGGGATTCAGATTCGCCGTGATGTTGTTGTAGCCGAACCGCCACGCCCACAGATAGTGCATGAAGCGGAACCGCCGCTCAAGGTGCAGATTGATGTTGAAGTAGTAGGGGTAGCGCATGGCGCCGGGACGGCCAACCAGAAAACCCTCCTCGTCTACCACGTTGAAAGGGAAGCCGGTGCGGTATTCCACCAGGTATGCCGCGGTGGTTTCCGTGAACAGGAAGCGCAGCATGGAGGGCAGCACGCGCTTGGGCAGCGGCGCCCATCCCCACATGTGGACCCGGTCCGGCGTGTCCCAGGAATACGGACCGGGCATCTGCGGGGCGAAGATCGGATTCTCCAGGCTGTAATCGATGGCCGCGTTGGTGCGCGTACTGGAGTGCGTGTACCCGAGGAACCACTCGAACTGCCCGGCGAAGGTGCGGCGGAGAGTGAAATCGATGGCGTCGTAACGGTCGCGCCGGCTGTTGCGCAGCACGAACACGGCGCCGCTGTAAAACTGGGGGCCGCTCACCGGAGTGGGCGTTTCGAACACAAACCCGCGGTCTCCCATCCGCCACGTGTACCCCGCCTTGCCGTAAAAATCGAAAGGCAGTTTGCGTTCGATCTCGACACTGGCCGATTGATACGAGGGCGTCCGCAGCGTGCTGTCGTTCACCAGAAACGAGGTGATCACGGGGCCGCGCACCGTGCCGTCCGGCAGGTAGAACGTGGAGAGGCTGTCCTGGTCCTGCTGGCGAGCCAGCGTCGCCAGGCTGATCGAGTCGTGATAGATGCCCCATCCGGCGCTGATCTTGGTGTTGGCCAGGCGGTGCGGCGCCCACGCCACGCTCAATCGCGGCGCGACCTCCATCTCGCGCACGATCTCGTTCCATTCGGTGCGGATGCCGGCTTCGACGTTCAACCCTTCGCGCGGCGCCCAGTGATCCTGCAGGTACTGCGCGGCCTCCAGGTTCTTGCGCGCCTGAAAGGGGCTGCCCGTGAACGTCACGTAGCGCGCCACCGAGCCATCGTCGCGCAGGACCTCGTAGGGGTGCCGGTACGTGATCTGGTGGAAGCTCTCGCGCTCGATGTCCGCGCCGAACTTCAGGCGGTGCGTGCCGCGCCAGTGCAGCACCGGCAGAAACAGGTTGGCGATGCCCTGCTGGCGGTAGTAGTGGCGGTCCACGGAGCTGAAGTAGTTGCCGCGATTGCCGAACGGCGTGATCTCGTAGATCGCGGTTCCCTGCGGCGGATTGCGCACCACGCCGCGCGAATCGGCATAACCCACGTCGAGCAACGCGCCGCTGAAGTAGTGCTGGTCGCGCAGCGTGCCCATGAACAACTGGCGCCGCGGACTGGTGGTGGTCTCGATCGGGTTGAGGATGCTCAGCCCGAAGCGGCGCGTGTAATCCAGGTTGTAGAGGAAGCTGCCGGTGAGGATGTTGCCCGGCGTCACGTTGTATTGCAGGCGGGTCAGGTTGCTGGTGGTCAGCCCGCTGGTACGGTTCTGCCCCTGCGGGAGGCCCGTGACGGTATCCGCGTTGTAGAAGGCGTCGAAGCCGTTGTGGAACCAGGCCTTGCCCTTGGAGATAGGGCCGGAAAATTCCAGCCGCGGAGTCCACTTGTTGATATAGATGCCGTTGTCGCTGGCCACGCCGGGAATGAAGTTCGTGCCGGTGAAGCGGTAGCGGTCGTCGCCCATCTTGGTCTTGAGATCGAGCACGCCGGTGGATCCGCGCCCGTTCTCGGCTGAGAAGCGGCTGCTTTCCAGGTCCATCGTCTGGATGGTCTCGATGTTGAGCCGGGTTTCCAGGCGCCCCGTGAAAGGGTCGGAGATGTTGAAGCCGTCCAGCGTGTAGTTGGCCTGGTTGGTGTCGCCGCCGTTGAAGTGGGGGCGGCCGAGGTTGTCCTGCACCACGCCGTTGAACAGCGGCAGCGCGCTGCGGTAATCCTGCGGCGCCGGGTAGGGCACGCCTTCGATTTCGGTGCCGGTGAGTTCCTTGTGGCCGGAGGGCTGTTCGGGATCGATCGCCGGCGGCGAGTAAACCACGTCCACCTTGTCGGCGAACTCCTGCAGGTGATTCATCCGCACGGTGAGTTGGTTGGGGCCGTCTTCGAACTCCTGGTGCGGGCCGTTGTACAGGAAGAAGCCGAGCCGCTCGACGCGCACCGCGTAGTCCCCGGCGGCTGAAAGCGCCGCCCGGAAGTTGCCCGCGGTATCGGATGCCGCGACGGCGGCCACGCCCGCCGCGGTGCGAAACTCGATGCGCGCTCCCGGCACGGCAGCGCCGTTTTCATCCACCACGCGGCCGGTGATGGCCACCTGCGCGTACACCGCGGCACAGGCGGACATCAGCAGACAAATCGCCCGAAGAGTGGGGAGAGGAGCGCGGCGCATCGGCGTAACGGCGCGGCGGGGACGCGCCGCCTACAGGTACAGCATACACCCCGCCGCCGCGCGATATGATGCGGGTGACATGAAGCCCCGATGGTGGTGGTGCGGGCTGGCGCTCGCCTTCGCCGGCAGCCTTCCGGCGGTGGACCTGGACGCACGCGAACAGTTGATCCGGCAGTTGAACGAGCGCGCCTTTGCCATGCTGGAAGCGCGCGCCGGCACCCTCGCCGCCATACAGACCCGCGAAGCCGCCGACAAGCGCCGCGCCGAAGTCCGCCGCAAGGTCCTGCGCGCGATGAACGGCCTGCCGGACCTGCGCGGGCCGCTCAACGCGAAGACCACGGGCACGCTGGAGCGCGACGGCTTCCGCATCGAAAAGGTCACGTTCGAAAGCCTGCCCGGCTTCGTCGTCACCGCCGACCTCTACCTGCCGCCTTCCGGCACGGGCCGCGTTCCTGCAGTGGTCATGACGCCCGGCCACGGCGCCAGCGGCAAGGCCGGCGAATACGTGCTGGCGGCCAATTTCGCGCGCAACGGCATCGCCGCCCTGGCCTACGACGTCATGGGCCAGGGCGAGCGCCTCCAATACTTCGACCCCGCCACCGGCAAGTCGCGCCTCGGCGGTCCCACCGCCGAACACGCGCAGGCGGCGCTGCAAAGCGAGGCGCTCGGCGAGCACATCTCGCGCTACTTCGTATGGGACGCGATGCGCGCCATCGATTACCTCTCCACGCGCCGCGAGATTGATCCTCAGCGCATCGGCGCCTTCGGGTGTTCCGGCGGCGGCACCGTGACCGCGTACCTCGCCGCGCTCGATGACCGCGTGAAAGCCGCGGCCAGCGCCTGCTATATCACCGCGTTCGCCGAACTGCTGCCCTCGCGCACCGGCGTCCAGGAGGCCGAGCAGAGCATCCCGGGCTTTATCGCGGCCGGCCTGGATTTCGCCGATTGGGTGGAACTGGCCGCGCCTCGCCCCTATGCCATTGTCTCCACCACCGAAGACATGTTCCCCATCGAGGGCGCGCGCCGCACGTTTGAGGAGGCGAAACGCTTCTGGGGCCTCTACGGCGCGGCGGACCGCATCGAGTGGATCACCGGTCCGGGCGGGCACGGCGCGCTCGTCCCGGTGCATCCGAAGATCCTGGCGTTCTTCTTGAAGCACCTGAAGAACTCGGCCGCCGAACCCACTTACACGCGGATCGCGCCGGACAAGCCCGCGGACCTGTTCGCCACCGCCGAAGGGCAGGTGCATGGCACCACCATCGGAGAGATCGTCCGCAAGCGCGCGGAGAGCCTGCGGCCGGCGGGCGGTCCGGCGGACTTCCGCGCGGTGGCCGGCATCCAGGCGCGGCCGGGCGAGGCGCCTGGCGAGATGCCGGGCCAACTCTTCCTGCCCGACGCGCCGGCGGCCGCGCCGTATCCCGCGGTGCTGGTCGTGTCCGGCGAACCGCCCGCGGAACTGTCTGCGATTCCGCGCGGGCGTCTCGTCCTGGTGATCCATCCGCGCCCCTGGCCGCGGGGGACCGAGGCCGCGAAGTCGCCCATGCAGGGCGCGTTCTACCTGCTCTCCCTGCGCGCGCAACTCACCGGCCTGACCCTGGTGGGGATGCGCGCCGACGATATCATCCGCGCGGTGGATTTCCTGGCCGCCCGCCCGGACGTGGATCAGCGGAACATCGCCGCCTACGCCTCGGGGCCGAGCGCGATTGCGCTGCTCCACGCGGCGGCGCTGGACTCGCGCATCCGTCGCGTGGTGGTGGACCACGCCATCCCGTCGTTCCGCGCCATTGCCACCGAACCGCTGCACCGCAACGCGGCCGAATCCATGATCCCCGGCGTACTGCGGCACTACGACATCGCCGACCTGATCCGCGCCGTCGCCCCGCGCACCGTGGAGGTGCTGAAGCCGGTGGACGGGACCGGCGCGGAGATTCGGTAGCGGTTGTTTTCCACCCGCGGGCGCGGCGCCGGCATCCGATAATGAGGAAGCCCCATGCCTCAGCCCCGCCTCGAACTGCGCCGCGTTTCCAAAAGCTATAGCGACGGCGCGCAGCCGGTCGAAGTGCTGCACGGCATCTCGCTGGCGGCCGAGGCCGGAACCATCACCGCGCTGCTCGGGCGTAGCGGCTGCGGCAAGACCACGCTGCTCAACCTGGCCGGAGCGATGGATTTCCCGAGCGAGGGCGAAGTGCTCATCGACGGGCGCGCCACCGCAGCTCTCTCCGATGCCGAACTGACCGCGCTGCGCCGCACCCGCATCGGCTTCGTGTTCCAATTCTTCCAACTCCTGCCGACCCTCACCGTGCTGGAGAACGTGGAACTGCCCCTGTTGCTCGCAGGCGCGCGCAATTCCGCGGCAACGGCCCGCGACCGGCTGCGCTGGGTCGGACTGGAAGAGAAGGCGTCCGGCCTGCCCTACCAACTCTCCGGCGGCCAGCAGCAGCGCGTCGCGATCGCGCGCGCGCTGGTACACTCGCCCGATCTGCTGATCGCCGACGAACCTACCGGCAACCTCGATACCGCCGGCGGCGACCAGGTGCTGGCGCTACTGCGCGACGCCGCAACCCGCTTCGGCGCGACCATCCTGATGGCAACCCACTCGGCCGAAGCCGCCGCCATCGCGGACGTGCGCGTCTCCCTCCGCGACGGGCGCATCCAGAGCCTCGAGCGCCGATGAAACTGCTGCGCACCCTGATCCTGCGCCCCCTGCGCCGCGACCTGCTGCGCACCGCCCTGACCGTGCTCTCGGTGGCGCTCGGCGTCGCGGTGGTGGTGGCGATCGATCTCGCCGGCGACGCGGCCACCGGCAGCTTCCGCTCCTCGATGCAGACCCTGGTGGGTAGGACCGACCTCGAAATCGTCGCCAACGGCGGCGTCGATGAGCGCGTCATGGGCACGCTCACCGGCCTGCCGGTGGATGCGAAGTTCGCGCCCATTCTCGAAGCGCAGGCCGTGATCCCGGGCGTGGGCGCGGTGCCGCTCTACGGCGCGGACCTGCTGGGCGAGTCCCGCATCCTGCTCTCGAAACCGCTGGCGGAACGGGTGCGTGGCAATCGCATCTCCTTCAACCTCAATGGCCGCGGCGTCAGCTATACGGCCGGCCCAAAGGTGGACGGCACCGGCGATTTTCTGGTGCTCGACATCGCCGAGGCGCAGCGCGCGCTGGGCCGCTTCGGCAAACTCGACCGCATCGATGTCACCGTCTCCCCAGGCGAGGATTTCGCCAAAGTCGACCGCGCGGTGCGCGCCGTCCTGCCCGCGGGCTACCTGCTGAACCGTCCCGGCACGCGCAGCGAAGAAAACCAGCGCATGCTGCGCGCCTTCCGTTGGAACCTGCGGGTGCTGAGCTACATTTCGCTGGTGGTGGGCGCGTTCCTGATCTACAACACGATCTCGATCAGTGTGGTGCGGCGGCGCGCGGAGATCGGCATCCTGCGCGCCGTGGGAGCGGCGCGGCTCACCGTGCTCGCGCTGTTCCTGGCGGAGGCGGCGCTCCTGGGTGTGGTGGGCGGCGCGCTCGGTGTCGCGCTGGGACGCGTGCTCGCCGAAGCCACCGTCGGACTCATCGCCGGCACGGTGAACGCGCTCTACACCACCAGCCGCCCGGCCGCCATCGCGCTGGGCTCTACTGAAGCCATGGGCGGCATCCTGACCGGCGCGCTGGTGTCGCTGGGCAGCGCCTTCGCGCCGGCGCGCGAAGCCATGCGGGTGGCGCCCACCGAAGCCATGAGCCGTGGCGCGCGCGAGCACCACGCGTCACTGCGCTGGAAGCGCGGACTGGCCGGCGCCTTCGTGCTCGCGGGAATGGCGTGGGCCGCGGCGCAAGTCGATCCCCTCGGCGGGTATCCGGTCGGCGGCTACGCCGCGGCGCTGTTCGCGATCGGCGCGTCGGCACTGGCCGCCCCCACGCTCGTTCTGGCAGTGAATCGCGCGACCCGTGTGGCGACCCGCCGCCGCGCCGAATCCCTGCTCGCCGGACGCAGCCTTACCGCGTCGCTCGCCCGGTCCAGCGTGGTGGTCGCGGCGCTGGCTACCGCCATCGCCATGATGGCCAGCGTCGGCATCATGGTCGGCAGTTTCCGCGAAACCGTCACTGTGTGGCTGGATTCCCAGTTGCGCGCCGATCTCTACGTGCGCCCGGCGGCGCCTTCCGCGGCGGGCGAGTACCCCCCGCTGCCGCGCGGCATTGAGAGCGTGCTCGAATCCGTGCCCGGAGTGGAGGCGGTGGACCTGTTCCACGGCGTCCCGTTCCATTACCACGGCGAGCGCGCCACCCTGGGCGGAGGCCGGATCGAGATCGTGCGCCGCTACGGACGCCTGCGCTTCCTCCCCGGCGAGAACCGCGACGCGATCCTGCGCAGCCTGCCCGGCGCCGACCGCGTGATCGCGAGCGAGCCTTTCGCCAACCGCCACCACCTGCGCGCCGGTGACCGCATCGTTGTCCCCATCGGCGCGCGCAACGTCTCCGTCACCATCGCCGGCATCTATTACGACTACTCCAGCAGCCAGGGCTACCTTGTCATGGACCGCGCCACCCTGCTGCGCTACCTGCCGGACCAGCCCGCGACCAACGCCGCCATCTACCTGTCGCGCGGCGCGGATGCCCAACGCACCGCGCGCGAACTCGAACTGCGCACCGCGGGCTACGGCGTGACCGTCGCGCCAAATCGCACCCTGCGCCGGACCGCGATCGAGATCTTCGACCGCACCTTCGCCATCACCTGGGCGCTGGAAGCGGTGGCCATCGTGGTGGCCATGCTGGGCGCGGCCAACTCCCTGCTCGCCCTGGTGCTGGACCGCCGCCGTGAACTCGGCCTGCTCCGCTACCTGGGCGCATCCGCCGCCCAGGTGCGCGGCATGATCCTCACCGAAGCCGCCTTCCTCGGGCTGCTGGCGATGCTGCTCGGGCTTGCGCTCGGCTTCGCGCTCTCGTTGGTGCTGATCTTCGTCGTCAACCGGCAGAGCTTCGGCTGGACCATTCAGTTCCATCCTCCGGTGGCGCTGCTCGCCGGCGCGATGGGGCTGGTATGGTGCGTCACCGTGCTGGCGGGCCTGTATCCGGCGCGCGTCGCCGCCGCCCTGCGCCCCGTGGACGTGATCCACGAGGAGTAAGCTGAAAGGCATGCAACGCGAAGATGGGCGCTATTGCGACAGTTGCTGGCAAAAGCTGCCGCCGAACGCAAAACTGGCGCAGGAGAGAGTGACCGCGGACGAGGCGCGCGACTACGGCTCGGAGGCGCTGCCGAATGAGGACGGAACCGTGACCATCGATCTGTGCCTGGCGTGCCGCATCCGGCGCGCCGAGCGGATGAAAGGACGCTAGCCGATGCGCATCGCACTATTCCTGCTGGCGGCGGCACTCTGGGGCGCGGACCCGAACGTCCGCGTGCAACTGGTCACCGGCGGCCATCCGCACGACATCTCCTTCTACGGCGTCTTCGAGGGCGACAGGGATTTCACCATCAACGTGAATCCGCATCCCAGCGCGTTCCAGTCGGACTTCCGCAAGGACGTGGATGTGCTCGTGCTCTACGACATGGCCGATATGGACGGCGAACGCGAGCGCCAACACCTGCGCGAGTTTCTCGATGCCGGCAAGGGGATGGTGGTGCTGCATCACGCGGTGATCGATAACCAGCACTGGCCCTGGTGGTACGAGGACGTCGTGGGCGGCCGTTACCTGCTGAAGCCCGAGGACGGACAGCGCGCATCCACCTACCAGCACGATGTCGCGATGCGGGTGCGGCCGGTGGAAAAGCACCCGGTCACGGAAGGGATCGGCGAGTTCGCCATCGTGGACGAGGTCTACAACTACATGTGGGTCTCGCCCAGGAGCCGCGTCCTGCTGGAAGCCGACAAGCCGGAAGGCCCAAAAGCCGTCGCCTGGATCGCCCCGTGGCCGAAATCGCGCGTCGTCGCGATTCAGTTGGGACACGGCCGCGAAGCGCACGAAAACCCGGCGTACCGCAAGCTCGTGCGCAACGCGATTCTGTGGGCCGCCGGGCGGATGTAACGCCCGCCGCCGTCAGCGCTGGTTGGCCTTGAGGATCTTCTTGCGCAGCCGGATGCTCAGCGGCGTGACCTCCACGTACTCATCGTCGCGGATGAACTCGATCGCCTGCTCCAGGTTGAGGATGCGCGGCGGAACCAGGCGGATGGCTTCGTCGGCGGTGGAAGCGCGCATGTTGGTGAGTTTCTTTTCCTTGACGATGTTCACGTCAAGATCGTTCTCGCGCGCATTCTCGCCCACGATCATGCCTTCGTAGATTTCCGCGCCCGGCGTCACGAAGATCTCTCCCCGCTCCTGCAGGTTGAAAATCGCGTAGCCGGTGGACTTGCCGGCGCGGTCGGCCACCAGGCTGCCCGTGGGCCGCGTGGGAATGTCGCCCTGCCAGTCGATGTACCCGTAAAAGAGCGAGTTCATGATCGCCGTGCCACGGGTATCGGTGAGGATCTCGCTGCGCAGGCCGATCAGCCCGCGCGAAGGCACGTGGAATTCCAGGCGCACGCGGCCGGAGCCGTGGTTCACCATCTTGGTCATCTTGCCCTTGCGGCTACCCAGTTTCTCGATAACCACCCCGAGGAAGGATTCGGGACAATCGATCACCAGCAGTTCGAGCGGCTCCTGCAGCTTGTGGTCGATCGTGCGGGTGAGGATCTCCGGCTTACCCACCATCAACTCATAGCCTTCCCGGCGCATCATCTCGATCAGGATCGCCAGTTGCAGCTCGCCGCGGCCCATCACCTTGAACGTGTCGGGACCGAGTTCCTCCACCCGGATCGAAACGTTCGTGAGCAGTTCCCTGTCCAGACGGTCGCGCAGGTTTCGCGACGTGACCCACTGACCTTCCTTGCCCGCGAAAGGCGAGGTGTTGATCGTGAAGGTCATCGCGATGGTCGGCTCGTCGATCTGGATCCGCGGCAAGGGATCGGGCGTCTCCGCGCTGGTCACGGTCTCGCCGATCGTGATGCCCTCGACCCCGGCGATGGCCAGGATATCGCCCGGCCGTCCGATGGTCTCATCCACACGCTTCAGCCCTTCGAAGGAGTACAGCTTGGTGATCTTCGTGTTGTGCATCGAGCCGTCGCGCTTGGCGATCGCCACCGTGTCGCCGTAGCGCAGCGTGCCGTTGAAGACGCGGCCGATGCCCAGCCGCCCCAGATACTCGCTGTAGTCCAGGTTGGCAATCAGCATCTGCAACGTGCCGTCGGAGTCGCCCACCGGCCCCGGGATGGTCTCGATAATCGCATCGAACAGCGGGCGCAGGTCCGTCGAAGGATCGTCGAGCGACTTCTTCGCTACACCCGTCTTGGCGATGGTGTACAGCACCGGAAAATCCAGCTGGTCCTCGGTGGCGTCCAGATCGATGAAGAGATCGTAGACCTCGTTGAGCACTTCCGCCGCGCGCGCGTCCGGCCGGTCGATCTTGTTGATGACCACGATCGGGGTCAGCTTCGCCTCCAGCGCCTTCATGAGCACGTAGCGTGTCTGCGGCAGCGGACCTTCGCTGGCATCCACCAGCAGCATCACGCCGTCCACAATCTTGAGCGCGCGCTCGACTTCGCCGCCGAAATCGGAGTGGCCGGGCGTGTCCACGATGTTGATCTTCGTGCCGCGGTAACGCACACCGGTGATTTTGGCGAGAATCGTGATGCCGCGCTCGCGCTCAAGATCGTTCGAATCCATGACGCGGTCCACGTGTTCTTCGTGCGCGCCGAAAATGCCGCTCTGGTTGAGCATGGCGTCCACAAGTGTGGTCTTGCCGTGATCGACGTGGGCGATGATGGCGATGTTGCGGATGTCGGAGTTGCTGGTAGGCATGTAGTTGTTGGAGTTGGCGAGACGGGACGGCGCCGGTACGCGCGCCAAATATTGAGTTTACCATGCGGCCGGATTCGGACCGCTTTGATGCCGCTAATCCGGTATTCTCCCGATGGACAGTTGGTATCAAAGTGATATCATATTGACATCAAGGAGCTATCGCAAATGATACAGGAGAAGGTAATCAAGGGGCTCTCGGGCTGGCTCATGCTGGTGGTCCTGGTGGCGTTGATCCTGTTGTTCAGCGCGATGTTCGTCAACTCCGCGCGCGAAGGACAGGCGGAAGCGGCGGTACTTGCCCTGACACTGGTCGCCGTGTCGGCGGTGTGCCTGGGCGGCTTAACGGTAGTCAACCCGAACGAAGCCAAAGTGGTGGTCCTGTTCGGCACCTACAAGGGCACGGTGAAAGAGCCGGGTTTTTGGTGGCTCAACCCGCTGACGCGCCGGCGGCGGGTGTCGCTCCGGGTGCGCAACTTCGAGAGCGCCAAGCTGAAAGTGAACGATCAGGACGGCAATCCGATCGAAATCGCGGCGGTGGTGGTGTGGAAGGTGGTGGAGACCGCCGAAGCGGTCTTCCACGTGGACGACTACGAACACTTCGTGCACGTGCAGAGCGAGAGCGCGGTGCGCACGCTGGCCACGACCTACCCGTACGACGCCCATACCGAAGGGCAGTTGTCGTTGAGGACCGGAGTGGTGGAGATCACACACCGGCTGCGCGATGAGATTCAGGAGCGGCTGACCAAAGCCGGCGTGGAAGTGATCGAAGCGCGCATCACGCACCTGGCTTACGCCCCGGAGATCGCCGGCGCGATGCTGCGGCGCCAGCAGGCGAGCGCCGTCATCGCCGCGCGGCAGAAGATCGTGGAAGGCGCGGTCGGGATGGTGCAGATGGCGCTGGACCAGTTGAGCCAGAAGCACGTGGTGGACCTCGATGAAGAACGCAAGGCGAGCATGGTGAGCAACCTGCTCGTAGTCCTGTGCAGCGACCGCGACGCGCAACCCATCGTCAACACGGGAACCTTGTACCAGGGTTAGAGCGGGGCGGAAGCGATGGCGCGCAAACCATTTCTCCTCCGGTTGGACCCGGCGACGCACGAAGCCCTGCAGCGCTGGGCGGACACCGAGATGCGCAGTCTGAACGCGCAGATCGAGTTTCTGCTGCGCCGCGCGCTGATCGATTCGGGCCGCATGCGTCCGGCGGAGGAGAAATCCATCGAGGACAGTGAGTCATGAAGCTCGAAGAGATTCCTGCAAATTGGGTTCCTCCGGACGGGCTCGGCTACTCGAGCCTGCGTCCCGTGCGACTGGCGGGCGCCGGCTACGCGCTGGCCGTCATGGCGGCGGTGTTTGTGCTGGGCAGCCTGGTGCTGGCGCCGGTGCTGCGCAACAAGTCGGATCGCGAGACCGCGCGCCGCGACCGGTTGGAACGTGAGGGAGCGGTCACCAACGGCACGATTGAACGGCTGTGGCGTGACGGCGGCAAGGACGATACGCGATACGTGCGCTACGAGTTCCAGGTGGGCGGTCTTTCCCGGATCGGCTCCGGCAAGGTGCCAACACGAATCTGGCGGACGCTGCACGTGGGGGATACGATGCCGGTCCGCTACCTGCCCGGCGATCCCGGGATCAACCACCCTGCCGGCTGGCGCATGGGCGTCACCCCGGCGTGGGTAGCCATCCTGGTGCCGGCGATTTTCCTGGGTATATCCGGGCTGTTCTTCCTGCTGATCCGGCGGCAGTGGCTGCTGTTGTCGGAGGGACGTCCCGCGCCGGGCGTAGTCGTCAAAGTGCGGCGGCGGGATAAGCAGACCGTGTTGAACTATGAATTCCGCGTGTTGAGCGGCGCCACGCAGCGCGGCCGCTCCAACACGAACTCGCGCTCCATTCCCGGTGAAGGCTCGGTGGTGTGCGTGATCTACGACCCCGACAATCCGCGGCGCAACGGCGTCTACCCGTTCTCGCTGGTGCGGGTGGAAGGCGTGCCGGTTCAGAGCAAACTGACCAGGTCGCTGAAGACGCCGTAGGCGGTTTGCTCCACCCCGGGGTTGACGCTGACCGTGCCGAACGTGCCCATCAGGTCGGTCTCGAACAGGATCAGGTTGCTGGTGCCCGGCGTGGCGGCGAGCAGGTCGGCGCGGTCGAGCACCTCGGCGCGCACCCGCAGGCTCGCACCCGTGCCGCTGCGGCGTCCGCGGCTGACCAGCCGCACGGTCTTCCCCTGCCGCGCGATTTCGCGGACGCGCTCAGGCGTGAGCCGCGTGATTCCGCGCACGCTCACCGCCTGCGGCGTGGTGCGCGCATCCAGCAGCACGTTGGCCAGCGCGGCGGTCTTGGCCGCGGAGTCCCAGCCTTCCACGTCGTAGGCTCCGTCGCCTTCCGTGATCCCCATGGCGCGCGCGGCCGCGAGCCCTTCCTCGAAGCCGCCGCCCTGCTCCATTGTCTCGATCACGATCTTGGTGGTGGAGTTCAGCACGCCGGCGAAACCCAGCACCTTGACCGCCGGCATGGTGTGGCGCCACAGGTTGAACACCGGCGCCCCGTCCATCACGGTGGATTCGTAGCGGAAGCCGCGACCCGCGCGTCGCGCCTCCTCGGAAAGCTCCGCCCAGGCGTGCGCGATCGGCCCCTTGTTGGCGGTGACCGCGTGCATGCCGCGCGCGAAGGCGGCGCGCAGATGGGAGATGGCGGGTTCGCCGGTGGAGGGGTTGAGCGTGGTCAACTCCACCGCGCAATCCGCCCCCGCCGCATCCAGGAACGCCTCGATGGAAGCCGCGCGCGGACCGAACTCCGCAGCCTCCACGCGGCTCCACGGCAGGCCCTCGGGATCGGCCGCGGTACCGTGCCGCAGGGTGTGAATGCCGGTGATGCGGAACGGGTACTCGCGGCGCTTGCTCTTGAGCAGGCGGCCGAGCGCGCGCCCCACGCTGCCCCACCCGATGATCGCGAGTTTCATGAGTAGCGCAGGCCTCCCGGCCTGCATTCGGCTCCCCGCGCTACTGCAGAACACCTGCCTTCTTGAAATCGCCCGCCTTGACGTAGGTGAGTTGGGCCGGATCCACGAACTTGCGCATCGCCTCCACGAGTTGTGCCGGCGTGAGGGCCGCGACCTTGGTCTCCATCGTCTTATCCCACTCCATCGTGCGGTCGAAGCGGATGCGCAGCGCGAGCAGTCCGACCATGGCGCCATCCTGCGCGCGCCCCACCAGCCGTTCCTGCAGCCACGCCTTCTTTGCGGTGTCCACCTCTGCGGCGGTAAAACCATCCTTCAGCGTCTTGGCGAGCTCGTCGCGGAAAGCGGCCTCCACCTTCGGCGTATTCTGCGGATTGCTGAACGCTACCGCCAGGAAACTGCCGCCGTCGTCGTTCTTGATGCCCGCGTTGAAAACGGACTGCACACCGTAGCTCAGCCCCTCTTTATCGCGGATGCGCGCGAACAGGCGCGACCCGGTGCTGCTGCCGCCGAAGATGTAGTTGGCCATGATGATGGCCGGGTAATCGGGATTCTCGTCGGTGATTTTCACCGGCTCGGCCGCGATGAAGAACGCGTTCTGCTTATCCGGCGTCTCGATCTTCTTATCCTCGGGCACGATCTTCTGGTAGGGGCTGATCACCCGCGCATACGGCCCGGGACTCTTCCAGTTCCCGACCAGGTCGCCGGCGACCTTCTTGATCTCGTCCGGGTTGAACTGCCCGCTGACCGTGAACTCGCCCACGCTGGCGCCGTAGAACTCGTCGTGGAACTTCTTGACGTCGGCGAGCGTGGCCTTCTTCAGGTCCTCAATGGCCTCGTCCGGCGTGGAGACGTAGCGCACGTCGCCGCGCGGATACGGGCTGAGGTGCCGCTGGAGTTCGGTGAAGGCGAGCGCCTGCGGATCACTGCGGCCGGCTTCGGCGCCGGCGATGCGCTGCGCCCGCACGGTCTCGAAATCGTTCTCCGGGAAGGACGGCTCGCGCAGCAGTTCCACCACGAACTTCAGCGCGGCGGGCAGGTTCGCTTCCACCGTCTCGATCGTCGCGGTGGCGCTGGTCGCGCTTCCGCTCACGTTGATCTGCGCCTTCAGCTTGTCCATTTCGTCCTGGATCTGCTGCCGCGTGTACTGTTTCGATCCGCGCATCAACATGGAACCGGCGATGCCCGCGGCAACGCCCTTGCCGAACAGCGTCTTCTCCGTGCCGAAGCGGATCGTGAGGTTCGCCACTACCGTTCCGCCGCGCGTCTTCTTGGGCAGCAGCGCGTACTTGATGCCACCCGGAAGCACACCGGCAACCACACGCTTCTCGATGTTCTCCGGCGTGGGCACGAAGGTTTCGCCCTCCGAGATAGTCGCGTTGCCTTTGTAGTTCTTCACTTCGGCGGCGACATCGGGCGTCGCCGGGATCTCGGCGCGGTCCGGATGCGGGGTGGGAACGAATGTGCCCACGGTACGGTTGGATTCCTTGATGTACGCCTTGGCGACCCGCAGAACGTCGGCCGGGGTCACCGCCTTGATGCGGTCGCGCATCAGGAAGAACAGCCGCCAGTCGCCCTGCGACGCCCACTCGCTCAGGTCCACCGCCACCGCCTGGGAATCGGTGAATTCGAGATCGATCTGCTTCAGCAGCCTCGTCTTCACCCGGTCCACCTCTTCCTTGCTGGGCGGCTCCGTGATCGCGTTGTCGATCGTCTTGAGCATCAACTGCGTGGCTTCCTGCAGGTTCTGGTCCCCTTGCAGACTGACCGAGGCGATCATGAAGCCGGGATCGTGCAGCTCCTCGACCCCCATGTTCGCGCGCACGGCCTTCTTGTTATCCACCAGCGCCTTGTAGAGGCGTCCCGAGGGAGAGTCGCCCAGCACGCCGGTGAGCACTTCGAGCGCCGCGGCATCGGGATGCGCCCCCGCCGGCACGTGGTACATCACCATCGCCGCCGGGTTGTCGCCCACGCGGCGAAGGGTGACCGTGCGTTCGCCGTCCTGCGTCGGTTCCACCGTCCACTCCGGCTGGATCACGCGCGTGGGCTTCGGAATCTTCCCGAAGTTGTCCGTGATCAATTTCAGCGCCTTCTCTTCGTCGAACTTGCCCGCGACGGTGAGCATCGCGTTATCCGGCTGGTAGAACTTGCGGTAAAAGGCCGCAAGGTGATCGATCGGCACGTGCTCGATGTCGCTGCGGTCACCGATCGGCATGTGCCCGTAGTTATGCCACGAGTAGCCGGCTTCGAGCACGCGCTGCAGCAGGATGCCCTGCGGCGAGTTCTCGCGCATTTCGAACTCGCTGCGCACTACCGTCATTTCCGTATCCAGCAATTGCTTTTCCACGCGCGCGTGAGTCATGCGGTCGGCCTCCAGTTCGATGCCGAACTTGAGGTTTTCGTCGCTCGCCGTCATCGTCTCGAAGTAGTTCGTGCGATCCCACGAGGTGCTGCCGTTGTATTCGGCGCCGTGGTCCGTCAGTTCCTTCTTCACGTTATCCCGCGTGGCGGTCTTGAGGAACATGATATGTTCCAGCAGGTGGGCCATGCCGGTCTCGCCATAGCCTTCGAAGCGCGATCCCACCATGTACGTCACGTTGACCGTCACCTTCGCATTGGACGGGTCCGGGAAGAGCAGGACCTTCAAGCCGTTGGGGAGGGCATACTCCGTGATGCCTTCCACGTTGGTGACCTTCTGGACGCCGGGCGGCAGTGCCTGTGCGGGCGCGGCGGCGCTCCAAACGAGGAGAGAAAGCAGGGCGAACCCGAGTTTACACGTCATATCTGATACTCATGGACGATTCTAACAGGGCAAGGTATCGTCCAAGCGCTACATTAAGGGAATGCTGCCCTCAGCCGACCTGATCCGGCGGGCCTCGGACGCCGTTTACGAGGCCATGCCGCCCACCCCGCAGTACCGTTGGCCTCTGCTCTGCGAACGCGCCGGCGCCGAGGTCTGGCTCAAGCACGAGAACCACACGCCGCTGGGCGCGTTCAAGATCCGTAGCGCCCTGACCTACTTTCGGCGCCTGCGCGAAAGCGGAGCGTCGCCCAAATGCGCCGTCGCCGCCACGCGCGGCAACTACGGGCAGGCGGTGGCCTTCGCCGCGCGCCGCGAAGGCATCGAACCGGTCATCTACGTGCCGCACGGAAACAGCCCCTCCAAAAATCGCGCGATGCGCTCGCTCGGCGCGACCCTGGTCGAGCACGGCGACAATTTCGAAGAGGCGCGGCAGGAGGCCATGCGCTGGGCGCGGGCCGGCGGTCACCACGCCGCGGGCTCCTATCATCCCTGGCTGGTGGAAGGGACCGCCACCCTCTACTGGGAACTGTTCACTTCCGCGCCCCCGCTCGACGTGCTCTACGTGCCCATCGGGATGGGCAGCGGCATCTGCGGCGCGGCGGCCGCGCGCGCGGCGCTCGGGGTGAAGACCGAAATCGTCGGCGTGTGCAGCGCGCACGCCCGCGCGCAGTACGATGCCTTCCAGCGGCGCGAGTACGTCGCCTCCCCTTCGAGCACGCGCATCGCCGACGGCATGGCCGTGCCGGCTCCCGACCGCGACGCCCTGGCCGTCATCTGGGAGCACGCCTCCCGCGTCGTCATGGTCACGGACGCCGAAGTGGCCGAAGCCATGCGCGCCGTCTACGACGACACCCACAACGTGGCCGAGGGTGCCGGCGCGGCGGGCGTGGCGGCAATTCTCCAGGAAAAGGAGCGCAACCTTGGCCGCCGCGTGGCCGCAATAGTCACCGGCGGCAACGTGGATCGCGCGCTTTTCGCCGAGGTACTCTCCGGCGCTTCGTAACTGCTACTCTTAGGCATGCAGTTGCGCCATTTTGTTTGCCTCGCAGCCTTGCTTCTGACGCCCGCCGCGCGCGCCGATCTCACCATTCACTACAAATCGACCTTCGAGTTCTCCTCCGGCCTGCCGCCGCAAATGGCTGACGCCATGAAACGCCAGATGGCCGGCGCCATGCCGGCCGAGAGCACCGTCCGCATCCACGGCGATCAGGTGGCCTCCGAGTTCGGCAAACTTACCTATCTCATCGACTACGGCAAGCAGCAGGTCATCCTGCTGCATCCGGCGAGCAAACGCTACGCCTCCTTGCCGGCGGCCGACTTTGGCAAGCAGGTCGAGGCGTTGATCCCGGAGCAGGCGCGGGCGATGATGCAGCAGATGAAGATGGATGTCACCGCCGCGAAGTCCGGGAAGACGGCGATGGTCCACAACGTCCCCGTCGAGGAGTTCCTGCTGACCTTGACCGTGGATGTGCCGAATCCGGCCGGAACCACCATGCAGATGAAGATCGAAGTTCACAACTGGATGGCCACCGCGGAGGCAGTCGAACGATTTCCCGAATTGAAGCAGTGGAACACGAAGAAGTGGACCTCCATCGCCGGTCTGTCCCCGGCCGAGATGTCTTCTTCGGCGTTTGGCCAGGGTCCCTTCGCCGAAAAGATGCGGGAAGCCATGCAGGGCGTGATGAAAGACTCCACCGGTCTCATGCTGAAGAGCGAAAACCGCGTCTTCATGCCGTCCATGGGGCAGATGCTGGCCGCGCAAGGCATCACCGTCGGCGACGGTCCGCTCATGGCGACCACGATGGAGATGGACAACTACACCACCGGCTCCGTCCCGGCGGCGGCGTTCCAGGTGCCGTCCGATTACCAGCCCGCGCCGTTCGCCGACCTGATGAAGGAGTTCAACCCGGCGGCCGCCGGCGCGCGACAGAACGTACCGCAGGATCACTAGCCCGGCGGCCCCCTTTCACCTCACGGGTCGGCCACGCCGGTCACGCTACCATCGAAGGATGCGTGCCCTGCTGCAGCAAGCCGCGGACATCGCGGCGCGCTACCTCGAAGAGATCGACCGGCGCGGCGTCGCGCCTTCGGACGAGGCCGTGGCGCGCCTCGCGGAACTCGACGAGCCAATGCCCGAGGGCCCGGCGGATCCGGCACGCGTTCTGGAGACGCTCGACCGCATCGGTTCTCCGGCGACGGTGGCGATGGCCGGACGCCGCTACTTCGGGTTCGTGATCGGCGGCTCGCTGCCGGCGGCGCTGGCCGCCAACTGGCTGGCCGGCGCGTGGGATCAGAACCCCGGGTTGTTCGTCGCGTCCCCGATCGGCACCGTGCTCGAAGAGGTCTCGCTCGCCTGGCTGTTGGACGTACTGAAACTGCCCGCCGGCTGCGGCGGAGCGTTCGTGACCGGCGCGACCGTGGCCAACTTCACGGCGCTCGCCGCGGCGCGCCACGCCGTCCTGGCGCGCGAGGGCTGGGACGTCGAGGCAGACGGGTTGTTCGGCGCGCCGCCCATCACGGTGGTCATCGGTGACGAAGCACACCCTTCGCTCATCAAGGCGCTGGGCATGCTCGGCCTCGGCCGCTCGCGCGTTGTTCGCGTGCCGGTGGACGGGCAGGGCCGCATGATCGCCGCGCGACTGCCGAGCATCACCTGGCCCGCGATCGTCTGCCTCCAGGCGGGCAACGTCAACACCGGCGCGTTCGATCCGGCGGCCGAAATCTGCGCGCGGGCGCACGCCGCCGGCGCCTGGGTGCACGTCGACGGCGCGTTCGGGCTCTGGGCGGCGGCCAGCCCTCTGCACGCCCACCTGGTGGAAGGCGTGGCCGCGGCCGATTCCTGGGCCACCGACGCGCACAAGTGGCTCAACGTCCCCTACGACAGCGGCCTCGCCTTCGTGCGCGACGCGGCGGCGCTGAAGGGCGCGATGTCCCTCACCGCCGCGTATCTTCCGCAGGGCGGACACCGCGAGCCTTCGCAATACACGCCCGAACTCTCCCGCCGCGCCCGCGGGGTGGAGATCTGGGCGGCCCTGAAGTCGCTCGGCCGCGCCGGACTCGCCGGTCTGATCGAGCGCAACTGCCGCTTCGCCCGCCGCTTCGCGGAGGTTCTGCGCGACGGCGGCTGCGAAATCCTTAACGAGGTCGTGCTCAACCAGGTGCTGGTTTCCTTCGGCGGCGCGGCGCGCAACGCCCGCGTCATCGAGCGCGTGCAGCGCGACGGAACCTGCTGGTGCGGACCCACGGAATGGCAGGGCCGGGCGGCCATGCGGATCAGCGTGTCCTCGTGGGCTACCCGCGAGGAGGACGTGGAGCGCAGCGCCGCCGCGATTCTCCGCGCGGCATCGGCGGATTAGTTCCCGGTATCGGGCTGCCGCTTAGCGGCGCGTCCAGCGATCGAAGACGGTGAGCACCGGAAGCGCGTTCGAATCCTGGTCGAAGAAGACCCGCGATCCCCGGCCCCCCGCCACCGCCGGCTCCCACCAGAAGAGTCCGGCGCCGAGACCGTCCGGCGTGGCCATCACCACCCGGTTGAGTTCATCCCAGAAGTCGCGCTGGCCTTCGGGTGTTTCCGGAAAGGGCGCGGGCTTGTCGCGGTACTCAGCCGGACGGTAGTTGTAGGCCGCTTCGACCACGATGATCTCCTTGCGGTACTCCCGGGCCATGAAAGCCAGGTTCTCGCGCAGGTCGAGCAGAGTGCCGTGCCACCACGGGTAATACGACTGGCCGATGACGTCGTAGTTGACGTGGTAGGTGTTGAGCTTGTCGAAAAACGCCTTCGTGGCGCGGGCGTCGCCGCCCTTATCGATGTGGATCATGATGCGGGGACGCGGCGCACGATCCTTGCCGGCTTCGACCCCGGCGATTCCCGCGCGGATGAAATCGGCAAAGTGGTCCCACTGCGCGGGCAGCCGGGCGTCGGGCCAGAGCATGCCGTTGGTGATCTCGTTGCCGATCTGCACCATATCCGGGAGCACGCCGGCTTCGCGGAAGCGGGCGATAGTGTCGCGGGTGTAGGTGAACAGCGCTTCGACCATCTGCTCGTGGGTCATGCCCTCCCACGCTTTGGGGATGAACTGTTTGCCCGGGTCGGCCCAGGTATCGGAGTAGTGGTAATCGAGCAGGAATTTGTAGCCCAGTGCCTTGGCGGATTTCGCCAGCGCGATGGTGTAGTCCAGGTTGTTGGGGAGTTGTGCGGGAGTGTGAAACAGGCGCAGGCGGATCCAGTTGTAGCCGTGGTCCTTGAAGATCTGCAGCCCGGGGCGTGGCTGTCCGTGGTCCTTGAAGGCGGTCCCGGAGTCCTCGGCCTGTTTTAAAAAGGAGAGGTCCGCGCCGATGGCGTAACCGGCGGCGCGGAGCGAGCCGGCGCTGAGAAGGAGAGCGGCAAAGTACGTTGCGAGACGCATGGTGGCAGTTCGAGGGTCGACAATAGAAGAGCGCAAGTGTAGCAGACGGACGCCGGCTTGACAGTCGGGGAGCCGGGGTGTACAGGTGAAAACATCTTGAACAATCTGATTCGCAAGCCTTCATTTGAGCCCGCCGAAGCGGGGTTTGAGTATCTGGGAATCGACGCGAGACAGCTAAAACCGGGAGAACGGATCGAAGCCGCCACCGGCGCGCGCGAGTTGGGGATCGTGGTACTGGGCGGGGTGTGCTCGGTGCGGTCGAGCGCCGGTAACTGGGACGCGATCGGACGGCGGAAAAATGTGTTCGACGGCGTGGCCTACACGCTCTACCTGCCGGTCGCGACGGAGTTCACCTTGACCGCGGAGAGCGGGTGCGACGTGGCGCTGTGCTACTGCCGCGCGGAGGAGAAGCACGCCGCGCGACTGGTGACGCCCGAAGAGGTGCACATCGAAATCCGCGGCGGGGGCAACGCCACGCGGCAGATCAACCACCTGGTGATGCCGGCGTTTCCCGCGCACCGCCTGCTGCTGGTGGAAGTGTACACGCCTAGCGGCAACTGGAGCAGCTATCCGCCACACAAGCACGATCAGCACCGCCCGCCGGCCGAGGTGGATCTGGAAGAGATCTACTACTACAAGATCGATAAGCCCGAGGGATACGCCATTCAACGTGTGTATACGCACGACCGCGGTCTGGATGAGACTTTGACGGTGCGCGATAACCAGGTGGTGCTGATCCCGGAAGGCTACCACCCGGTGGTGGCGGCGCACGGATACAACGTATACTACTTAAACGCGCTGGCCGGAAGTGCGCGCTCCATGGCGGCCAGCGACGATCCCGATTACGCGTGGGTGCGCGCGGAATGGCGCGAGCAGGATCCCCGTGTTCCCGTGGTGCGCGCATCGTAATTTTATGTCCAAAACAATCCGGCTTACCATGTCGCAGGCCGCCGTGGCCTTCTTGAAGAATCAATTTGTGGAACGTGACGGGCAGGAGACGCAGTTCTTCGCCGGCGTGTGGGGAATTTTCGGTCACGGCAATGTAGCCGGGATCGGGCAGGCGCTACGCCAGCAGAGCGGCCTGCGCTACTACCTGTGCCGCAACGAACAGGCGATGACGCACACCGCGATCGCCTACGGCAAGATGAAGAACCGGTTGCAGACGCTGGTGTGCACGACCTCCATCGGGCCCGGCGCCACCAACATGGTGACCGGCGCCGCGTGCGCCACCATCAACCGCATCCCGCTCCTGTTGATGCCGGGCGACATATTCGCGCGGCGCAACGTGGCGCCCGTGCTGCAGCAACTGGAAAGCGAGCACACGCAGGACATCGCGGTGAACGACGTGTTCAAGCCGGTGTCCCGCTACTGGGACCGGATCAACCGCGCGGACCAGTTGCCGCATTCGCTCGTGGAGGCGATGCGCGTGCTCACGTCGCCCGCCAACACCGGGTGCGTGACGCTGGCCATGCCGCAGGACGTGCAGACGGAAGCCTGCGAGTATCCCGCGGCCCTGTTCGAAAAGCGCGTGTGGACCATTCCGCGCACGCTCGCGGACCGCGCGCTGCTCCAGCGGGCGGCCGGGTGGATCCGCTCGGCCAAGACGCCCTTGATCATTGCCGGCGGAGGCGTGCAGTATTCGGAAGCGTACCAGGCGCTGGCACGGTTCGCCGCGCAGACCGGCATCGCCGTGACCGAGACGCAGGCGGGCAAGGGATCGCTGCCGTACGATCATCCCCAGCAGTTGGGCGCCATGGGAGTGACCGGCACCCCGGGCGCCAACCTCATGGCGCGCGAGGCGGACCTGGTCATCGGCGTGGGCACGCGGTACAGCGACTTCACCACCGCGTCGAAGACCGCGTTCCAGAATCCCAACGTGCGCTTCATCAACCTGAACGTGTTCGAGATGGATGCCTACAAGCACTCGGGCATCCCGCTGACCGGCGACGCGCGCGTGGGCCTGGAGGAACTCGCCGCCGCGGTGGGCGATTATCATGTGCCGCCGGAGTACGCCACCTGCGTGGCCGCGCACCGCGCGCGCTGGGAAGCCGAAGTGGACCGGTTGCACGCGCTCTCTTGCGACGGCAGCATGGTGCAGAGCGAAGTGGTGGGCGTGATGGAGCGCGCCATGGGTCCGAAGGACGTGATCCTGAACGCGGCCGGCAGCCTGCCCGGCGACATCCACAAGATGTGGCGGACTCGGGATCCCAAGGGCTATCACATGGAGTACGGCTACTCCACGATGGGCTACGAAATCGCCGGCGGGCTGGGCGTGAAGATGGCGGATCCGTCGCGCGAGGTGTACGTGATGGTGGGCGACGGATCCTACCAGATGATGAGTTCGGAGATCGCGACCTCGATTCAGGAAGGGCTCAAGCTCAACATCGTGGTGCTGGATAATCACGGGTTCAGCAGCATCGGCGGGCTTTCGCAAGCGGTCGGCTGCCAGGGCTTCGGCACGGACTACAAGGTGCGCGGCGCCAACGGCGAACTCAGCGGCGAGTACGTGCCCGTGGACTTCGAAAAGAACGCGGCGAGTTTCGGCGCGGTCACAGTCCGCGTCCGCAACCGCAAGGAACTGGAAGCGGCCCTGGCGCGGGCGAAGGGCGAGAACCGCACCACGGTGATCGTAACCGAAGTGGCCAAAGAGATCCGTGTGCCAGGGTACGAATCCTGGTGGGACGTGCCCGTCGCCGAGGTATCCGAGATGGATTCGGTGCGGGCGGCGCGCGAGAAATACGAGAAGGCCGTGAAAGCCGAACGGCTGTTCCTTTAAGAGCGGAGGCAACGTGAATCGGATTCCAGACTACATTGCCGGCGAGTGGCGCACGGCCAACGCAGGCGAAGCCGCCGCGGTGATCGATCCGGCGACGGGCGAGACCTTCGCCGAGACCCCGATGGGCGGCGCGGCGGAAGTGGCCGCGGCGGTGGACGCCGCCGCGGCGGCGTTTCCGGAGTGGCGGAGAACCCCTCCGCAGGACCGCATCCAGTACCTCTTCCGGCTGAAGCGCCTGATGGAGGAGCACTACGACGACATCGCGCGCTGCATCACGCGCGAAAACGGCAAGACCTTCGCCGAAGCGCGCGCGGAGTTGCAGCGCGCGGTGGAGAACGTCGAGGTCGCCTGCGGCATCCCCACCCTCATGCAGGGCTACAACCTGGAGGACGTGGCGCGCGGTATCGATGAGATCATGATCCGCCAGCCGCTCGGTGTGGTCGCGGCCATCACCCCGTTCAACTTTCCGGCCATGGTGCCGATGTGGTTCCTGCCCTACGCGATTGCCTGCGGGAACACGTTCGTCCTGAAGCCTTCCGAGCGCGTGCCGATGGCGATGCGGATGATCTGCGAGTTGATCGGGCAGACGGGAATTCCCAAAGGCGTGGTCAACATGGTGAATGGCGGGAAGGCGGCGGTGGACGCGCTGCTGGATCATCCCGCGGTGCGCGCGATCAGCTTCGTGGGATCCACGCCGGTCGCCCGCTACATCTACTCGCGCGGGTCGGCCAACGGAAAACGCGTGCAGTGCCAGGGCGGCGCGAAGAATCACGCGGTCATCATGCCCGACGCCGACCTGGAGACCACCACCCGCATCGTGACCGACAGCGCGTTCGGTTGCGCCGGACAGCGCTGCCTCGCGGTATCGGTGGCGGTGACCGTGGGTGACGCGCGTACGCAGTTCCGCGATGCGCTGGCCGGCGCGGCGGCGTCCCTCAAAGTGGGGCCGGGCTTGCAGGAAGGCGTGCAGATGGGTCCGGTGATCAGCCGCCAGAGCCAGGAACGGATCGAGGGGTTGATCGCGAAAGGCGCGCGCGAAGGCGCCAAAGTGATCGCCGGCGGCGCGGCCGGCGGCGGCGGATATTTCGTGAGCCCGACGGTCCTGGACGGCGTGGACCCGAAGAGCGCGCTTTCCGAGACCGAGATTTTCGGCCCCGTGCTGAGCCTGGTGCACGCAGAGAGCGTGGACGAGGCGATCGACATCCTGTCCGGCAGCGCCTACGGCAACGCGGCGTCGATCTTCACGGCGAGCGGCGCAACGGCGCGCAAGTTCCGCTACGAAGCGCCCGCCGGAAACATTGGGGTGAACATCGGGATCGCGGCGCCCATGGCATACTTCCCGTTCAGCGGCTGGAAGGATAGCTTCCTCGGCGTGCTGCACGGACAGGGCAGGGACGGAGTCGAGTTTTACACGGACAAGAAGGTGGTTATCGAACGCTGGCCCAGGGAATGGTCGAGGAAATTTTAGAAATGGCTATGGCGCAATCTTACAAAAGCCCGCTGCATCAGATGACGCAGACCACGCCGACGTGTTTGTGGAACGATTCGGCGAGTATTTCGGAGTTGGAGTATTCGATCTCGCACGGCGCGGTGGGCGCGACGTGCAACCCGGTGATCGTGGTCGGGGTGCTGCAGAAAGAGTTGGCGGCGTGGAAGGACCGCATTCACGAACTGATCCGCGAAATGCCGGAAGCGACCGAAGATCAGATCGCGTGGCGCGTGGTGGAGGAGATTTCGATCAAGGGCGCGAAGTTGCTGGAGCCGATCTTCGAAGCGCACCAGGGAAAGAACGGGCGGCTTTCGATCCAGACGGATCCGCGCCTGTACCGCAGCACGCAGGGGATTCTCGACCAGGTGATGCACTTCCACTCCCTGGCCCCGAACATGATCGTGAAGATTCCGGTGACGCGCGCGGGAATTCCGGCGTTCGAGGAGGCCACGTATCGCGGGGTCAGCGTCAACGCGACAGTCTCGTTCACGCTGCCGCAGGCGGTGGCGGTCGCCGAGGCCGTGGAGCGCGGGTTGAAGCGCCGCGAGGCGGAGGGCAAGGACATTTCGCACATGGGCCCGGTATGCACCCTCATGGTGGGGCGCCTCGACGACTGGCTGAAGGTGCAGGCGGAGAGGGACGTCATCACGCTCGATCCGGGCTACCTGGAGTGGGCCGGCGTCGCCGTCTTCAAGAAGACCTACGCGCTGTTCCGCGAGCGCGGGTACCGGCTGCGACTGCTTTCGGCGGCGTTCCGCAATCACATGCACTGGAGCGAATTCATCGGCGGGGACGTGGTCATCTCGCCGCCGTGCTCGTGGCAGAAGCGGTATAACGCCAGCGATGTCGCGGTGGTGAACCGCATCGATACGCCGGTGGACGACAGGATCGTCGCCGAGTTGTACCGCAAGTTCGCGGACTTCCGGCGCGCGTACGATCAGGACGGTCTGACGGTGGACGAGTTCGACAGCTACCCGTGCACGGTGCGCACCCTGAGGCAGTTCAGCGCCGCGGTGGCAGACCTGTGCGCCATGATCCGCGACATCATGCTGCCGAATCCGGATAAGAAGGCGTAGCGCGGGAGTGCGGCCCGGAGCCCGCCCTACTCGCTGTAAAACGTGACGGCGATTTCGCCGGCGGTGCCGAAGATCACCCGCAGCGGTAGGTCGAGCGGAACATCGATCACTCCTGCGTAGGAACCGGTCGTGACGATTTGCCCCGCGGCGAGCGGAACCATCGAAGCGAGCCACTTGAAGGGCATGAGCGGGTGGCCGTCGGGGTGCCGCCCTTCGCCTTCGAAGATGCCGGGGATGCTGATCGGGAACGCGCGCATCCAGTCACCGATCGGGTGCGCGGACACTGGCCCGGCCAGCAGGCCCTGGTCGTTCAATCCGTCGGCCAGCATCTCGGGAAATGTCGCCTCACGCGGCGCTTCATAGCGGCTGCCGATCAACTCCAGCACCAGCCGCACCTCTCCGATTGCGTCCAGCATCTCTTCTTCGGACGCGCCCGGACGCAGGTCGCGCGCGAGCACGAAGGCGATCTCCGGTTCGATCGGTGCCATGCCGTCCCGAGGCATGACCGGGCAGCGCGGACCGCGGTGGATCGCCGGGGCGTAGATCGGCGCGAGCAGCGTCTTCTCCGGGGTCGGCGCGGAGGCTTTCCATCCACCGACGGGTTCGCCGAGCAGTTCGGTGACGCGCCGCTGGATTGCCAGAGCGGTGGCGATGTCGCGCGGCCGGCAGGCTTCCGGGATGCGCGGTCCGCGGCGGTGCGCGCGGCGCGCGTCGACCAGGTGCTGCGCGGCGCTGAGAATCAGATCCATTGGGCGGCCTCCTGATCGCAGGCGAGAGCCGCGTCGGGGTGGCGGCGCAGGATCGACGCGGGGCACTGTTCCGTGACGGGCCCTTGAATCGCGGCGCGCATGGCCGCGCGCTTGGTGGGACCGGGCACCGTGATGACCACGTGCGGCGTGCGCATGAAAAAGGGCACCGTGAGCGAGAGCGCGCGGGTGGGCACGAGGTCGATCGACGCGAAGCAGCCGTCGTGCACCTGCTGCATGCGGCAAACCGGGTCGAGATCGACGACCTTCACGTCGCGTGGTTCCTGGAAATCCGCGGGCGGATCGATAAAAGCGAGGTGCCCGTTCTCCCCGATGCCGAGAACCACCACGGAAGGGCGGGCTTCGGCGAGCAGCGCGGCGTAGCGGGCGGCTTCAGCTTCGGGGTCCGGAGCTTCGCCGCGCAGCCCGTGGAAAGCGCCCACGGGGACGTGGTCCAGCAGGTGCTCGCGGATGTACCGGCGGAAGCTGGCGGGGTGGTCGGCGGGCAGGCCGACGTACTCATCGAGGTGGAACGCGGTCACGCGCGGCCAGTCGATATCGACATTCCGCAGCGCGGCGGTGATTTCGTTCTGTGATGGCGCGGAGGCGAAAACCACGGACGCTTGGCCGTGCTCGCGAAGGACGCGGTTCACCCGGTCGGCGAAGCGCGCGGCGCTGGCGGCGCCGGCATCGGCGCGAGTCTCGTACACGGCGACTTCCAGTTGTTCGCATTGCAGGCGGCGGATCAGCATCGACTAACACAATAGCAGGCGGCGGCACGAGCTTTGTGGGGGCAGATGCGCCTGGCCTTCAGAAAGCGCCTGGAAGCGCGGGAAAACCATGTCGCTGGGTGGAGCCGTTGGCGTCTTGGCAGAGCCCACAACTTGCCCGCGACCTTCGGTTCCGGCAAGTCAGTGTTGAATGGGAAGGACAAGTTGCCCCGGCGGGCTGGAGTTGATTGTCACTGGCGAGGAGGCTCCGTTCACTTGAATCGAGATCGGGTAGTTGCCTTCCGCCAGGGTTGCGAACTGTTGCGGCACTTTGAAGTTGATCTGGAATTCTCCCACCGCTACAAGTCCGGCAAAATCGGCGGCAACCGTGATCGCGCCGACGGTAACGGTCACCCCGCTTACAGCCTGAAGGTTCGACAGAACTCCGGCGGGGGATGGGACCAATCCGGTAGCGAAGAGCTGGATGGTATCTCCGGGCCTGGCCTTGCGGAATGCGGGATTAATGGAAGGATCTCCCGCATACTTGCCATCGAGAAAGACGGCGGCTGGATAGTTCGTACCATTCACAATGACGGGAAAGATGCCCGGAGCATTCGCCGCTGCCGCGGCGGTCACGGTGTTGCTGGCCTGTCCGTTGTTGATCGCCTGCACTGTAGCGGTCCCCGAAATGCCCTCCGGCACCTGGAAACTCACCTGTCCCGGGTCGACGTAGTACACGGCCGCGGATGCGCCATTCACCTTCACCTCCACACCACTCAGTTTCGTCGGCAAATTGTTGCCGAGCCCGGCAAAGTCGGAACTGTTCCAAGTGCGCGTCACAGGACTAAGCTGCGTCCCCTTCACCTGCGCCCAGGAGCCAGGAACCATGCCACCGGCGACGTAGGTGGCGCCGTTGGCGAGCGAACCAGGAGTCAACGTGGGCGCGGGCGGGCCAACGGTGATGGTAAACGCACGCGAAGAAAGCTGGCGCAGCGGCGCAGTGGGCGTGTTGTTTTCACATCCCCAAAGGTAGAGTACGTGGCCCTCGGAGGAAATATGGCCCGGTTTGGAGCCGAGCGACATCCACGTGTGGTACCAGCCCGGGAAGGAGTTGCATGCCCCGGAGTTATTAAACTCGACCCAGGAGCCCGTGATTTCCTGCGGTACGGTCCACTGCGTGGGGTCAGTCAGATCGAAACTGGTGGAGTAGAACCATGCGGCTCCGGCGTTGCCGGTGTTCGAGGAGCCGGCAGGATCCCCATTCGAAGTGCAGGTGAAGAACAGAATGTACTGCTGTGTCGCGTCGAGGTAATCGATCGAACCGTTGGTGCGGTTCTGCAAGGAGCCGCCGCAATTCTGACGAGCGCCGCTCGGGAGCAGTTGCGCCTCGACTCCGCCTATGCCGGGCGCGGCGAAGGATCTGCCGTCCCATTTCTTGAAAGTCAGCGGCGCGGACCCGCCAAACTGCGCCCGGGCGATGGCCAGGTCCTTGCTGGCGTTGTAAACGATATAAAAGTAGGGCGCCGGATCCGAACGAACGTCGTCGAGAAATCCGGACAGATTCTGCATTCCGTAGCTGCTCTGGAGCGGTTTCCCCGTCGCCATCACACTGGCGATGGAATTCGGCGGAGCAATCACCTGATAGCGGCCGTAAGCAGCCGGGGGCGTCGTGGCGCAATCGTTTCCTATACACACGTTCGTCCCCATCGCACCCGATGGTGCGTTGGGTGCTTGGGTCCTGTTCGAGTCCGGCATGGGGACGAAAGAGAAAGTCGGCGTGGCGCGGTACGTCGGCCAGGTCTTCCCGTAGTCGAGCGAGGTGGCGATCCCGAAGGAAATATAGGCGCCGTCGCCGGTTTTGTCGCCGCCCACATTACCCGGGCAATCGTTGGCGCCTTCATAGATCATGATCATGCTGCCAGGGGGGCCGGTGGGATCCTTCACAACGGACCCGGGGGCGGCGTAGTCCAGGTCGAAAGTTGTGTCCTGGTGCGCGGGGTTGCCGTCCGCCACCACAGGACACTTCGCTTCCGGAAAGGGCTGCCGGAAGACCTGTCCGAATCCCCCGGAATAAGCTCCGTAGCCGTCCGCCTTGGGAATCGAGAACGTCCACTGGCCGTTCTTGTCCGGTCCGGATCCGCCCGACAGCACCACGGTGCCGATGCCGCCGCTTAAATTGGTTCCCGAAGCAAGGAAAAAGAGGTAGTCGCTGTTGCCGTTGAGCGTCCCTGGCGCAAATACCGACGAATGCTCGTCGGATGCGAACGGAGCTTCGTAGCGGTTGATCGCATTGCCGCTGCCGTCTGGCGCAAGCACAATCTGATGCGTGTCGAAAGTGCCGCTCGGGCAGCTTCCCCGGCCTGCTCTGCCCGTGGGGCTACAGACCGTTATCGATTGAATCACAGCCGAATGCGTCGTCTGCGCCAGCAGGTCTGGCGCGCGAAGGGCCAACGACAGGCAACCTATCGAGAGGGCCGCACGCAACGACCGCCTTGCTGATCTTCCTCGTGCAGGTCCCCTCCCTGTCATCATTTCGATGCCCCCAATCATGGCCGCAGACAAACCCGTTCGGCCAGATTCGGATAATAATACAGCGACTGGAGCAACGACAAGATCAGGTTCGGCTTCGCAAGGAATCCTGATCTAATGCGCGGCGGGGCGGTTGTAGGTCGGAAACGCCGGCCGCCGGAGTACGGGAGGCGGATTCTTCCTGAGTTCTTCCAGGATCACTTCAACCGCCCTCTCCAGTTGTGGGTCACGACCCTTCCGAACCAGTGCCGGGTCCTGCTCCACCTCGATATCCGGAGGCACGCCGACGTTTTCCACTTCCCACTCTCCTGTGAGCGGGTTGTAGATGCCGGAACTGGGCGCTCCCACGAAACCTCCATCCATGAGCGGCGGGCCTCCAGCCATCCCTACCAAGCCGCCCCACGTGCGGGTTCCGATCAGTTTGCCCACGCCGGCGCGCCTGAAGTACCAGGGCATGGCATCGCCGCCCGATCCGGCGCGCTCGTTGATAATCATCACCTTCGGCCCGAAAATGCCCTGCGGTTGCACCAGGTCGGTTCCCACCCGATTGGCTGCGGCGCTGAGCGGCTTACGATTGAGAATCTCGGCGATGTCGGTTGCCAGCAGGCCGCCACCATTGAAACGTTCGTCCACGATGGCCGCCTGCTTTCCGATCTGGGCGTAGAAATAGCGATTGAACGCGGTCAATCCGCCGTTGGCCGTATCAGGCATGTAGATGTAGGCCACTTTACCGCCCGTCATCTGATCGACTTTGCGCCGGTTTTCCTCAATCCAGTAGAGGTTTCGTAAGCGGCTCTCGTCCGCCACCGGGACCACCGTTACTTCGCGCGACCCGGCCCCGCTCGCGTCCGGCCCTACTCGCAGCAGCACCGATTTCCCGGCGAGACCTTCGAAGAAGCTATACACGTTTTCCGGAGGACGAACCTCGCGGCCGTTGACCGCGAGCAGATACTCGCCCGCTTTCACGTTCACTCCCGGCTGCGTGAGCGGCGCGCGAAGCTGCGGGTTCCAGTTCTCGCCGCTGTAGACCTTGGAGAAACGGTACCGGCCGCCCGCAACCTCGTAATCGGCGCCCAACAGGCCGGTTTGGACGCGCTTCACTTCCGGCGTATCGCCGCCACCGGTTCCCATATGGCTGACCGTGATATTTCCCAACATCTCCTGGAACAGATAGGTGAGGTCGTTGCGGGATGCCACGTTGCGCAGGTAGGGCTCGTATTGCTTCTCGACCGCCTTGAGGTCCAGGCCGTGGAGGTTGCGGTCGTAGAACCAGTCCCGTTCGACCCGCCACGCCTCGCGGTACATTTGGCTCCATTCCTGGACTGGATCGACGCGCACTTCAATGCCGGCGGTCTTCAGCGCGCCCTGGCCCGCGGTGGCGGGCGGTGTCGCGGGAGGTGCTGTTCCACCCGGCCCGGTGGCCATCGGCCGCAGTGCCGCGATGATCCAGTTCTCGCCCTGACGATAGAGCGCCTTGTCCCCGCCGAACGACATCTGGAAGCTGCCGACGCCGGCCAGCGGGGTGTC